>JBILJV010000010.1:0-52161 GCA_044377005.1 Bacteroidia bacterium
TAATGCAATCTTTTTTATTGGATTAAACAGCGTGTTTGCGGGGATAGCAATAACTGGCACATTAGATCGGTTAATCACAGAAAGAGCAACACTGCCCATAATAACGGATTCAATACCACTTCTGCCGTGAGTTGCAAGAACGATCATGTCGAATTCTGAGTTATGAGCAAACTGACATATTTCAATATCTACTTTTGGTGCATGAGAAATATGGTATTGAATGTTTTTTAAATTCGGGAATTCTTTTTGTAATTCAGAAACAATTAGTTTTAGTTCATCTATGCCGTCATTTTCCAATAAATCATCTAGTTTTTTTGAGTTAAAAATACCCGATTTAAGCATCATTGGTTGGTGAATGATATATAATAACTCTATGTCCATCAATAGATAGTTGGCTAGTGATGCGGCATATTTTACCCCATTGATTGAAATTTGAGATAAATCTGTAGGTGCAAGAATTTTCACAAAAAAATAAGTTTACGAAAATAGAGTCAGGTGTAAATAAAGAAAATGACATTCATCAGTATTTTGTTACTTTTTTATAGAATAGTTAATTCTTTGGAAGGGTCCCAAAAAACTTCATTGAAGTTTGTGATTTGGTTTTCTTCGATATTAATCCCTTCTTGTGTGAGCAAATCTGCCATTTTATTTCCGCCAAAATGACTTTTTCCTGTCAGTAATCCATTACGATTTACCACTCGGTGCGATGGAATTGAATAGGATAGATGATGCGAAGCGTTCATAGCCCATCCAACCATTCTGCTCGATTGTTTACTCCCCAAATAAGCTGCAATTGCCCCATATGAAGTCACTCTCCCTTCAGGGATTAATTCCACAACTTGATAAACACTTTCAAAAAATAAATTATTTTTATTCATAGAGAAAACCATTTTGGCAAAATTATTGTCTGTATATTTGCTAAAAAACCTTACAATATTAATTAATGAAAAGAATATTTCTATTTAAATCGTTTATTTTCGGCCTATTAACCCTTTTATCATCTGATGTTTTATGGGCACAAAAGTCAGGAAAAAAAGAAACAACAGCTCAAGCAACCCAAGTTTCTAACCCAATTGTAACCTCTCCAACTAGCTTAACTTCCGATTTCGATTATAAAAATCCAGGTAGGGCCAAAGGGAATTATTCCATTAAAGTTAAAATTAAAGGATTGAAAAACGTACCTCTTTACCTTGCAGATAACTTTGGGGACAAAAATTACATGAGAGATACCTGTATTTTAGATGACAATGGGGTAGGTGTTTTTACTGGAAATCCTAAATTGCAAAGAGGTTTGTATTTGATTGTTTTTCCTAGTATGGCTTCATACTATGAATTGCCAATTACAGATGATCAAGAATTTTATTTCGAAGCAGACACTTCCATGGATGAGTCTAAAGTTAAAGTAACAGGTTCTGAAGAAAATGAGATTTTTGCCCAATTTCAAGGAAAAATGTACAGCTATGGCAGAGAAAGATACAAACTTGACCAAGAATTTAAAAAAGCAAAAGAGTTGAATAATACAGCCCTTTCTACTTTTATAAAAGCTCAAATGGATTCAATGGATAAAGTCAATTTTAAAGTCAGAGAATCTTATATTGCCCAATATCCCAATCATTTATTAACTAAAATTTTTAAAGCATTCCAACCTATAAAGTTTCCTGAAAATGTAAAGTTGGATTCAATGCAAGAATATTATTTTTATAAATCACACTACTGGGACAATATAGATTTTACAGAAGATGGATTAATAAGAGCCCCTAAAGGGTTATTGGTTAATAAATTGAATGATTTTATTGACAGAGTGGTGTTCCAAGACCCAGATAGTTTGGTTTCTGCGGTTGATGAAGTTTTAGGAAAAACAGTGATTCATACAGAAACTCAAAAATATTTTGTTCAATACCTAACTACAAAGTTCCAAGACAGAAAAATTATGTGTCAAGACAATGTAACGGTTCACATGATTAATACCATCTATTGTCAAGGGAAAGCGTGGTGGTATGACGATACTGCAAACTTAAGAAAAATGTGTGATGAGGCTAAGAAAGCAACACCAACTATGTGTGGTAAAATAGCACCTAACCTTAAAATGGAAGATACCAGTGGTCGTTATCATATCTTGTATGAAAAATTAGGTAAGGTTACAATTGTGTTTTTTTACGATCCTACTTGTGGACATTGCAAAGATGTTATTCCTATAGTGAGCAAAGTTCACAAAAAGTTGAAAAACAAAGGTGTTGTTGTTTATGCAATATCTACAGAAGGAAAATATGCTGAGTGGAAAAAATTGATGCAAACCAATCCTGATTTAAGTCAATGGATCAATGTATGCAAGACAGACCGTTATTATCCATGGCCTATTTACCGTCAAGACTATAACATCACAGCTAATCCAACCTTGTTTGTGTTAGATGAAAATGCTAAAATTATAGGTAAGAAAATAGATGAACATCAATTGGAATTCTTTGTTGAATCTATTCTTTATGATAAAGGTTTAATAGATTACAAACCAACGGTTCCAAAAGAGAAGCCAGCCCCAAAAAGCACAACGGAAGAGAATCAATAGTGATTTATTTTAATTCAAGAAAGCCAGCTAAATGCTGGCTTTCTTGTTTAAATACCCAAAGCTTTTTTGCCTCGACTGTAAATTTCCCCAAATCTTAAACTAAATCCATAAGTGTAAAAGGGGCCTGAATATTGAGGGGCAAATGTGGAAATACGGGTGCCAATACCACCACCAAACCATATCCACCATTTTATTTTGTAGCTTGCATAAAAACCAACTTCAATAGGCATTGCAAATTCTCTTTTGTCTTGTAGTTTTTTTTTGCTGGTATATAGTTGATCCCATCCTGTTCCTAATCCAATAGCAACAGGAAAAGTTAATCGCCAACGTTTGGAATTATGAAAATAATATTCTCCCCCAATATTAAAGTAAGCAGTCCCGTATGTTGAATACACTGTATTAGAATCAGTTTTGCCATAAGACGCAGTGGGATTGTCATAAACTCTACTTTTGTCTCCTAAAGTGCTGTAATAGCCTAAAAATAAATTGGTTCTATTGTTATAGGTGTAACCAGCTTGTAAGCCAAACATTTTTAAGTTTAATCCCTGGATGATACTGTTTTTGCCATCTAAACAAACGTAAAATTCTTTTTTATAAGTTAAGTCTTTACGAATACTATCTACTATCCCCATTTTAAAATTCACTTTGTTTTGTGATTTTGTAGGATTACTTATTAGTAAAATAAAAGTTGTTAGAATGAGTAACTGTTTCAAAATGAAGTAACAAATAAACACTTTAATTTACAAAAAAATCAACGCATCTTTGTAACAAGTGTTGATAGTTGTAGAAATAGTGTCTTTTTTATTAACTTTCGTGTATTTGTATTATGCCGAAAAATTAAATCCTTACGCTTGGCTGTTTGGTGTTTTGGCTTCTTGTTGTAGCGTCTATTTTTTTTACCAAATCGGACTTTGGGCTAGTTTATGGCTTAATATTATATATTTAATACAAGGTGTTAATGGTTTTGTAAATTGGAAGTTTTTTTTGACACAAACTAATCCTTTGAATAAAGTTACCAAAAAAGGACATTTATTTATTGTACTTGGCATAGTGGCATTTAGTGTCTTGTTGTATCAGGTTTTATTGCCATTTCCATCTATTAATATGAATTATTTTGATTTGCTTTTGGCATTGGGATCCATTACTGCCACATTTTTAGAAATACAGAAGGAGGGGTCTTGTTGGAAATATTGGATTGTATTTAATATGGCTTATGCTGTTTTATATTTATCTCAATCGTTATACATATACGCTCTTTTAATGCTTTTACTGTCTATGTATTCATTTAGAATCAATCAAATATGGATGCACAAATTAAGACTAAATAAATTTTCCTAATGCAAGTTTTAAACCCACCATTAAAAAGATAATTCCCGAAATCCGATTCACCCATATAAACCATTTGGGTTGTATGAATGGTTTTATTTTATAAGCGCCGAAGGCAATTAAAAACTCTACCAAAAAGATACTGACTAAACTGCTTGAAAAAAAAATAATTTTGTCGTTCAATTGATAGTCAAAACGAATGGTAAGCATTGAACTGATAGTAAGCCAACTGAAAAAATTAACAGGATTTACTATATTGATAAAAAAACCATTGCTAATAAAATAAAAAACAGAGTTATTGGGATTGTCGAAAGCAATGCCTTCTTTGATGGTTGCATTTTTTTTGAAGAACATAAATAGTCCCATTAAAGCCAAAATAGTACCACCAATAATGGAGATTAACAGTTCGTACTGTTTCAAAAATACAGCAAATCCATGACTTAATAATGCTAAACTAATGAAAATAATGTCACTTGTGATGACCCCTAAAGCAATGTATAAACCTGTTTTGTAACCATAAATCAAACTGTTTCTAACAAGGGCAAAAAAAACAGTCCCAAGCATTAAACTGAGTGCTATACCTGTTACAAAACCTTGGAATGAACATGTCAAAAAATGCATACTGATAAATTATTTTATTAAATGCTTAAAATAAGCGTTGCAAATTATAACTTTGCAATTGAATAATGAGCACAAGAACAGAAAAATTTAACAGAGAGATTCAACGTGAATTAGGTGTAATCTTTCAAACAAAAACCAATGATTGGTTTGGAGGCGCTTTTGTGACCGTAACCGAAGTTAGCTCAAGCCCTGATTTAAGTTATGTAAAATCTTATTTAAGTATTTTAAATGCTCCAAGCAATCAAGTGATATTGGATATTATTCAGGATAACAACAAGATAATAAGAAAAGAATTGGCCAATAAAATTAAAAATGCAGTGCGTATTATTCCTGAATTGCAGTTTTTTGAAGACAATAGTTTGGAGAAAGTAGCCAAATTTGAAAAAATATTTGATAACTTAAGAAAAGAGAGAGAATCAAGAAATACAGAAGAATAACTGAAATATAATGCCTGAATCTTGTAATACCGATATTTTTTCTCAATCCCTGGATAATCATTCCTGGTTGAGACGGTTTTATCACTACTTCTCGGATAATTTATTATTAAAAAACAAGATTTTAAAGCGTGAAATAGCCATTTGTAGTAAACGTAAAACCAAAGTTCAACACGTTTTTTATCCTGGTTTTGGAATTGGTCAGTTGCTTGCTTTGTTTTATAACAATCAAAAATATAATGTGTTAGCGATTGATTCTAACCAAATTTTTGTTTCAAAATCTACCAATTTTTTGCAAAGTGAAAGTGTAAAAAATATTTATTGTAAAACAGAAAATGTGACCACTTATGTAAAACCCGAAAGTTTTGATTTGTCACTTTGTGTTAATCTTCTTAATTATATTGAAAATGATGTAGAAGTTCTCCGAAATTTTTATACCAATTTAAAAAGTCCTGGAGTGTTAGTTTTATTTAACTCAAGTAACTATGCGGACCAAAGAGATACTAAGCTATCTACGGGTATTTACAAAGATAATACATACCGATTGGGATATAGTTTGGTTGAAATTAAAAGTAAACTTAAGCAGGCAGGTTTTGCTAAAGTAAAAGCCCGTTATGTTTATGGTTTCCCAGGTGTACTTAGTTGGAAGTTAACCACAGGATGGCCTTCGTATGTCATCAAAAAATCGAGTTTGTTTTTTGCTTTCTTACCATTCTATGTAGTGCTAGTATTATTGCCAGTTATAGTTCTTAATCTTTTGGATATAGGATTCCCTCATACCAAGGGCAAATGTATTGTTGTAAAAGCGTTTAAATAATTTGGTATTTACACAATTCATAGCGTTTCGGTATTTATTTGCCAAAAAGAAAAGAAATGCAATTAATATTATTTCATCTATTGCTGTTTTAGCATTCACAGTTTGTACTACCGCCTTAATAATTATACTGAGTACCATGAACGGTTTCGAAGAGTTAATTTTTTCGATGTACAATAAATTTAACCCTGATATTAAAATTACACCTATTGAAGGGAAATTTTTTGAATACCAATCAACCCTTGCTAAAATTAAAAAAATAGATGGAGTCGCATATGTATTACCAAGTTTAGAAGACCATGCTGTAGTGAGAAATCACGACTATCAAACGATTTGTACTGTAAAGGGGGTTGATAATCGTTACTTTAAAATCAATGACTTGGAAACTCGAATTACCGATGGTGAAGCACTATTGAGTGAAAAGAATGTTCCATTTATGGTTTTAGGGTCCGGTGTAGGGCTTAAAGTAAATGCCTCTACAAACGGTCCCTTCAGTCAGTTAACCGTTATTACACCGCGAAGAGGTGATTACAGTGTAAGTGACCCTGAGGCAGTTAATCAAATGTTGATTCAACCATCGGGACTTATTACACTTGATGAAGCCATAAGCAATAAGTATGTTTTTGTTCCTATGTCTTTTGCCGAACAACTTTTTGAAACAAATGGGAAAGCGAGTTCCCTAGAAATTAAATTACTCAAAAACGCCAAAGAGGAAAAAGTGTATCAAACTATTCAAAATTTGTTGGGCAAAGAATATAAAGTTCAAAACAGAATGGAACAACAAGCCACTTTATACAAAATGTTTAAAAGCGAAAAATGGGCAAGTTTTGCTATTCTTACATTTATTCTACTCATAGCGGCCTTCAATGCACTTGGCAGTTTGACCATGTTAGTTATTGAAAAAAAAGAAGATATTTCTACTTTGATAAGTATGGGCGCATCCAAAAAGGTAATTCAAAAAATATTCTTTTCAATAGGGTTTCTTATTTCCTTTTTTGGAGCATTTTTAGGGTTGTTAATTGGCTTAGGTTTGGTTGCTTTACAACAATCTACAGGTTTTATTAAAATGCAAGGAGCCATAGTGGATAGTTACCCCGTAAAAATAAAAGGAGAAGATATACTTTTGGTTTTATTTACAGTATTACTCTTAGGGTTAATTGTGGGGATATTGCCTGCCCGCAAATCAGTTTCAATTGTTAAAAAGTAATGGAGATTTTGTCAGAACTTTTTTTAAATCAATCTGTTGAACTATTACTTTTGTATTCATAAACTTTGAGTCTATTCCAAACCAATATTAATGCCATCGTTTCAGGCCTTTATGCTCACGGAGTCACTGATGTAGTAATCAGTCCAGGAAGTAGAAATGCGCCTATAATCATGTCATTTGTGAGATACCCTCATTTTCAATGTTGGTCTATCCCCGATGAAAGGTCGGCGGGATTTATAGCACTTGGTATGGCAAAAGCTCAACTAAAACCTGTGGTACTTTTATGTACAAGTGGTTCAGCTTTGGTTAATTACTATCCTGCCATAGTTGAAGCGTACTATATGCAAGTGCCTTTGATTGTGATTAGTGCCGACCGACCTGAAAAAATGCTGGACCGTTGGGATGGACAAACCATTCATCAATTTGATATTTTCAACCGTCATGTTTATGGGTCGTATCAAACTCCTGAAAATTTGGATGCAAATCAGTTCTCGAAAATATTTGAAATCACTGACCAGCTTTATTTACAATGCAATGAAGCCATCAAAGGACCTGTTCACCTGAATGTCCCTTTGCGTGAACCTTTGTACGAAGCAGCAAATACTATATTTGAATATCCTGAATATAAGCGTGTTAAAAAGACAGAAGTGAATGAAGTAGAATGGGAAATTGGGATAGATTCTGAACATTTCTTTCATGATTTTCCTAAAGTGATGGTTTTATTAGGGGCCAATGACCCCTCAGAAGCATATTGTGAACTTAAAGAAATTGAGAATCATAGATTTGCACTTGTTATTGCCGATGTCATATCGAATGCGCATGCTTATGGTACTTTCAAAAATATTGAATTGTATTTACTCTCTGCCAATGAAGCTCAAAAGAAATTATTAGCTCCCGATTTGTTAATCACAACAGGGCAAATGATTATTAGTAAACCCTTAAAACAGATACTAAGATCAAATCCTCCTAAGCAACATTGGCATATCGCCGATAATGGATACTGTGCGGACCCGTTTTTCTCTCAACCAGAAATTTTGCAAATGAATCCGCTCGACTTTTTTAAGCAGTTTAAAAAATATTTACCACAAGTGCAGTCTAAATATGTGTCTGATATTTCGAAAAATATAGAACAATTAAAAGGCAAGATATACAGGTCGGAGTTTGGAGAATTGTCTGCCATAAGAGAAGTATTAAATGCTCTTCCTGAAAAAATTGGGCTGCATTTATCAAACAGCATGACAATTCGAAATGTCTCTTTTTTAGGGGAATACTTAAAAGAAAATTGGTGTGTTTATGGGAACAGAGGTGTAAGTGGAATTGATGGATGTACAAGTACAGCAGTTGGAATGGCTTTGGCGCAACCAAATATAATGCAAGTTTTGATTACAGGCGATGTTGCCTTTTTTTATGATATTAATGCTTTTTGGCATTCGTATTCAATCCATAACTTAAAGGTTGTTTTGATGAACAATTCTGGAGGGGGGATATTTGATATTATTGATGGGCCAAGCCAATTGCCAGAACTGAATCCATATATAAAAACACCTCACCAATTCAATGCAAAAGACATTGCAAACCATTATAAATTGAATTATTTTTGTGCAAATGATTACAACAGTTTGAAGGATGCTTTAAAGGCATTTTTGCAAAGTGAAACTTGTAGCATTTTAGAAATACAAACAGATTCAATTATCAATCAATCAATTATAAAAAATATAAAATCTATACAATATGAGTAAAAGAGAATGGCAAACGATTAAGGAATACGATGAAATAAAGTTTGAGTATTTTGAAGGAATCGCAAAGATTACGATTAATAGACCGCGTTATCACAATGCATTTACCCCAAAAACTAACATGGAAATGATAGAAGCAATGGATTATGCACGTGAACATCAAGATATTTGTTGCGTGGTGTTGACAGGTGAGGGAGACAAAGCATTTTGTAGTGGTGGTGATCAAAATATTAAAACATTAGGAGGATACAAAGACGAAGCTGGAATTCCTCGTTTGAACGTGCTTGATTTACAAAAAAGAATCCGTTCACTTCCTAAACCAGTTATTGCAATGGTAAATGGTTATGCCATTGGTGGCGGTCATGTTTTACACGTGGTATGTGACTTAACTATAGCTTCAGAAAATGCTAAATTCGGACAAACAGGTCCTAAAGTTGGTAGTTTTGATGGTGGATTTGGTAGCAGTTATTTGGCAAGAATAGTTGGGCAGAAAAAAGCAAGAGAGATTTGGTTCCTGTGTAGACAATATTCTGCTCAAGAGGCCTTTGATATGGGTTTGGTAAATAAAGTAGTGCCATTCGATAAGTTGGAGGATGAAGTAGTAGAATGGTGTCACGAAATGATGCTAAAAAGTCCAATGGCATTGCGTATGATTAAATACGGGTTGAATGCCGAGTTGGATGGACAAGCAGGAATTCAAGAATTGGCAGGAAGTGCTACTTTGTTGTATTACTTTACCGAAGAAGCGCAAGAAGGTAAAAATGCCTTTTTAGAAAAACGCAAACCTGATTTTACAAAGTATCCTAAGTTCCCATAATACATACAGGCATTCTATAAAAAGGAAAAGGCTTACATTTTTGTAAGCCTTTTTTTATCGTGTAGAAAATAATAATAATAGTGTTATGTACAAAATACAACGATTGGCGACTAAAGAACTTTTGTTGAAATAGAACATAGGAAACGATAGTTAAATTCTATTATTTTATATGGGTTATTAATAAACGCCTATCTAAAATTAGAAAAGGCTTACAATTTAAACTTGTAAGCCTTTTCTAATGGATATTTAAATGAGATTTAAAGCGTGTTTAAATGAATTTCCATATTAAGAAAGGGATAATAAAGATTGGTTTTTTTAAATTATAAATTGGCTTTATGTCTCAGTCTTTCAATTTTATTTTAACTGAAATGAATTCAAGAATTCATTAATAGAAGCATTGTTATCTTTTTCAGTTAAAGTAATGGTTTGAAGTATATACATTTTGTTTTTAACTAAGTATAGTCTCATTCTGATAAATGCAACACCATCGCCATAATCAACCTTAATTTCTCTGCCTGGGTATTTCCCAATTGAAATGTTATTTTCTGACAATAATTTGCCTTTAACATTTTTAACAGCACCGTCTATGGCACCTCTGAACATATTTGACATTAATTCGGGGTCATTTGAATCAATAGTACTATCGGGGTATTCGGTAGAAATAATACCATAAACCAAGTTGTCGTCTGTACCTGTGGTAGAGGCATCCAACATGTAAATGTGCATAGTTAAGTTACCTACTGCTGAATTCACCACTTGTGTTTCATAGGTTGGTTTGCTTGGGAATTTAGCTTTAAAGTCGGCTACTTCATAGATTTCCCATTGACTGGCAGTTGTAAAGCCAAAGGAGATAAATAGAAAAGTTAATACTGCTGCTAGGGATTTTAAATTTTTCATTTCGAGGGAATTATATTGGTTTATTTATGCTTTCAATTTTACTCAAAAATAATTGAATTTCAATATTTTTTTTAGTGCCTATTAAAACCCTTTTACCATTTTTTAATATAATGTCTATTCCTTGATTGCCAGACACATTATATGCCATACCATTTCTGCCATATCGTATTCCCCAACCGCCATATTCTTTAACTGGACTGTATTCTCTTACTTCGCATTTTGAAATTTCACTCCAGAGGTATGTAGTAAATCGTCTAGAAAATGGAATAAATTTAAAATGAATGCCGTGGTCATCAATCCGAGTTTGTAATCCCATATTCATAAAAAACAAAGCAAATAAAGTGAAACAAATATATAAAATTATAACTCCGATATCACTCAAAGGTTTGTCGCCCCATGGAGTTCCTGTTATCAGTTGAGTGAGTAGTCCATATAAAATGATGGCGTCTATTCCCCCAAATAAAATTATAATCCACCATTGTCTAAAATATTGTTTTTCTAAAATTACTTCATTCATAGCTGCAAGTTTATCAATTACCAAACGTTTGTAGTTCGTCGGATGGATAAATGGTAAATCCAGGTTTGTTTTGTAACGCTATATTAACCATAGCTTTAGCGACGGTTTTTGCATCAATAGCTTTGTATTTTTTTAATGGTCCTATTAAAAATAAAGATAAAACAGGTAAAATATAGGTAGCCAATTTCTCTCCAAATCTAAATTCTTTTCTGTCTCCCAATAAAAGAGATGGTCTAAGAATCGAAATGGATATAAATGCAGATTGCTGAAGGTAAGTCTCAATTTCTCCCTTTGTTTTGAGGTAAAAATTACTTGATTCAAGGTTAGCCCCCAAAGATGAAATTAACAAAAATTGCTTAACTTGGTTTTGCAATGCCATTTGAGCAAATTGTTCGGGATACACCACATCCACTAGTCTAAATGCCTCTTTACTTCCCGCTTTTTTAATGGTAGTTCCCATCGTACAGAACATTACATCTCCCTTAATAAAAGGTTCTATCGGTTTTAAATCATTAAAATCAATGATATGTTCTTCGATTTTAGGATGTAAAATTAAACAAGGACGTCTATTGAATACAATGACTTTTTCGAAATTTGGATTTGATAATAGCTGAATCACTAGTTGTGAACCAATTAAACCAGAACTTCCAATAACTAAAGCCGTTTTTTTTGAATTTAAATCTATAGAGTTTGACATGTCTTTAATGCATCCAAATTTAACTTAATTCTATATCAGTCCCTTTTTTAATAGTCTATTTTTAAAGCGGATTTGTCGTATTTTTTTAAATTAAAGCTTGTTTTGTTGAAGTAATTCGCCTTTAATCGCATTTTCAAAAACAAAATCCTCTTGAGCCCCTGAAATAAAAAATTTATCGTTGAATAAAAAATGAGGAACACCTCTCAAATTAATGGTTTTGGACTGGTAAATGTCTTTTTCTACGGCCTCAGAATAGACAGTACTATTTAAAATTTCTATAGCTTTTTGGGGGTCCAAACCCACCATTCCAACTGTCAAAATTAAGTTTTTAGGATTTGATAAATCAATTCCATCTGTAAAATAGGCTTTCATAAAGGCTTCTTTTAATTCAGAACTTTTGTTGAATTCTTTCGACCATTGTAGGAGTCTATGTGCATTAAAAGTATTAAAGATCAAAGATTTATCCAATTGAAAGTTAATCCCATATTCTAAACCTTGTTGTTTTAAGTAATCATTCATTCCTTGCATTTGTTCTGCAGAAATATTCTTTTTCAACATCAAATATTCCAAAGAGGGATATGCTTTTTCTGACGGTAAATCGGGGTCAAGTTGGTAACTGCGCCAAATTATTTGTACTTGTTCTTCAATATTGAGTTTTTCAATGACCTGTTGAATTTTCTTTTTACCTACGTAACAAAATGGACAAACTATGTCACTCCATATTTCAATTGTTATTACTGGATTTTGCATTGCTTTGTCTTTTATTTTTTGTGAGATTTTCTTCTACTCTATATTTGATGATTTCTTCAATCAGTGAATACGGAATGACTTGGTTTAAAGGGAATTGAACCGATCCTTTACCTTGTTTGTATGCCGAAAGTTTTTCTTTAAAAGCTTCGTGACCAGAAGGTGTAGCGTAAAACCCTATGTGATTTTTGTAGGCAGCAAAGTAAACCAAAGGCTTACCATTTGTTTTATAAGCAGGCATTCCATAAGAAAAATCTTCCTCGGAATGAGGTACATTTTGTTTGATTAGATGATGAATTTTGAGTAGAATTTCTTTAGTAAAAGTTGGGAAACTATTAATATAAGCTTCGATTTGTGTATGCATGATGGCTTAAATTTTCTTTAAATCTTTATAGGTTAATGCATGTTCTACATTTCCAGTGTTGAGAGTTCCTGAAGGTTCAAAAAGCACTATTGTTGCTTCGTTTTCTGCAACCGGTCGATGCTCTACTCCTTTAGGAATAATAATGTAGTCGTTTTCCTTAATGTCTAGCGTTTGGTCTCTTAACTCCATTTTAAATTGCCCAGAAACGACCAAGAAGAGTTCGTCTTCATTGTCATGTTTGTGCCACACAAATTCCCCTTTTATTTTGGCCAATTTGACCTGTTGTCCATTCAACTCTCCAATAATTTGAGGTTGCCAATAGTTGTGAATTAATTTGGCTTTTTCATGCAAGTTCCCTTTTGTCATTGTGATGATTCTATTCAGAGTGGCTTGAATTTCTATTCCCTATTTTTATTGCCAAAAAAGTCATAGGAACATAGGCCAATACGAGGTCGGTAATGTTAAACCAAAGGGGAGAAGGGAGCATTAAAATATTAGCTGTTCCACCGAATAAAAAGAAAAAACCAATTGTCCAAGCAAACTTGATTTGATGGGATGCCGCAATTTTAAGTGCTATTAATGCACCTGCAAAAGTGCCAATGGCATGGGCTAAAAAAGGCATTACGAAATGCTTTGGTTCAAACAAATCTATGCCAGCTTTTAAACCTTCAAGTGTTTTAACATCTACACCATTTGGGGAAGGAATAATCGAATTGCTAATATTAATAATACTCATGTTTACAAGGCTTCCAATGACAATCCCAAATATAACGGCTAATATATTTCTAACTATTTTCATGGTTTTAAGAGTTTCTATTTTATTTCCCTATTGATTTAAAAAACAAATATAATTAATTATCTAAAATTTTGTTGATTTTATTCAGTAATGTTAAGCAAGTATTCCAATTTCTAGAAGTGGCCACAACTCCTAACTTATTTTCAATCCAATGATTGCTTAATTTGGTGTTGCCATAACCATTGGGGCAATGTAAATAAAGACAATTTGGGGTTAAAAAGATCGACTCACCTTCGCTTAAACGATTTTCTAATTTTTTTAGATTCAAATAATCAACCGCTTGATTGAAAAACGTAATGTAATAGAGGGAAGGTGCTGAATTAGGATCACTTTGGAAAGGATGTTTAGTGATGATTTGATTAAGTTCGTAGCTTGTTAATACAATAACAGGAACCGTTAGTTTAAATTGTTCAAAAATGCAAGATTGAATGATTTCTTCAATTTTACTTCTGTCTTGAATTTCTGATGAAAAAATTAGATTACCACTTTGAATATAAGTGTCAACATCTTGGAAATTTTGTTTTAATAAAACCGCTTTTAAATCGATCATTTTGATGAGATTTTTTCCACTTACATTTACCCCTCTTAATAAAGCTAAGTATTTTAATTTCATGTCAATGTTTGGGTTTTTTTATTGGTTTTTTGAACAATAAAGTGAACTATAATTAGGATACAAACGAAACTTAATAACCAGATACTTCTAGAATTCAGTCGAGCTAAAACATTAGCAAAAGTTGCTGTAGTAAAAGCATTAATAAGGGTAAACGCAAAGGTCCACAAAAACAATAAGAAGTACTTTCGGTTTTTGGAAATGTAAAGGATTAAAGCGCTTGCTATCAATAAGAAATAAAAACTAATTCGATACAATTTATTAAAAAAGTCAAAGGTTATAGAACCATTGTTTTGTCTTGCTTTGTTAAATTTGGATATACTATTCGGATACTTGGTCTTTATGGTATTGTAAACACCGGATTCGGAATTAAACCTAACGATTCCATCTCCGACATAAGTGAGTAAAAATTGGTGGTAAGTTGCATTTATACTTTCTATGAGGTGCATTCTTAGGTAACGTCCTTCTGTTAATGTGCCTTTAATAATTTGCTTGTACTCTGTTGGGTCTTGATACCATCCGCCCGACTGAGCAAATGGTCCATTGGGTAGCCATACAAAATCCCAAGCATGATTGGGAAGCTCTGAACGATAAGGACATATTTTGTATGAATGGGTTGAGCATTTGTCATCTAAATAAGTTTTGAGGATGCCGTTTTCTGAAAGTTTTCCCATTAAATAGATATGACTTAGGTGATTCGGTGTAAATCCATTACCGGCTTTGTAATTCGTAAAGCAAACGATTATCCATGAACTTAGACACAATATCATTGCCACAAGAATTCGCTTTAACGAAATTCGGTATTGAATTGTAAAAAGCTTAATGATAAATAGTATGACAATAAAGACTAAACCCGAAATTAAATTCGAGTTGTGACTTATCATACTCAAAATAATAAAGAAACCATAAAGTGCCATTTTGTTCTTTTCAGAGGTGTTAAAAAACAAAAGTAAAGACAAGCCTAAAATAGGTGTAAATAGGTCGGGCATTATTTGTGCAACATACCAAGATGCTTGAGTTAACAAACTTGTAGCTGCAATTATAAATAGTTTGTTCTTATGCGATAATTGAGGAAAAAAACGAGAGATGAAATGACCAAGTAACAAGACAAGAATTAATGCTTGACAAACAACGGTCCACCATAAAGAATTTGAAATTGAAATAGATTTGATAAACCAACTGTAAAAAACAGGTCTGTCTCCGGGTATTTTGTTGTTAAATGCATGTTCAATGTAAGCACTACTGTCAGCTGTAAACAAAGGGAATCGATTGTAAATCAAGACCCAAAGTAAACATAATGTGGCAATAATATAGCTTGTTATTGAATATAAAGAGAGCTTGTTTTTGGCGATATATTTTAGCTTTTTTAGCAATGATTAGATGGATAAAGAGGTCTAACCCAAAAGAAATTAATCATTTGGATAGCGTTCTTTCAGATAATTAATAGATTTGGTCATCAAAGTTTGTAACACATCAATATTTATATCAGAAAGTTTATTGACGTATAAGCAAGCTTTACCCATTTTGAATTTGCCTAAATTGTCCAACCATGGCAAGTGCTCATCTAAACCAGAAAATACATAAAGAGAGATGGCTGCTTTTCTGGGTGAAAATCCAATTAATGGGGCATTCCCAGAATGTCCACTTTCGTACTTATAATGGTAGTTGCCAAATCCTATAATACTTGGTCCCCACATTTTGGGTTCAAATCCCGAAATAGATTGCATCAATGAAATCAATGCATAACTATCCTCTTTTTTTGATTCATTTTGAGCAAATGATTCTATAAAATCTATAACAGCTTGATTGGTATAAGTAGTTTTATTTTGTGCCATATTTCAATAAAGTAAATATAAAAAACAAAAATATTATTTTTTGCTCTTTTTCATGGTATTAAAACGTTTTAATTGTAAAAAGGATAGAAAATAGAAAGGAACAGTTGAGAATATAATTTTCATATTGAATGTCAACAAACCTCCAATAAATATAATAGAAACTAAAATAGAAATCAATCCTATGCTATAATAACTGATCCACAAATTAGTTTTTTTTTGAAAAAGAGTACATACTAAGCCTATTTGAGCACTAAGAGGAAATAAAATAAAAGGATGAAGTACATTGTGCGTTCCAAATAATAATTGATACACTACTTCTTTTTCAATTTCAATTAAAAAATAGGAGAGTTTATTTTCATTCCCCCATTCTAGAAAAATGATAAAAGTAGAAAAAATTAAAGAGGCATTTAATAGTTTTGTTTTATGCCACATTGATTCGCTTTTTATTGAGAGCCCCAAAAACTAAGAAAGTGCTTTGATGACTTCAGTATTAACTGTTTTAGGGTCTGCTTTGCCTTTACTTGCTTTCATTACTTCACCTACAAACAGACCTAAAAGACCTTTTTTTCCGTTTTTATATTCCTCTACTTTGTCGGGATATTTGGCCAATACTTCCGCAATGATACCTGAAATAAGATTGACATCATTGGTTTGTATTACATTAAGTCTTTCGGCAATAGAAAGGACTGATTCATTTGGTTTTTTAACCAATTCAGGAAAAACAAGTTGACTGGCACTGCTGTTACTCAATTTGTCTTGATCAATTAAAGCAATCAATTCAGCAATTTTGGACGCACTCAAATGAAAATCATTGATATCCATTGCTTGTTCATTCAAATAGGATTTTATTGTACCTAATGTCCAGTTAGCAGCCGATTTGTAATTGCTAGTATGTTCAGTGATACTTAGAAAGTAATTGGTTAAATCTTTATCCTCGGTAATGGTTTTGGCATCATATTCAGGAAGTGCCAAATCATTTTTCAAACGGTTGTATAATTGGTGAGGTAGGGCAGGTAGTGTTTCTGTTAGATGTTGTAAATAAGCATCACTAACTACAAATGGGGGTAGGTCAGGTTCAGGAAAATAACGGTAATCATTCGCTGCTTCCTTGGTTCTCATACTGAACGTTTGCCCTTTCAAAGCGTTAAATCCACGGGTTTCTGAAACAAAAGTTTGACCACTATTGAGTAATTCTGTTTGTCTGATAATTTCACTTTCTATTGCTCTTTTTACATTAGAAATAGAGTTCATGTTTTTTATTTCAACCTTAGTTCCAAACATTGTAGTTCCTACAGGACGAATTGAAACGTTGGCATCACATCGCAAAGAACCTTCTTCCATGTTACCATCACAAATCCCCAGATAACGCACTAATTTTCTCATTTCACTGACATATTCATAGGCTTCTTCAGCACTTCTTAAGTCAGGTTCACTAACCAATTCTATTAAAGGGACACCTGCACGGTTATAATCAACTAAAGTGTCATTTAAGTCTTGGTCGTGCATGCTTTTTCCACTGTCTTCCTCCATGTGTATGCGAGTAATACGAATGGCTTTTTCTTGACCATCTTTGTTTTTGATGCTTACAAAACCACCTGTACAAATTGGAGTTTGGTCTTGCGTTATTTGGTAACCTTTAGGCAAATCGGCATAAAAGTAGTTTTTTCTATCAAAACGATTGTTGCGAGTGATATTACAATTCAGTGCTAAACCCATCATAATAGCTTTTTCAACAACCTCTTTGTTATGCTTAGGTAAAGTACCGGGATGTGCCAAAGAAATAGGGCTAACTTGAGTGTTTGGTAATGCGCCGTATTCCGCTAGGTCACTGCAATAAGCTTTACTTTTTGTTAGTAATTGTATGTGTATTTCTAAACCAATAATGGCTTCGTAAGTGGTCATATTATAATTGCAAATTTAAGGATTAAGAAGGTAAAAAAAGAAGTTTGATTTTTATTTCAACTTTTCATTGTTTAAATGCCTTTGATTGTCTCTTTGAGTTTTTTTATCCATGTTTTTGGTAAAAGCCTCGTTTAGGTCAATCCCCGTTTGATTTGCCAAACAGATTAAAACCCATAACACATCAGCCATCTCATCTCCCAAATCGTGTTTTTTATCACTTTCTTTGAAAGATTGTTCACCGTATTTACGGGAAATAATGCGAGCTAATTCACCCACTTCTTCCATCAATATTGCCATATTTGTTAATTCATTAAAGTATCGAACGCCATGTTTTTTAATCCATGCATCTACTAATTCTTGAGCTTCATTGATGTGAATTGGAGTAGAGGTCATTTATTTTACTCTTGAGAAGCTAACCAACGTTCCGCATCTAAAGCTGCCATACAGCCACTACCTGCAGCAGTAACTGCTTGTCGGTATATTTTGTCTTGAGCATCACCACAAGCAAATACACCTGGAATATTGGTGTATGAAGAATCGGCTTTAGTAATTAAATAACCTTGTTCATCCATGTCCAACTGACCTTTGAAAATACCGGTATTAGGCGTGTGTCCTATGGCAACAAAGAAACCTGAAACCTCTATTTCTTGGGTACTTTGATCCATATTGTTCTTTATTCTTACACCAGTTACCACTTGGTCGCCTAGTATTTCGTCTGTTTCTGAATTGAAATGTACCACAATGTTTGGGGTATTTAAAACACGGTGTTGCATGGCTTTAGAAGCTCTGAATTCATCACGTCTTACAATCATGTGAACTTTAGTACAAAGTTTAGCTAAATAACTAGCCTCTTCACAAGCGGTATCACCAGCACCAACAATGGCAACATCTTTACCTCTGTAAAAGAATCCATCACAAACAGCACAAGCACTAACACCACTGCCATTTAATCTTTGTTCACTTGGTATGCCGAGCCATTTGGCACTTGCGCCTGTAGCAATTATAACAGTTTGAGCCATTATCGTTTTGGTTTCATCGGCAATACAAACAAAAGGACGTTGATTAAAATCAACTTTCGTAATTAGACCATAGCGAACGTCTGCACCCAAACGAACAGCTTGTTTTTTGAAATTATCCATCATTTCAGGCCCCATAATTCCATCGGGATATCCCGGATAATTCTCTACATCGGTTGTAATTGTCAATTGACCACCCGGTTGTAATCCTTCATACATGACCGGTTTCATATCAGCTCTAGCTGCATAAATGGCTGCTGTAAATCCTGCAGGTCCACTTCCTATAATTAAACACTCAACATTTTCTACTTCTTGATTCATGCTGCAAATTAAGAATTAAATTTTGAATATTGAAATAAGCAAAGTAACACAATTGAAAAAAAATATTCTGAATGCTATTTTTTGGAAAAATATTTAATTTTAAAAATAGCATTATTGATCACAAATCAAAAAAAAAGACCATCTTGAAGATGGTCTTTTTTGTAATTATAGCTTAAAATTATCCTCCGAAATCATCGAATGCCACGTTTTCTTTAGGCACACCCCAATCGTCACACATTTTGATAACGGCTTGGTTCATCATTGGTGGTCCACAGAAATAGAACTCAATATCTTCAGGTGATTTGTGTTTAGCCAAATATTCATTGATAACGGCATTGTGTACAAATCCTGTGAATCCATCACCTTCAGTATCGTTCACATCTTTTTTGTTAACCCAATTGTCTTCTGGCATTGGTTCGCTCAACACCACATGGAATTTAAAGTTAGGGAATTCTTTTTCAATCGCTCTAAATTCATCGATGTAGAACAACTCACGTTTACTTCTACCGCCATACCAGAAAGTAACAGTTCTATCTGTTGTTTTCAAGGTGTGGAATAAGTGGAATAAGTGTGAACGCAATGGAGCCATACCAGCACCTCCACCAACATATAACATTTCTGCTTTTGTAGGTTTAATAAAGAACTCACCATAAGGACCTGAGATAGTTACTTTGTCTCCTGGTTTGCAACCAAACACATAAGAAGAACAAATACCTGGGTTTACATCCATCCAAGCATTTTTAGCTCTGTCCCATGGCGGCGTAGCAATACGAATATTCAATTTGACAATATTTCCTTCAGCAGGGTGGTTAGCCATTGAATAAGCTCTGAAAATTGGTTCAGGATTTTTCATTTTCAAGTCCCACAATTTGAATTTATCCCAATCAGGTTTGAACTTATCATCACCAGCAGGGTCGCCAGGTAATGGTCTTATGTCCATGTCTTTGAAAGCAACTTCACATTGAGGTACGTCTACTTGGATATATCCACCTGCTTCGAAGTGTAAGTTTTCACCTTCAGGTAATTTAACAACGAATTCTTTAATAAATGAGGCAACGTTGTAGTTAGAAACCACTTCGCATTCCCATTTTTTAATACCAAAAATTTCATCTGGAATTTGTATTTTCATGTTGTTTTTTACCTTAACTTGACAAGACAAACGTACACCTTCTTTTTGTGCTTTTCTGTTGATGTGACCAGTTTCAGTTGGTAGAATATCTCCACCACCTTCAGAAATCACACATTTACACATGGCACAAGTTCCACCACCACCACAAGCAGATGGTAAGAATATTTTTTCATTAGCAAGAGCAGTCAATAATGTTCCACCTGCAGCCACTTTAATTGTTTTTTCGTTGTTAATGTTAATTTCAACGTCACCTTGTTGAACCAAGTATTTGGCAGCAAAGATGAGGACTAAAACCAATGCTAAAATAACAACGGTTGGAACTACTCCTGATAAAATCAATGAAGTAGTATCAATGTCTAATAATATATTTAAAATCATGTTCGTTCTATTATTTTAATTCGAAACCCATAAAACTTAAAAACCCGAATGCCATTAAACCAACGATAATGAAGGTGATACCTAATCCTTTTAAAGGAGCAGGAACATCGCTGTATTTAAGTTTTTCTCTAATAGCAGCTAATGCAACGATGGCAATCATCCAACCAATTCCAGAACCTAATCCATATACGATAGGTTCCCCAACATTAGTATATCCCTTTTGACTCATAAACAATGCTCCTCCTAAGATGGAACAATTTACCGCAATTAAAGGAAGGAAGATACCTAAAGTAGAGTATAGTGCTGGACTTAATTTTTCAACAGCCATTTCTGTTAGTTGCGTAAATGCCGCAACAACTGAAATGAAAACGATAAAAGTTAAGAAACTTAAATCAAGAGTTGCTAAACTTGGACTTATCCATTCCATAGCTCCAGGGTTAAGAAAATACTTTTCAATAGCCCAGTTAAGAGGAACTGTAAAACCTAGTACGAATACTACGGCCATTCCTAAACCAAAAGCAGTTGATACTTTTTTGGAAACAGCCAAGTAAGAACACATTCCCAGAAACACCGAGAATATCATGTTGTCGATAAAAATCGATTTAACCGCTATATTTATTAATGAATTTGCAATAAGCATAATGTTTTTATATTAATGTTAATTTATTCTGTTTCTCTGTAACCATTTCTTGCTCTTTGAGCCCAAATTAATAATCCAATTAGAATTGCTGCTCCTGCAGGAATCATCATTACTCCGTTTCCTATGAAAGGTAGACCAGCGGCTTCAAAAACTTTGAATCCAAATAATGAACCAGATCCTAATAATTCTCTAAAGAAAGCAAGAACCATTAAGATTAATCCGTATCCTAATCCATTTCCAATGCCATCAATAAATGAAGGAATAGGTTTGTTTGCCATTGCAAAAGCTTCTAAACGTCCCATTACAATACAATTAGTTATAATTAAACCAACAAATACAGAAAGTGTTTTAGAGATGTCATAAACATAAGCTTTCAAAATTTGATCAACTAAAATTACAAACAAGGAAACGATTGCTAATTGAACAATGATTCTGATTCTTGAAGGTATTGTATTTCTTAAAATGGAAATAAATAAATTAGAAAATGCAGTAACAAAAGTTAAACCTACAGACATCCAAAAAGCAGGTTCTAATTTAACAGTAACAGCTAATGCTGAACAAACACCTAAAATTTGAACAGTTACTGGGTTGTTACCATCTAGAGGATCTGTTAATAATTTCCTATTCTTTTTAGAGAAAATGGATTCTCTTTTTTCTTTTACAACGATTTTTTCTGTTGTTGTACTCATAATTAGATTTTTGATTTTTTTGATTTAATAAATTGTTCGTAAGCACTCAAATAGTCAGCTAACATATCATTAACACCTATTGCTGTTTTGGTTGCACCACTTAATCCATCTACGGCATGTGGGTCATTTGAATAATCATTTCCTTCTCCTTTTTTCATAACAACAGGGGTTAATTTATCGCCTTCGAAAATTGTTTTACCAGCATATCTGCTGTAAACTGCTTCATCGTCAGCAATTCTAGCTCCTAATCCTGGTGTTTCTGCTTTATGAGAAAAAACGATTCCATTGATTGTATTTAAGTCTTTTTTCAAAGAAATGTAGGCGGAAATTTTATCCCATAATCCTTTTCCACTTCCTGCTAAAACATAAAACTCAGTTTCATTAGGGTTTTTCTCTGATGAAATTTCGAAGACAGGATACAAACGGTCTTTTGCTGGTTTTTTATTTTCAGCATCAACATTTATATCTACTACATTTTTATCAGCAATTACTTTACCTGAAAAATCAACGACATAGCCCTTTACTCTACTATTGTATGTAGATTCAATTTTTTCTGACGTCCAAGTTTCATCTAATTTGATGATTGTTGCCAAGATTTTTTTCTTTCTATCCAATTCGATATTGGCATCTTGTGCTGGTTTTAGAATAGATGCAGCTAAATATAAAGCTGTTCCACAAACTAGAGTTACTATACATGTGTATAGTATAATGTATACGTTTGAATTTTTATTTGACACGGGCTAACCTCCTTTTTTTATTAGATTCTATTACAAAATAATCGATAAGTGGAGCCAATACATTAAATAATAATATGGCCAACATCATACCTTCTGGATACGCAGGATTCCAAACTCTTAGAATTACAGTAAATGCACCGATTAATAACCCATAATAGATTTTACCAATATTAGTTTGTGCAGCACTCACTGGATCTGTAGCCATGTATACGGCACCAAAAGCAAATCCACCCATTAATAAATGAGACAAAGGATTAGCCGCCATGTAAATATTGTTTAAATGTAAACCTGAATTTAAAGAATTCATCATTAATCCCATCGCAAATCCACCAATAAATACTGAAGCAATAATTCTCCAACTCCCTATGCCAGTAATAATTAATATTAAAGCACCTATCAAAATGGCGAGAACAGATGTTTCTCCTATAGAACCTTGTTCCAATCCAACAAACATTTCCCACATTGATGCTGTTGGTGCTTTACCTTCGCCATATAAACTTAATGAAGTTGCTCCACTAAATCCATCAACGGCATCATTTCTATTAGCCGATACCCATAAAAAATCACCATTTGATAAATATTCACCTGCCATGTATGCAGGGTAAGCAAAGAATAAGAATACTCTGGCAGTTAATGCCGGATTTAATAAATTCATTCCAGTACCACCAAATACTTCTTTACAAACCACAACAGTAAAGGCTGTTGCAACACCAACCATCCATAATGGAATAGAAGGAGGTAAACATAATGGAATTAACATACCTGTTACTAGAAATCCTTCGTTAACTTGGTGACCTCTAATTTGAGCAAATATGAATTCAACTGCCAAACCAACAATGTAAGAAACTGCAACAATAGGCAATACCACAATGGAACCTTCTATCATGTTTTCAAGTAGGGTAGATTCAATTCCTAATGCTCTGAAATGTTGGTACCCAACGTTCCAAATACCAAATAGTAGGGCAGGAATCATAGCAATAACGACAGTAAACATCGTTCTTTTTAAATCGATACCATCTTTGATATGTGTACCACCATGGGTCGTATGACCGGGTACAAATAAGAAAGTGTCAATGGCATCAAAAGTGCTTCTTAATTTTTCGTATTTACCACCCTTGTTAAACTCAGGGCGTAAACGATGTAAGACTTCTTTTAATTTATTCATGGATATATTATGCTTCTTTTTCTAAGTAATTTAAACCTGATTCTATTATTTCTTGAATTGGGGCTTTTGACGTGCAAATAAATTCACACAATGCCATATCCTCAGGACCAACTTCATACAATCCTAATGATTCCATATTCTCTATGTCATTTGCCATACAAGCTTTGATTAATTGTAGTGGCATAATGTCCATTGGTAATACTTTTTCGTAATCACCAGTAACAACAAAAGCTCTTTCTTCACCATGCATGTTGGTGTTAACTTTGTATTTTTTCTCTGGGAAAATAAAACTAGGCATAGTCATTGAAATACTTGGACGAGGATAAGATGGAATTAACCAACCTAAAAACTCTTCGTCATCTCCCTCTGGTATTACAGTTACTAAACTGTCATAATAGCCTAAATAGCTATCAGCATTAATTTTATTTCCAGTTAAAACGTTACCTGAAATGATTCTTTGATTGCCTGTTTGTAAATTGTGATCCAATATACTGCTTACATTTGAACCAATTAACATTTCATAATATTGTTTGTTAATAACTTCTGAACCTGCAAGTGCAACTAATTTTCTAGCATCGTATTTTCCTGTGTTGAACAAACGACCTACAATTAATACATCTTGAGGGTTGATAAACCAAACGATATCATTTCTTGTAATAACGGGATCAAGGTGGTGAATTTGAACTCCAACATTTCCACTTGGGTGGGGACCATCAAAATAGGTTTTTACAACACCATGAGCGTGTTCTAAAGTATCACAATTGTTAAGTCTTTTTGATAAGTTTAAATAAACTTTACCTTCAGTTAATTTTGATAATGCATCAATCCCTGCTTGAAAATCTTTTGATTGTTCTTCTAAAATGTAGTTATAGTCAACACCTAGTGGCGCTGAATCAAAACCTGAAATAAAGATAGAACGTGGAGGATGATTAGCATCTGCAATTTTATTGAACGGTCTTTGACGCAATAAAGGCCAAACTCCACTTGATAACATTTTGCTGCTAACTTCTTCTTTTGTTAATTGTTTAGGGTCAGCAGTTCCAAAATCTTTGTAACTTGACTGAGCATCAGATAGAATAACAATTTCCTGAATAACACGTTTTTCACCTCTTTTGATTTCTATGACTTCTCCACTCACCGGGGAAGTGAACAAAATTTGTTCATTTTCTTTGGCATAAAAAAGTGGGTCTCCTGCTTTTACTTCAGAGCCTTGCTCTACAATAAGTTTTGGTGTAATCCCTTTGAAATCAAGGGGTTTGATTGCGAAATTTCTTGAAATTTCATTCTTCTTCGTAAACCTAAGGGCTTCCCCTTCTAGTTTAATGTCGAATCCTTTGGTTAATTTGATAGTCTTGGCCATTGCGTAAGGCATTTTTAAAAACGCACGCAAAAGTATCAAATATGTTCAATAAAACAATATATAAAATATTTTTTTTTAAATCTAGTTTTAATAATTTTAGTGAATTGATTGTTTGTGAATTGTTTAATCTTAAAAATACTCTTTTTCAATAATAATTCATTAAATTTGCATAGTTATATATTTACCACTTTTATTATGATATCAAGACAAATTTTCCTTTTATTTTTAATCTTTTTTCTGAATTTTACAGTTAATGCCCAATTCAATGAAGTTAATATCAACATGAGTAAGGGGTTGCAAAGTGGTTTGAAAATTAAATGGCCTAACTTAAATAAAGAAACAGCATTTCAAGGAGTTACTGAAGTATTGTCTGATAAAAATTCTGCGCTTGTTCCTGTCTTCAATTCTGAAGAAGAGATTTTTTTTACTAACTTGAGTTTACCTTTGGTAAGTAGTTTAAAATGTTCTCTTTATGGCATTTTTTTAAATCAAGATTCTTCATTTGTAATTTGCGTAGCAACTGAAGAAAAAATGATTAATTCTAATAATTCACTCAAAGAAATGATAGGTGTTCAATCACTTTGCTTGGAAATAAAAAAACAAATAGAAAAAATCATTAAAATTCAAAATATCGATTCATTAAAATATAAAATCTCTCAATTGGAAGTTCAATACCAAAAAGTGTCAGATGATATTGATAAATTAAAACGTGTCGTAAAAATAGATAATAAAGACGCTGCTAAAGACGAAAAGTCGGCAATTAAAACAAATGAACAGTCTAAATTAACAGTTTCTGAAATTGAACAAACTAAACAAAGTATAGCCATTCAACAAAAAGAAATTAATGAATTTCCAATTAATCAATTGGAAAATGAAAACAAATTTAAAAATAGTAATATTTCATCGAACCGAAAAATGATTAAAAAACTTGGTAAATCAAACCGTAAGTTAACCAATAAAATAATAGATGTTCGTACAGAAATTGAAGTTAATAAACAGCTGATTACCAATTCGAAAGACAACGTTAAGGAACTTAAGAAATTAAATAAATCTCAATTAAAATACGAAAGTAAAATCAATAAATACCAATCGCAAATTGATTTTAATAAACAAAACATTCAATTGAAACGCGTTGAAATAAATAATGACAGTATAGTTGTGAGACGTAATGAAAAGAAAATGGACGATTTTGATATTAAAGGTCGTCAAAGAGAAGTAAATAAGTTGATTAGCAAGCAACAAGACCTTGAAAATAAGAATCAAAAACAAAAGACCAAAATAGAAACATCAACTGCAGAAGCTGAATTGAAAAGAAAGGAAGCTGAAGTTGCTCAAGCCCAATCTAATGCTTTAGTTACAAAACAATTAAAGCTTAAAGAAGATCTAGAATTACTTAAATCCGAATTGAGATTACTCGAACGTTAGTTGACCCCCATTCCAAATAAAGCAAAATCATATTTTACAGGGTCTTTCGGGTCAAATTTTTTTAATTTTTCTGTTAAATATACAGCATTTTCCCAACTGGTTTTTTCCTCTTTTAATAAGTTTAGTTTTAATGCCTGCCTGATTACATGTACATCTAACGGACAAATTAATTGTGAAGGTTTTATCTGATTCCAAAGGCCAAAATCTATTCCCTTATCATCCTTTCTAACCATCCATCTCAGAAACATATTCAAGCGTTTACAAGCACTTCCACTGTCAGGATAAGCAATGTGTTTTTTTGTCCGGTTTACAAAATAAGGACTCATTTCAAAACTTTTGCGAAAATGGTTTAGACCATTTTTAACATTTGTATCCTTTGGATTTATAGTTTTGGAAAAAGCCTTTTCTAACCCACCTTGATTTAAATACAAATCTTTTAAAAAACCAATAATACTCAATAAATCTGTGTCGTTGAATGTTCTGTGTACAAAACCTAAACAAGCTTTTAAATCTATTTCTTGGTGTTGTGTGATGAATTCAAAAGGCTTATTCTCAAATATTTCAATTAATTGATGTGCGTTTTTAATTATGGTTGCCCTTTGTCCCCAAGAGAGAATACTTACCAAAAAACCCATTATTTCTATGTCTTCTTTTTGTGAAAATAAATGAGGAATAGAGATTGGGTCATTGGCAATGAATCCTTTTTGATGATGTCGCTCATAGGCTTCATTTAGAATATTCTCTATAGATTTAGAAGTTATTTTTGCTCCCATTTTATCTAATTAACCGAACTACTCCATTCACTTTTTTTGTAAGCTTAGTTGCACTATTGGTGAATTCATAAATGTAATAATAGGTGCCGTCTGAACATGGTCTAGATATGTCATTATTAATACAACCATTCCAAAATTCTTGCTCAGGATAAGTAAATTCGTAAACGATTTCTCCCCATCTGTTGAAAATAAATCCTCTTAATTGGTCGTATCCAATCATTTTCACCTCAAAGTAATCATTGATGTCGTCCCCTTTAGAATTTCCATTTTGAAGTTTGAATGGAGTAAACACATTTGGGATAACTAAATTGTTTGAGTCGCAAGAAATAAAGTTCAATTGAAGTGAGTCTGAATAAACACATTTGTTGGAATCTGTAACCCTTACCCAAACTTTTTGACTTGAATTAAGGGTCGTTTTATTTGATGTTGAACCGTTACTCCATAAATAAGTGGCTTTAGGCAAATTGCTAGGTTCAAAAGTGATTAATTTCCCTTTGCAAATCACAGTGTCTTTGCCCAATTCAAAATAGGGTTTTTTGTAAATTTCAATGGTTTTAGAAATGGAATCCTCTTTGCAACCGGCATTATTGGGGTATTGAATTGCTAATTTTAAAATAAAAGAACCAACTTTATTATATTGTTTGCTTACCGAGTCACCTACAGTACTACTTCCATCGCCAAAATTCCAATTGTAAATGGCCAAAGAATCTGAATTGGCTTTGAATGTAAATTGGTATGAACTGTCGCAAGAGGAAAGTTTATTTTCGCTAATGGTTAATTCTGTTTGATTATTAACAAAGTCACTAGACAATGCTGTTGCATAACTTTCGTCTCTTCCCATTGCATATATATAAGCATGAAATCCATTTTTTGATTGTAAAAAATAATTTACACTGGGATTCAAAGACAATGTACCAATCATTTTGCCGCATTTTTCTGTAAAACGAGTGGTGTCTATTCGGGCGCTGTTCAAAGACATTTGCCATAATTTCCCTTTTTCTGCAACTATGCCTAAGTAAAACTCGCTAGGGGTGGAAGAATTGTTTGATATATTAGAGGTTGTAGTATAGCTAAACCCAATTTGAGTGGTGGTTTGATTATCGGGTAACAATGCCATCATACTTGGATTCCCCAAGCTGTTGGGATGACCATTACAACCTCCACTTCTCATTATTTGAGAAACAGATATTTTCTTGTTTGCTTTAATACAAACAGAATTATTAGATGCTTCTCTTGATTTTAAAACTTCACCTTCATTTAATATTGCTACCAAATTGCCATCCACAAAGACACTAGTATTATCTTCAGTGGCAGTAACTTGGTAGTTGTAACCATCTAAATTTCCTACGAATGGGATGGTTGTGTAGTTATTGCTAAGAAATTGAAGGGGGATAGTTTGGTTGTACAAATGGTCGCAACCTCTGCAAGCGGTGTTGTTATAGTCGACAAAGGAACACATGGCACCTTCAAATACTGCAAACTTTTTACATCCCACTGTGTTCCATATTTTAGTGCCTGCAAAAGATTGACTGTCTTGCGCTTGTGCTCTATAAATTTGACCTTTATTTAAGGTTATTTGAAACAAGAGGTTTTTACTCAAACTGGTTTTGGAGTCAGCCGTTGGTAAAATATTGATTCTAACGCCGTCCTCCAAAGCCACTACGGTAAATAAACTGTTGTTAGACAGGCCTATAGATTGGTCACCACGAATAGTATTGATATAATAAACGGGGTTATTAGGGATTTTTTCTGTTGGAATAATTGCACTCATGTCCGTGCTATTGAGTGCATTATTCATAGCTATCAAAGTAATAGGTTCCACAGCAGTAATTAAAATACTTCGACTGGGATTAAAAATTGAGGCGAGGGGAGTGCCACTACTTCTGAAATAGTTTATTTGAGTATCTCTGCCCCATATATTGAATGTTTCTGTATAAGTCGCGCAGGTAACAGTGACCCTGTTTTTAGGGGTTTTGGAATGAATGACAAAGGAGATTTTTTCGAAAGTAAAATAGTTGTCTAAAAAACAAAATCTAAATTCTTTACCGTCATTAAAAACATTAGATTGAGCATTCATTGGATTTTGAAAAAACCAGAAGCAAAATAATAAGCCAAAAAGATTGTATTTTTTAAGCAAGTTTTTAGAATTTATGCAAATATAAGTTTTGACTAAATAGTTTTATCTTATAATTTATTAACTTTGACGACAAATTAAAGACTAAAGTTGTATTTAGTTTTTAATTTGCCACTTTATTTAATATAAAACAATTAACCAATAAGAATGAAAAAGATTTATTCAATGAGTATTGCCATCTTGTTTATGGCTACCAATTTTGTACACGCACAGAGTACAGCCACTTTAATAAAAAAGGTGGAAGCACAGCCCGGAAAGCTTGTCATCCCTTACGAAAAATACCGTTTACCTAACGGATTAACAGTTATTATTAACGAAGATCACAGTGATCCAATCGTGCACGTAGAGGTTACTTACCATGTTGGTTCAAACAGAGAAACCCCAAGACGAACTGGATTTGCCCACTTTTTTGAACACATGATGTTCCAAGGTTCACAAAACGTTGCAGACGAAGAGCATTTTAAAATAGTTCAAGGTTCAGGTGGAGATATGAACGGAACAACTAACCGTGACAGAACTAATTATTTTGAAACAGTTCCCAGTAATATGTTGGAAACTGCTTTATGGTTAGAGGCTGATAGAATGGGCTTTTTATTACCAGCTTTCACAAACAAGAAATTTGAAACTCAAAGAGCGACTGTAAAAAACGAAAAAGACCAACGTTATGCGAATGGATATGGTATGTTGCCAGAAATTCAAGACCAAACTATTTATCCGAATGCACATCCATACAGTTGGCAAACAATAGGTTATGTTGATGATTTAAATGCAGCGGATTCCAATGATTTGAAAAATTTCTTTTTAAAATGGTATGGTCCAAACAACGCTATTTTAGTTATTTCGGGTGATGTAAATACGCAATCTGCTTTACAAATGGTAGAAAAGTATTTTGGTTCAATAAATAAAGGTGTAGATGTACCTACTTTACCAAAAAAACAAGTAACTTTAGAAGAAATAAAAATTAAAAATGTTGACAGTAAAGTTCAGTTGCCATTGTCTAGTATTACGTATCCAACAGTTCCTACATTCCACAATGATGAAGCAGCCCTTGATATTTTAGCTAGTATTTTAAGTGATGGTAAAAATTCTTATTTATACAAACAATTCGTAGACAATGGTAGTGCCTTACAAGCTTCTTGCTCTAACAGCACTTTTGAAATTGCGGGTGAATTTAACTTTATGATAGTAACTTATCCTGCTGTAATGGGAGGTTTAAGTGAGAAAGAAATAAGAGATGAATTAGCTAAAGCTTTATTAGCTTTTGAAGCACAAGGATTTACAGATGAAGATTTAAAAAGAATCAAACAAACTTATACTTCAAGATATTTTGGTATTTTGGAAACAGTTGCTTCAAAAGCAAGTGTATTAACCTCATACGAAATGTTATTACCTACTCGTGATTTTACAATACAAGATGATATTAACAGATACGAAAAAGTAACAAAAGCGGATATCATGAGAGTTTACAATCAATATATCAAAGGCAAAAATTATGCTTGTGTTAATATTATGCCTCATCCAGACTATGTAAACAACAGAAATGCTAAGATTAAACCTTACGAAAGTGAAAATCCATATGCAACAGTATCACCTGATAAAACAGCATACCAAGGTTTGGTATACAAACCAAATGTGGATGCACTTGGATTTGACCGAAGCAAAAGACCAGAAGTTGCACCTGCTAAACCTGCTAGTGTTCCTGAGTTTTTCAAAAACACTTTTGAAAACGGTATACAAATAGTAGGAACAAAAAGTTCAGAAACACCTAGAGTTTATATCAATATGGACATTAAAGGGGGGCATTTATTTGAAGTAGGTAAAGTGAAAAATGGAACTGCCGTTATGCTTGGAATGATGATGAACGAAGGTACTACAACCAAAACTGCGTTAGAGGTTGAGAATAAATTGAAAGAATTAGGTAGTGAAATTAACTTTAGCAGTAATGGAAATAACATGTCTGCTTATGTAGAATGTTACAAAGATAAAGTGAATGAGACTATGCAAATTTTTGAAGACATGTTCTTTAATCCTTCTTTCAACGATAAAGATTTTACTACCAATAGAAAAGCATTGTTACAATCGATGGAAAACAATGCTTATGATGAAAACTATTTTGCTAGCAAAAAATTCAATGAGATGTTATATGGTAATGATAACCCAATCGGTGTAATGGCATTGTCTGATTACAGTGTTGCAAGTAAAATTACCATTGCTGATTTGAAAAACTATCATTCAAATTTCATGTCACCAAATTTAACTTCAATAACCATCATTGGAGATATTGATGAAGCAACAGCGCTTCAAAACTTAGCGTTCTTAAAAAAATGGGAAAATAAAAAATTACAAATTCCATCTTATAACAAATTCCCTGAATTAACTGCACCACAAATTTTGTTAGTTAACCAAGATTATGCAAAACAAACCAACTTAACCATGGGATATAGATCAATTCCTTCTGAGTTTTTTGGTGATTACTACAAAGCTTCCATTATGAATTTTGCTTTAGGTGGAGCTTTTAACAGCCGTTTAAACTTAAATATAAGAGAAGACAAAGGTTGGACTTATGGAATTCGTTCAGGTTTCCGTTCTCCAAGTATGGGATACCCAAGTTCCTTCATTGTTAGTGCAGGTGTTAAAGCATCAGCTACAGATAGTACTATTGTTGAGGTGTTGAAAGAACTAAAAAACTATGCTGCAAATGGTATCACAGATGAAGAGTTAGACTTTACTAAAAAGTCTTTATTAGGAAGTGATGCATTAAAATACGAAAGTCCAAGTGATAAATTAGGATTTTTGAGCACAATAGTTCAATACAATTTAGATAGAAACTACAATGCTCAAAGAGCTGAAATAGTTAAAAATATTACAAAAGAAGAAATTAATGCTTTAGCAAAAAAATTATTGGCTTTAGATAATTTAATCATCATGTGTGTAGGTGATGATTTGAAAATTAAAGAAGGCTTAGAAAAATTAGGCTATGGCAAAGTAAAAGTCATGAAAATGTAAGATCGTTTTATTTTGATTTAATTTTAAAAAAACCGACATCAATTGATGTCGGTTTTTTTGTTTACGGTTCCATGCAATGAAGAGTGATTGTTTAGTTGTTTCACGCCGTTCAGCGTGATTGTTATTGTTTTTGTTAGAGACGCCATGCTTGGCGTCTGTTAATTAGATAGTCTATAGTCCAATAGTCATTCTGGAAAATTTTGTCCTCAAAATTTATTCAGAATCTCTTAATGTATGTCATACCGACAGAGGAGTTATCTCGGTGTTCATTGTAAAGCTGTCGAGAAAAGATGTCTCCTTCGTCGACATGACAGCAGGGGAGGGCCTCACCTCTAGCCAGGGGAGCTTGGTATCTTTGTTGGACTCAACTTAAAGGTTATTTTGTCTATGGTTCGAGAGCACTTCGACAAGTTCATTACAAGCACTCACCATGACAAAAATCTATTTATAAAATTATAAATCTATAATATTTCTTGGATTTCCAAACGTGCCATTCAATGAGGCTTTTATTTAGCTCTGTAAATAAAAGCCTCATTGTGGCACTAGCTTTTTCTTTGGGTAGCTTCGCTGCTACTTCGTGGTCTTTCTTTTATGATATGAAAAAAGAAAGTAGAGATATGAAGTAAATGAAAACTATGTTGTAGAACCGAAATTTATTGAATATAATTAGCCAAGGAGAGTTATCGGTAAGCTGTCGAGAAAAAATGTCTCCCTCGTCGACATGACAGCCGGGGAGGGTCTCACCCCTAACCCCTCTCCGAAGGAGAGGGGAACTAAGAATTCGAATATAATTGAATATGTCATACCGACAGAGGAGGTATCTCGGTTCTTATCGAAAGCTATCGGTAAGAGATGTCTCCCTCGTCGAAATGACAACAGGGGAATGATTAATGTAAAATAATTGTAAATGGTAGAGAATCCATGCTTGGCGTCTGAAAATCAAAAATCAAAAATCTTCAATCAAAAATAGTTTATTTCTGTAGCACCAATTTATAAGCCTTTCCTTCAAACTTTAGGAAATAAATCCCATTACTGAATGTTTCTAAATTCAAGGTATTTTCACCTAATTGGATGTGGGAGTTGAGTAGTAATTTTCCATTGATGTTGTAAATTTCTATTGGGCCAGATACATTGGTTTGTATGGTAAATAAACCCTCACTAGGGTTGGGGTAAAGTTTGAAAACGGTTAAGCTATTGAGTAAAAGATTCGAAGAATGTAAAATACGCAAATTGACAGTTATGGTATCCTTGCAATTGCTGTTATAAGACGCTATTAATTGTATAGGATAGATGCCGGGAGGTCCTAAATTTTTGGCTGGAAAGTAATTGGTTTTAAGAGTGGTATTGTTATTCCATAAATAGGAATTAAAGACTTGGTCGGCTTCTAGTTTTACAAACCCATTGATGTTGTAAATTGTATCTCCTTTAATTTTAACAACAGGAACAGTCGGTTTTAGTATAATAGAATCGGCATAAATACAACCCTCAGAATCTTTGATAATGTGTTTTAAGAAGATAGAATCATTGGTTTTAAAGAGGTATTTATTCGATGGATATAACATGTCTGTATTGTTTTCATACCAATTGGAATAAACCAGAGGTTTTGATGAAAAATAAGTTACTTGAAAAGTGATAAGTTGATTAGCGCAAAATTTAAAATTAGGGAAAGTGAACTTCGGTCTAACGAGGGGAGTTGTAATTATATTTTTTTCGGTAATGCAATTCAAACTGTCATATACTTTTACGTTGATGTTTAATGATTTAGTAAATGTATTGAAATACTTTAATTGCTTAGTGGTATCTAGTTCTCCATCTATCCACCATTCAATTTTTGTTTTAGAATTGATTTCATTAGATAGAATAGTTACATACGGATAAAGAGATTGACACTTTATAGAATCTATAAGGGATAAGTTAAGTAGGGGAGCAATATTTATTTTAGTACTTATGGTATTAGAAGAACAGTTAAGCGAATCTAATATAATTAACTTAATGTTTTGATTGGTGGTAAATGTGTTGCTGTATAGAGAGTCGTTATGGTTAATATTGACATTGTTTATGTTCCAAATGTATTGTTTTATTGGGAATAAATGTTTTTTGTAATTGGGTTTAATACTGAAAAAGCTGTTTTTGCATACACTAGTATCTATATAGTTCAAACTAATAACGGGTCGTTCAGAAGTTTTAATTAATATGGATTTTTTTTCAATACATTTCGGGTTTTTTACAAATTGAACTTCAACTTTAGTTGCTTGAGTTATTTTAATATTGCCATATACATCTTTATAAATGCTGTCTTTGTCGTTCATTATCCAAAGGATTTTATATGGTGTTTTGGGAACAAAGCTTTTTAGTGAAAGGTGTATTTGATTATTCATGCAAATAAAAGTATCTCTTGAACTAATATTCAAATTGACTTTTGTAAATATTTCAAAATCAATAATTGAGTTACAAGAACTATTTTGATGTTTCAGTCTTAAAAAATTTGATTTCCCATCTTGAATAAAAAGGTAAGTATTCGCGTTTGAAACAGGATTTCCAATAGGATATTCCCAAGTCAAAAAGGTATTTGTGTCTTTAAAGTTTTTATTGCCCAAGAGTATGGAATCTCCTAAACAAACTAAGCTATTATTGAAAGCATTGTTAAATGGATTAATGACTTCTACATCTATTGTGTCGTAATGTGCGATGTTGCATGCCCAGCCTTTGAATTGAATGCTTGACATAATTACGTATTTACCAGAGGTATGGTAATTGAATTTATCGGTTTGTTTATTGCTTGTAAATAATTGTTGTACATCTGGACTGATTCTCTTGATGCTATAAAAGTATACTAAATCACTTTTTTTAGTCACAGAGTCGGCTTTTAGTTCATTAAATAAGCTAAGATAATTACAACCCTTAATATCAATTATTTGGGTATTTTTGATTTGATTAATTTTTGGGTATACATTGATTAAAACGCCCTTACTAGCTTGCACATTACATTTTTTATCGACTGCTTTTAAATGAATATACTTTTGTGTAATTTGATAAGGATTGCCTGATGCTTTCCATTTCAAAACAGCCGTTTTTTCTCTAGCAGTAGAGTCAAGGTAAGTAAAACTGGCATTGTCTAAATTGTTACTCCATGAAATATGGGTAGTGTCATAAGTGTTTTGATTAGGTGAATAGGGGTCATCTTTCGTAGCAATGTTTAAAATTAAAGAATCTCCATCGCAAACATTGCAAACATTGATATTTGAGCTGAAATATGGAGGATTGTTATTAACGCATGTATTTGTTTCAATTAAAGTTTGTCTATTTACATAACCCACTAGTTCCATTTTTCTAGTTTGAGTGTTATATTGCCATTGCTTGACTTGGAATTTAATAACACCTAATCCTCCGTTACAATTGGTTGAAGTAAATACAATATCATTCACAATAGGATCAAAATAAAAGCCTCTTGGTGGAATTGCATTTGGCAAAGGTCTGCAATTAACAACACCAGGATTGGGAGGGCAATAAGGAGTCATTGGAATTGTTTTAGTTAAATTCCAACTGTATACTGCATTTGTGTTGTAATTGTCTAAAACACCTGCCAACTCAAATGAAAAGGAATCGGTGTCTTCAAATTTTAAGATGCCAGGATTATATCTCAAAGGTTGATTACAACATGCTTGAAACAAGGGTTTGTTGCTAAACTCAGGGGAATGGATCAAGGCCTTTTGATGACAAATGTTAACCATGGCATCCACAAAAAAATTGGGATTGTTGATAGTTGTTATTCCATTATTCCAAACTTGTGTAAAAACGCCAAAAGTGATTTCACAATAGTTGTTTCTCAATAAGGTATCATAAGGCGCTTGTGTAAAATCAATGGTGTCTTTGAAAAGGTGTTTTTCTATCCCTGCATTGGAGGGTGCATTGGTGTTTTGGCAAGCTGTTCCACAATTTTCCGAGATGTTTTCAATAGACACTCTTCTAAAATTCATCGCATATTTTTTGTTGCCACCATACACAAATCCATTTACTCCATTTAACGCTACACCTCTGCAATCTCTATAAATATTAAGTGTAACAATGTATTTAAAACTATCAATCTGTTTATAATAGATTTCTCCTCCCGTAATTTGAGATTGAGCATAAATTGAATTAATGCCAATGAAAAATAAAAAAAACAGTAGTTTTCTAATCATTTTAAAGTCAAGACACAAAAATAACGCAATTTGTAGTATGGTTGAAAGGAAATAAAATGGTTGAACTTAAATTTATAATTAAAATAAGGGTAACTGTTTATTAATCAAAAATATTTCTTGGGTTTCCAAACGTGCCATTCAATGCGGTGGTTTTTGGGGGTTTAGATTTTTTTGGGTTACCTCAAAGGAAGTTCCTCGAGTGGACTCGAGGAAATCACCTGTAGAGGTCAAAAAAAGGAAACCCTCAAAAATTTATTTAGCTCTGTAAATAAAAGCCTCATTGTGGCACTAGCTTTTTCTTTGCTATTTTCTTTTATGCAATGAAAAAAGAAAGTAGAGATATGAAGTAAATGAAAACTATGTTGTAGAACCGAAATTTATTGAATATAATTAGCCAAGGAAAGTTATCGGTAAGCTGTCGGGAAAAGATGTCTCCTTCGTTGACAAAACAGCAGGGGAATAATTAATGTATAAAATTGTAAACTATTAAGACGCCATGCTTGACGTCTTAATAGTTTCAAGACGTTCAATGGGAGTATTATGGGGTATAGATTTATAATTATAAACTTTTCGTTTATCAATTAATATTGAATATATACAAAATTCAAAGTCATAAAACATACCATTCAATACTAAAATCAAAACCCTAAGGGAGCTTACAACCCAATCGATTTATATAAAATATCGTGGATTTTGATGCGGTAATTTCCGTTTATTAGTTCCTTATTCTCCTCATCAGGGCAAATGCGATTGCTCAAAAATACAAATACCAAATTGTATTTAGGATCGGCCCAAGCGCAGGTTCCTGTAAAACCGGTATGTCCGAATGTTAATGGACTTCCAAAAATACTTGAGGGACTGGTGTTACCACTAAAGTCGGGTTTGTCAAATCCCAAACCACGACGACTGTCTCCTCTTTGATAGGCAGTAAACCTTTGGATTGTCGATGATTTAATGTATTCTTTACCTTTATATATACCACCATCATTAATCATTAACATCAATTGTGCTAGGTCTTGGGCATTTGAGAAAACGCCTGCGTGGCCACTTACTCCACCTAGCATTGCTGCACCTGGATCGTGAACATAGCCACAAATTTCTTGTTGTCTGAACAATCGGTCCATTTGAGTTGGTGCAATGTTTGCAATATCATGCGTTTTCCATGGGTTATATCCCATGCTATTGAGTTGCATTGGTTTGTAAAAATGAGTTGAAACATACTCATCTAATGCTTGACCTGTAATGTTTTCAACGACAAGTTGCATCAACATTAATCCCAAATCACTGTAGCGATATACTCTTGGTTCAAGTGGCGATGTAAAAATTCTTTTGTAAAGCGTGTCTTTGTTTGCTTTGAGCATGAAAAAATTATCAGCCACTTTAATGCAATAAGCGGAGTCTTCTTTTGCACAGTAAATGCTGTCTATAAATGGCAAGGTCTCTTTATAAAATGGTATCCAAGCCTTGAGTCCAGCGCGGTGTTGAAGGACTTCGCTGATAACGAGTGATCCTTTGTTTGTGCCTTTTGCTTGAGGAACGTAGTCGCCAATGGTTTTGTTTAAATCCAAACGCCCTTCATCAAAAAGTTTCATAACAGCCAATGTGGTAGAGGCTATTTTGGTTATTGAAGCAATGTCGTAAATGGTTTCTTCGTTGACTCTTTTTGCTCTGTCATAATTTAAGTGGCCAAATGATTTGTTGTAAATAACTTGTCCATCTTTTAGTGCAATGATTCGACAGCCTGGTGCGCCTTTTTTGTCAATTAATTGTGCAACAATAGGGTCAATGTCTTTCAAAATAGTAGAATCTACACCTAAAGAATTGGCTTTGTAGTTTTTGGTAGTCGGAAGATTTATGGTTGGGGTTTGTGGAGTAATAAATACGGGTAAAGTGCCAACAGGTTTGATGGTGCCATAAAGAACATCTGCACTGGCTTTCTGAAAATAACTTAAATCTTCGTAGGCATTAATTAAGGTAATATTCTTGTTAAACTTTGCCAAAACATAAGGATTCGCAAAATTGACAACGATTAATTTCTTTTTATTAGCCAATTGATTAATAAATTGAATATCTGTGTTCTCAAAACCAGCAGTTTGTTGATTCCATACTTTGGGTTGGTGTAAACTTATGATGACTTGTTTATAGTCGCTAAGGCTTATAATGGCTTGATTTTGTTTGCTAAGCGGACTGCCTTTAGCCAAGCGAATGACTTTAATATTGTCGTGTTTTTTGAGGTATTCACTCCACATAGATTGGTCTAAATCACCGATTGTAACAAGTGCGGTTTTTTCGTTTTTATTAATGGGAATTAAGTTTTTACTGTCAGAAAATAAAGTAATGGTTTGGTTTGCTATTGATTGAATAAGGGCTTCATTTTCTTTGCCTTGTAAATCTATCATTAACGAATCTAGGTCAATTGGAAGGTAGTGGTTTAAACCTGCAAATTCTTTCCATTTTAGTATTTTTTTGACCCTGTGGTTCAATTCACCTTCAGAAATTTGCCCATTTAAAATAGCAGATTTTATGAGTTCAAAAGCTAAGGGTACATTTTCACTAAAAAGTAAAACATCATTTCCTGCCAAAAAAGCTTCAAGGTCAACATAGCCTGGGGCAAAGTGTTTGGAGACTCCTTTCATATTGAGCGCATCAGTAAAAACAAGGCCTTCAAACTTCATAGTTTGTTTTAATAAAGTATCAATAACAAATTTAGAAAGTGAAGTTGAACGGTTGGGTCTGTTGTCTAAAGATGGATTTTGAAGGTGTGCAACCATAATAGAGGCCACGCCATTTTTTATTAATTCTTTAAATGGATAAAGTTCTAAAGTATCAAGTTCAGCTAATGTTTTATTTACAACTGGTAAGTCTTTGTGAGAGTCAATAGAAACATCACCATGGCCAGGAAAATGTTTGGCACATGATAGAACACCTTCATTGAGCATTCCATTGCTATAGGCTGTTCCAAATTTTGCTACCATTTCTTTTTTGTCTCCAAAAGCTCTGAAGCCAATAATGGGATTGTTTGGATTGTTGTTAATGTCTATGTCTGGGGCAAAGTTGATATGTATGCCTAATCGTTTACATTGTTTTGCCAAAGCAGAACCGTATTGGAATACCAGAGAGTCATTAGGTAAAGCTCCTAAAGTAATTGCATACGGAAATTTTTGAGTGTTTTGCAAACGCATAGCTAGTCCCCATTCTCCGTCAATTCCTATCATTAGAGGGGTGTTTGAAAGAGATTGGTAATAATTGGTTAGATACGCTTGTTTAAGAGGGCTGTTTTGAAAAAAAATCAATCCTCCGATATGGTATTTTAGAATTAATTCTTCTATTTGTTCAGTATGACTTGCTTCTTTGTTTGAATAGGCAGCCACCATAAATAACTGACCTATTTTTTCATCAAGAGTCATTTTTTTTAATTGATGGTCGTACCAAAATTCTGCATCTTGAGCGTAGCTATTGAGTGCACAAAATAGGAGAGAAACAAAAAAAAGAAATCTAGAAATAGTCAATTTTAAAAAGGGCTTAAAAGTTTGGTTTACGTTTGTTCAAGAAAGCGTCGGTACCTTCTTTGAAATCATTGGTGCCAAAAGCGTGCCCAAATTCATTGATTTCAGTTTCAAATCCATTTTTAGAGTGGTCGAAATGGTCGTTAACACATCTAATGACCTTTGCAATAGCCATTGGAGATTTAGTTTTTAGTTTGTTTAAAATTTCAAAACATCTAGGCAGTAAATCTTCAATAGGTACCACATCATTTACCAATCGATATTCTAAAGCTTCATTGGCAGTAATAGCATCGGCACTTAATAAAAGTTCCATTGCTTTGCCTTTGCCTACCAATTGTATTAATCGCTGAGTGCCACCATATCCTGGGGGAACACCAAGGTTGACTTCAGGCTGACCAAATTTAGCATTTTCAGAAGCTATTCTGAGGTGACAAGCCATAGCAAGTTCGCATCCACCACCCAAAGCAAAACCGTTAACAGCGGCAATAACAGGTTTGTTAGATTGTTCAATTGTATTCATTACAGCATGGCCATCGGCAGACATTTTACGACCTTGTTCTTCGTTGAAGTTAACAAACTCTGAGATGTCAGCACCAGCAGCAAAGGCTTTAGAGCCACTACCTGTTATGATAATTCCTTTAATGTCTTTGTCGTTTTGTGCCGCAGAAACAGCTTGTTTTATTTCTTGTAAAGTTTCAATATTTAAAGCATTGAGTTTACTTTCTCTATTTATTGTAATAGTTTGTATGTGATGTTCAGTAACGGTTAGTATATTGTTGTACATAGTGTTGCAAATTTAAGTTAAAAATTGTATTGTTGTAAAAAACTCATGAATAAACTGCGATTTTATCTGTTTGCTATACTTTTCTTTACTGTAAGTATGGTGTTGAAATCGCAATCTGTAAAATCAATTATTAAAAATATTAAGAAAACTCAGAAAACATACAGGGCTTATGAATTAAAGTATGATTTAAATTTTAAGTTTTTTGATCACAGTGATACCGATTTTTATTACGTTCATCAAAAAGCCAAACATTCACTAGGGGCGATGGATTTAGGGTGGGAATTGAAAACGAATTCAAAAGATACTATCTTTAATGCTTATGATGCCCAACAAATCGTTTATAAAACTAATTATGCAAATGTTTATTACTTATCCTCTTTTAAAGAGTCTGTAAAGCAATTTGCCTATCAAAAAAATAACTTAACCTATATTCCATTGCGTTATAAAATTAATGCCAAGGAATTTGAATTGGCGGGTACTAATGAGCAATATTATATTTTAAAAGAAACAGATTCCTCAAAAGATGAGACGTTAGATATTACCTCAACAATGTTGACGATTTTACATATCAATAAAAAAACCTTTTTTATTGATACCTTTCAACAGTGGTTTTGGATGACAGGTCAGGTTCAATACAATAAACTAGTTTTAAAGTCCATTCAAAAATTGAACAATACAGAAGTAAAAACTTTAAACAAAGAAGTAGATTCTATCAAAAGTAGATTAAAATCATATGTTAACGGCGATTCATTATGGAAAGCGAATAAAAAAGATGAAAAAAAATTGATTGAAAAAGGAGATAGTTTGCCTTTGTTTAAAGCCAAAGTATATGCAAGCAATGATTCTTTCTTTTTCTCCGTTCCAAAGGATTCCATTGTTGTATTAGATTTCTTTTACACTTCATGTGGTCCATGTATTGCCGCCATTCCTCACCTCAAGGAATTAGACAGTTTGTATAAGAATAAAGGTGTTGCTGTTATGGGTATAAACCCAATGAAAAATGATTATCACAGATTAGAACGATTTGTTAAATACCACCTTATAAATTATCCAATTTTGTTGGTTGAAAATGAAGTTGCCCGCAAACAGTTTGGTATTTCAGGTTATCCAACATTACTCATTATCAAAAACAATCAAGTCATTTTTCAACAACAAGGCTTTTCAAAAGAATTAAAAGACGTCATCATTCAAGAACTCAATCAACACATTAATAAATAAATATGTATTTTTCTCCTATTTTGCATGGCCTTTGGCAAGGATTTTTCATCAGTATATTATTGTTTGGGCCTGCTTTTTTTAAATTAATACATACCAGTATTCAAGATGGATTTAAGAAAGGCGTTTTTTTGGCTTCAGGGGTCTTTTTTAGTGACTTGTTAATTGCAATGCTTTGTGTGTTTGGGGTTGCTGACTTTATGCAAGAACCTGCATTTCAGAAATTATACAGTTTGATAGGTGGTGTATTGTTAGTGATGATGGGTGTTAAGTCTATTCGACATCAGTACAAGGCATTTTTGAAATCTTATTCAGAGAGAGTGCCTCCTAGTAAAAATATATTCAATGGATTTTGGTTAAATTTAATCAATCCTTTTACCTTGATTTTATGGTTGAATGTTTTGGGGTCGATAAGTTTGAAATACGCAGAAGAGGCAGAATATAAGACTTTGTTAACTGTTAATTTAATAACGATCTTATTGGTATTGTTTTTAATGGATGTATTAAAAGTGTTTTTATCACATCTGATTGGCAAGAAACTAAATTCTAGGATATTTTTCACCATTAATAAGTATTTTGGGATTTTATTAGTCCTAATTGGTGCAGGATTTTTGGCACGATTTATCACATTGGTGATTAAATAAGTAGCGATACTAAAAGATTTTTTTAAAATATCATAATTAATGAATATTATTGCCCTAAATAAAAAAAGATATGAGTTCAAATAATACAGTTATTGATGCGATTGAGAAACAGGGAACTGTTTTCGGTCACCCAAAAGGTTTGTTTTTGTTGTTTTTTACTGAATTGTGGGAAAGATTCAGTTATTATGGAATGCGTGGTATATTAATGCTTTACATGACCAAATTGTGGGCGGAAAATGGTTTAAATATTCCCGAAGATTCAGCTTCACTTATTTACGGAACATTTACAGGATTTGTATACTTTACTCCATTATTAGGTGGTTGGATAGCAGATAAATTTATTGGTCAAAGAATGGCGATTACTATAGGAGGTTTAACCATGGCAGCAGGTCAGTTGACTTTATTTGCAATGGGCAACCATGCTGGTTTAGTCATTGGTTTGGTTTTATTAGTGATAGGTAATGGTTTTTTTAAACCTAATATTTCTACGATTGTTGGTCAGTTGTACCGCGATGGAGACGAAAAAAGAGATTCAGCATTTTCAATTTTTTATATGGGGATTAACTTGGGGGCATTATTAGCTCCTTTGGTTTGTGGTTTCCTAGCCGAAGAATACTTTGCTGTTAAAAGTGCCGATGGAACTGCCATTCTTTCTTATGGATTTAAATATGGCTTCCTAGCAGCCGCTATTGGAATGATAATGGGACAAATTGCTTTTAATTTATTGTCTAAAAAATACCTTTTAACGATTGGTGAAAAACCAGTGAAACATGAAGAAGGTTCAGAAGAAAGTATCAAAAACAAAGCGCCATTAACTAAACAAGAAAAAGATAGAATTACAGTTATTTTTATATTAACTGCATTGGTTATTTTCTTTTGGGCAGGTTTCGAACAAGCTGGATCTTCGTTGACACTATATACTGATAAATATATTGATAGATCGGCTTTTGGAACGATTATTCCAACCACTTATTTTCAATCGGTAAATCCATTGTTTATTGTTTTACTTGCACCATTGTTTGCTTGGTTTTGGACTTCTAAATTTGGTAAAAAACTAACCACACCAATTAAAATGAGTTTGGGTATGATTTTATTAGGTGTAGGTTTCTTGTTTATGATTATTGCTACAGGTGAAGTTGTAAAAAGTGGTGCAGGAGATGCAGAAGTTGTGTCACAGAAAGCAGCCTTAATCTGGTTATTATTTACTTATTTTTTCCATACAGTAGGAGAATTGTGTTTATCCCCAGTAGGTTTATCGGTTGTTACCAAATTATCTCCACCTAAATTGGCTTCCTTATTAATGGGAGTTTGGATGTTGTCTTCTGCCTTTGCCAATTGGATTGGTGGATTTGTTGCATCTTATGTCAACCGATTAGGTGCGGAAACGATTTTTTATTCCATTGCTATCTTTGTTATTGTTCTTGGTTTGTTAATGCTCTTGTTAGCGAAAAAACTAAGTTCAATGATGCATGGTGTCAAATAAACGAAAGTTTTAATAAATAAATTATAAAAAGTCCCGCTTAAAAGCGGGACTTTTTATTTTATTAGGTTTGATGTCTGTTTTCGCTCGTTCAATTTTCTCTGTTTCAGCCTTTCATTTTTTATAGACCTCTTCCCTAGCGCCTCTATATAGGAGAGGTAAGTTGAATTTGAAGTTTAAGATTCATTTGTGGTAGGCTTTTTACTCATTTGAGTTTATTTATAATTCGAGAATTAACTTAGTTGTGTTGGTCTAAAAACTTCATAAATTTGAGAAATGAGAAGCATTCAGCTAATGAGGGTAACAGAAAAGCTGTCGGAAAAAGAGGTTTCCTTCGTCGATATGAACCTAATTATAAACTTAATTGAATCAATAATACTGACTAATTGCCAATCCAATTAACACCAACAATGCTTTGCCATTAATAGATTGGGTGCTTTCTTGTTTTTGAATAGACTGTTTGATTGTTTTAATGGCAATCGTAATTTGATTCTCTACCGTTTTGGGTGTTATGCCCATTATGAGTCCTATTTCTTTGTTACTCAATTGTTCTTTTCTACTCAGTATGAAAATTTGTTTACACTTGCGTGGTAACTTATCGATGGTTTTAAAAATAAGCTGTTCCATTTCTTTGCCTTCCATCAGTTGAAGTATGTTGGCATTGTTATTGGGGATTGATATAAATACATCAGATTGTTCAAAAACCATTCTTTTTTTCTTCAAAAAATTAATGCTTTTGTTTTTTACAACCGTATATAAGTATGATTTAATAGAATCATCTAAAGCTAGTTGATCGCGTTTTTCCCATAGGGCTATAAAAGCATCATTTACAATTTCGCTAGCATCTTCTTCATTTTTAACATATTGCAAGCAAAACCAATGCAGCGCTGAATGCCATTTCTTAAAGAGTGTTTCAATATGTTGATACTCAGCGTTGCTAATTGTTTTGTTTAGTTTAGGCGTAGTTACAATTAATAAAAACGAGGCTAATTGGCCATGTCACTGATAAATTGAAGGCGCATCAGTTGTAATTCTTCGTAGGTAAAATCATTATCAAAAGCATTCACAGCTTGGTCTAAATCATCTTCTTCTTGAGATTTAAAGTAGCTGAAAATTTCCTCTTGGTATTCTTCTTCTATTATTTCATCAATGCAGTATCTTAAGTCCAAGCTTGTACCATTAGTCACCATTTGCTCTAACTCTTCCATTAATTCTTCATAACTCATGCCATTACTTCTTGCAATATCGTCAAGCGCCATTTTTTTGTCAATATTCAAAATGATAGCAATTTTCTTTTTCGATTTTTCACCTGATGTTTTTACCACAACATCCAAAGGACGGTCTATGTTGTTCTTTTTAACATATTCATCAATGTATTCTATAAAGACTTGACCATATTTTTGAGCTTTATTTTTACCAACCCCATGGATTTTTTCCAATTCATCCATAGTAATAGGGTAGCGAGTTGCCATGTCATCTAAGGAGGGGTCTCCAAAAATAACATAAGGTGGAAGTCCCACTTGTTTGGATACTTTTTTCCTTAAATCCTTCAAGTCGCGCATTAAAACTTCATCTGCAATGCTGTCCATTACTGCATTTTCAAAATCTTCATCGGACACGAATTGGAATTCTGTATCCATTGCCATGGCGTATGTTTTTGGCGATTTTATTGCATTTAATCCGTCAGGGGTTAAACTTATTAGGCCGTATTTTTCAATGTTTTTGTGAATGAAACAGTTGAGTAGTCCAATACGTATAATTCCTTTCCAAAAAACCTTATCTTTGTCTTTACCGACACCAAACATTGGTAATTTATCGTGTCCGTGGTCTTTGACAGAATCGCTTTTTTTGCCAATAATGAAATTAACAACATGTGTAATTGGCATTTCACTTTTTAGAGAGTCTATGGCTTGTAAGCCAATTACAACTTCATTGCTTACATCAACTTTTGGTTTAGGATGGCGGCAGTTGTCGCACATTTTATTGCAATTGTCTTCATCAAAACTTTCTCCAAAATAATTTAATAAAGTTCGTCTTCTACATTGGGAACTTTCGGCAAATGCACTGGTTTCGTCTAGCAAGAGTGTTCCAATTTCTCTTTCAGCAACTGGTTTGTCTTTCATAAACTTCTCAAGTTTTTCAATATCGCTTGGATTGTAGAACAAAATACAATCGCCTTCCATGCCATCTCTACCGCCTCTTCCTGTCTCTTGGTAATAACCTTCCAAACTCTTAGGAACGTCAAAGTGCATCACAAAACGAACATCAGGTTTGTCTATACCCATTCCAAAGGCAATGGTAGCCACTATAACATGACAATCTTCCATTAGGAAGGCATCTTGATTGTGAACACGTGTTTTAGCGTCTAATCCAGCGTGATAGGGAAGGGCTTTAATGCCATTTAAGTTGAGCATTTCAGCAATTTCCTCTACACGTTTTCGGCTCAAACAGTATATTATACCTGACTTTTCGGGTCTGTTTTTAATAATTGTGATAATGTCTTTAAAAACTTTTTCTTTACTGCCTTTAGGTCGAACTTCATAATATAGATTAGTTCGGTTAAAGGAAGATTTAAAAACTTTGGCAGTAATCATACCTAAGTTTTTTTGAATATCGCTTTGAACTTTAGGAGTGGCAGTTGCTGTTAAAGCAATCATGGGTACATCGTTAATGGCTTTCACCATTTCTTTTATTCTTCTGTATTCTGGTCTAAAATCATGTCCCCATTCACTGATACAATGGGCTTCATCTATGGCAACAAAAGAGATTTCCATACTTTTTAGGAACTCAATTGTTTCTTCTTTCTTAAGAGTTTCAGGCGCTATGTAAAGTAGTTTTGTGTTTTTTTGTTGCATGTCCTCTTTCACTTTAGTGATTTCTGTTTTGGAAAGAGAAGAGTTTAAAAAGTGGGCAATATTATCATTTTCACCAAATCCTCTGATACTATCAACTTGATTTTTCATTAATGCGATTAGGGGAGAAATAATGATAGCAGTTCCAGGCAACATTAATGCGGGGAGCTGATAACACAAGGATTTGCCGGCTCCAGTAGGCATAATAACAAAACAGTCCTCACCATTTAATACACTATTAATTACGTCTTCTTGATTTCCTTTAAATCCATCAAATCCAAAAAATTCTTTGAGTGCTAATTTTGCATCTAACTTAGATTGGGTACTGGTCATTTTTTTATTTTTTTTATCTTCTGAAATAGTACACTAAATTAATATGGTCTAAACCATATTACCAAATCTTTTTTTAATAAAATTTATAGTATCATTTTTTAAGTTAAATTTGCAGGCATTTAATAATTCATGACAGAACGAAACATAAATTCAAGCATTATACAATATGGTAAGCAAACCATTTATGAAGAAATAAATGAGGTTTCCAAATTGGCAGATTATATCGATGATGCTTTTGTAAGTGTTGTAGGGTTGGTCCTTTCTAGTAAAGGAAGAGTAATAATGTCTGGAATTGGTAAAAGTGCAATTATAGGCCAAAAAATAGTGGCTACTTTAAACTCTACAGGTACACCATCGGTTTTTATGCATGCAGCTGATGCTATTCATGGTGATTTAGGGATTATTCAAAAGGATGATATTGTCTTTGTGATATCAAAAAGTGGCAATACTCCTGAAATAAAAGCTTTGGTGCCTTTGGTTAAGCAATTTGGTAATCCTTTAATAGCTATTGTAGGTAATACAAAGTCGGTATTAGCGCTTTCTGCCAATTATATTTTAAATGTTACAGTAAGTAAAGAAGCATGTCCTCATAATTTAGCGCCTACCACCAGTACAACAGCTCAATTGTTAATGGGTGATGCACTAGCTGTAACTCTTCTTAAATGTCGCAATTTTTCCTCCGAAGATTTTTCTAAATACCATCCTGGGGGAACATTAGGAAAGCAATTGTACTTAACAATTGGAGAATTGGCTGCACAAAATGAAAAGCCAGAAGTAGATGAATATGCACCTATTAAAGAGGTTATTTTTGAAATATCAAAAAAAAGAATGGGTGCAACTGCGGTAGTTTCTAAAAAACATGTCATAGGAATGATTACTGATGGTGATATTCGTCGTATGATAGAACAAACAACACAATTGGCAGACATAAGCGCCAAAGCTATAATGTCATTGACACCTGTGACGGTTGATAAAAATGAGTTGGCGGTGTCAGTTGTTGCGGTATTGAGGGAAAAGAAAATAAGTCAAATAATAGTGTTAGATCAAGGTGAATATTATGGCATGGTTCACATACACGATTTCAATAAAGAAGGGTTATTATAATAATGGAGAAAGATAAAAACAGTTACGTTGTGATAATGGCAGGCGGCATAGGAAGCCGTTTTTGGCCTTTGAGTAAAAAAAGCTATCCAAAACAGTTTCATGATATATTGGGAGTAGGAAAGTCTTTGTTAAGGCTTACTTATGAGCGCTATTTATCGGTTATTGAGCCTGAAAATATATTCGTGATAACAAATTCCAGTTATATGGATTTGGTGAATGAACAATTGCCTGAATTGCCAATTGTGAATATTATAGATGAACCTGCTTCTATGAATACAGCCCCATGTGTGGCTTATGCAAGTTTTAAAATATATGCACAAAATCCAATGGCTAAATTGGTGTTTGCTCCCAGCGATCATCTAATTACAGATGAAAAAGATTTTGTAAAAAATATCAAAAATGCCTTAAAGGTAGTTGAAAATAATGCTTTGTTATTAACGTTAGGGATAAAACCTAATCGTCCTGATACAGGTTATGGCTATATTCAACATGTTGATAAACCAATTAAAGCCAATAAAAGTGTGTTTATGGTAAAAACATTTACCGAAAAGCCTTCATTAGAATTGGCCCAAACTTTTTTGGAAAGTGGTGATTTTTTATGGAACAGCGGAATTTTTGTTTGGAAAGCTAAAGATATTATTGATGAATTTGAATCACATCAACATGATATGTATGATATCTTTAAAAAAGGCTTGAAAAAATACAATACTTCTCAGGAGTCTGCTTTTATTAGTAAGTATTATCCTTTGTGTAAAAGTATTTCAATTGATTATGCTATTATGGAAAAAACCAAAATTGCGTCTATTATTCCTGTAAACTTTGGTTGGAGTGATTTGGGAACTTGGAAATCCTTGTACATGCTAAGAGATAAAGATGAAAATGGTAATTTATTACATGGTAAACATATTAAAGTATACCGAACCAATAACTCGCTAATTATGCAAGAAAATTCGGACGATAAATTGGTGGTAGTAGAGGGATTACAAAATATGTTAGTAGTGGATACTCACGATATTTTGTTTATTAGCCATATAGAAAAAGAACAAGAAGTAAGAGAAATAACCTCTGATATCAAAGAAAAATACAAAGGAAGATATACCTAAAAAGAGATGTTCTTAATTTGTGTAAACTTAGTTTAATCATTTTTAAACAAAATGGTTTGTTTAATTAAATCTTATTTTATATTTGCAACCGATAATGGTTCTTTTTTGTAGATGTTTACTTATAAAAAAGATTAAAAGGGAATTGGGTGTAAGTCCCAAACATTTCCCGATGCTGTAAGTTTTTGCATTGTTTATTCAATGCCCTTTTTTTGAATAATAACCACTGTTGACTTTGTTGATGGGAAGGTTCTAAAAAAGCAAAAAAACAAGTCAGAAGACCTGCCTTTGTCAAACAAATTTTCAATGCTTTCGGAGAAAAAGCAAGAAAAGGTAAGTGTTAGACATTTGTCATTTCGTTTTTTTTCTATTGTATTGACTTTAAAGAGAAATTAAAATGAAAGGTCTATTTATCATCTGCTTATTGTTTTGCAAAGGACTTATCCTTGATGCTCAAAACGTCAACGACACATTGTTGTTGAAAGGCTATGATTTTAAATGGACTAAATCCAACCATCCCACTGGAACCCTATCCATTTCTTTGCCTTTTGGGGAATCGCAAACATTAAGTGATGCCATTAATAGTCAAACCTCTCTTTTCGTTAAACAATATTCACCAAGCAATTTAGCGACAGTTTCCATGCGTGGAATGGGTGCGCAACATACGTCTATGTTGTGGAATGGAATTAATTTGCAAAGTTGCATGAATGGACTTAAGGATTTGAATCTAATTCCGTTGTTTTTTATTGATGAAGCAAGTATTGAAACTGGAGCAAACTCAAGTTTAATGGGTCACGGAACCATCGCAGGAACTGTGCAGTTGAAAAACCAATTGGAGAATGAAAAAAAAATAAAATTGGATATAAATAAAGCCAGTTTTAACAATCAAAGCATCGGATTCTCAATTTCTGGGGCGAATAAATTCTTTAAACACCGAACCCGAATTGTATACAGGTCTGGAGAAAATGATTTTGAATATTTCAATTATTTTAAAAGAGAAATGCCCATTGAAAGAATTCAAAATAATCAGCTAAAACAATTTGGTTTGATGCAAGAATTCTCATGGATATATAAGAAACATTCTTTTTATTTTAATACTTGGCTTATGCAAACAAGTAGAAATCTACCTAGTCCCATAGGTGTAGTTAATAAATCTAATGAGTATCAAGAGGATTTTAACTACAAAATGTATTTGCAACACCAATACAAAATATCGGCTAAAAGCAAATTGAGCCATAAGCTTTGTTACATCGATGAATTTCTCAACTATTATAACAAAACCTTATTGCCTTCTCTCAGTCGTTCTAAGTCTGCCATTTTGGAGTCTGAATGGAATACACAATTAAACCCTAATCTTGAATTTACAAGCAATGCCAATTTTACTCACCAATTGGCTTTTTCTGACGGATATCGTATGGGCGTATCCCGAAAAGTTTTTACATTGTTCCAAAGATTAGATTGGTATAATAACTCACGTAAAGATAAACTTTCTATTTCTGTCCGTGAATTGTTTTACGAAAACAGAATAGCTCCACTATCACCTGAGTTAGGACTCGAAAAAAAACTGAGTAAAAAATGGATGCTGAAATCAAATGTTGCCCTTAGTTTTCGTTTGCCGACATTTAATGATTTGTATTGGCAACCGGGAGGAAATGGTGATTTGAAGCCAGAAAAAGGCAGAAAAGCAGAAGTAACTGCTTTATATAACTCACGGCATTGGGAGTTTACTATAACAACCTTCAAACATGTGGTTGATAATTGGATTATGTGGTTGCCAACCCAAAGTGCTGCCATATGGATTGCCCAAAACGCCAAACAGGTAAAAAGTAATGGATTAGAATTTAACCAAACTCTACACAAATCATTTTTTCAAAAACATCATTTTAGAGTTATAACACGCTACCAATATGTAAGAACTATAAATACCCAAACATACCAGAATCAATTGGTGCAGTTAGGAAAACAATTAATTTACACACCTAATCATACCGGTGTTTTGAATTTAGATTACCGTTACAAAACTTTCAATGTGTTCGCAGAATCTCAGTATATCGGAATTCGTTACTCTCAGTCGGACCAACATATAGACAGTAAGTTGGATGACTATTTACTTTTTAATTCTGGTGTTTCCATTCGATTGAACACCAAACGACACCATGGAACCCTTGTGTTTGCAGTTAAAAATATCTTCAATCGCATTTATCAAGTCATGGAAAATAGACCTATGCCTCTTAGAAATTATCAATTAACATTAAAAATAAACATCAATTATGACTCTAAAAATCAACGTTAAAATCTTATTCTTT
>JBILJV010000109.1:0-4588 GCA_044377005.1 Bacteroidia bacterium
TTCACAGCAGCAAACGTGGTTCAACCAGCACAAAGATGGGACCGCGACCAAGACAAATTCATGGACTTACCCCAATTAACCCGATATTCTTTGTACAACAAAACTTCATTTGGGAATGAAAATGCCAAAGGGTTTTATGCCCATTTAAGTGGCAGACTTTTGTGGGAACAAAGAGTTGGCGGACAAATGAACTTTACCATCAACAATGATTTAGGAAGCGAAACGGTTTATGGACAAAAAGTACAATACCAACAAGGCGATGTTCAATTTAAAACAGGTTATCGATTTAACAGCAAACAAAGAATTTCGTTAGCAGCAAGCACATACCAACAAAATCAAAATTCGTGGTTTGGCACTGTTCGTTATATTGCCCTACAAAAAACCAGTTATACCAACCTTCAATATGAACTCGATTGGAATGGGAGTCACGAACTAAAAACAGGCTTATCATACAGACAACATCAATTAAACGAAACTATCCATTTTAAAGACACCAATTTAAAACGCACCTATAATGGAGACTACGTAAGGTTAGAAAAAATACCGGGCTTGTTTGCTGAGAACACCTTTAAATGGCGCGGTGGTTTATTGTCATTAATTACAGGCATAAGGGCCGACCATCACAATGAGTTTGGTTGGAAAATAACCCCAAGAACAATGTTAAAATACGACTTAAGCGAAAATTCAACCATAAGAGCTTCTTTAGGAACAGGTTGGCGAACAGTGAATTTGTTTACAGAAAACATTGGTTTATTGGTTAGTTCCAGAGATATTGTCTTTATTGAACCCTTAAAACCTGAACAATCGCTGAATTGGGGAATTAATTTTTTACAAAAGTTGAAGAAAAAAAAGGTTACGGGTTTCTTTACGCTTGATTTTTACCAAACGCGTTTTCAGAATCAATTTTTCCCAGATTATGACAGCGAATCTCAAAAAGCTTTGATATACAACTTTACTGGCACCTCCATTTCAAACGGATTTCAGACAGATGTCACGCTTAAATTTTATAAAGAATATGAATTTAAAATGGCTTATAACTTTTTGGATGTTTATAGAATCAAAAATCAGCAAAAAGAATTATTACCATTCAACTCCAAACACCGTTTATTATTTGGTTTTTCATATTTACCCAAATCGAACAAATGGCGCATCGATATAAACTCACATTGGTTCGGCGAGCAACGTTTACCCAACACCTCCTTTAATCCAGTAGAATTTCAACAAGCCAATTTCTCCAAACCTTATTCCATTATCAATGTACAAGTCACCAAAAAATGGAAAAAATTAGAACTTTATGGCGGTTGCGAAAACATAACAAACTTTAGACAAATACGACCAATAGTAAGTTGGCAAAATCCTTTTAGCCCTTATTTTGACACTTCATTCAATTGGGGACCAACTAGGGGAAGAGAATTTTACATCGGGCTTAGATACACTCCTTTTTCAAAATCCTCACAAACACAAAAACACAATCCAAACTAATGAACAGTGATTTAAACAAGTACACCAATGCGCTTATACATTCACAAAGCCCTTATTTATTGCAACATGCACACAATCCAGTGCAGTGGTATGAATGGGGAAAAATGGCATTAAATAAAGCTAAAGAAGAAAATAAGTTATTATTGATTAGTATTGGATACAGTGCTTGTCATTGGTGTCATGTAATGGCGCATGAGTCATTCGAGGATGAAGAAACCGCAATAATGATGAATGAGTATTTTGTTTGTATTAAAATAGACCGAGAGGAATTGCCTGATGTTGACCAAATTTATATGGATGCCTGTCAGTTGATCAATGGGAATGGCGGTTGGCCACTTAATGCCTTTGCCCTCCCCGACAAACAACCCATTCATGCCCTCACCTATCTTCCCAAAGACAAGTGGCAAAGCTTGATTAAACAAATTCATCATTTATGGCAAAATGAAAAAGAAAAAGCGTTTGAATATGCCGCTAAATTGAGTCGTGGTTTAAAAAACATGAATCTTCCTCCCGAAATTTCATTCAAAGAACCTGCCTCCAATTTATCCGAACTGGCATTTGAGACATTTGAAGCTATTTACGACCCCATTTATGGAGGAAACAAAAGGGCACCTAAATTTCCATTGCCCAACAACATTCTCTATTTATTGAAATATGGCCACATTAAAAACAATCCAAAAGCATTAGAAATGGGGAATCACACCCTCATGCAAATGTCACTTGGAGGCATCTTTGATGCGGTCGATGGCGGCTTTTCAAGATATTCAGTTGATGAAAAATGGTTTGCCCCACACTTTGAAAAAATGCTGTATGACAATGCCCAACTAATGCCTGCTTACGCTTACGGATATAGTTTAAACAAGGACCCCTATTTAAAAGAGATTGCGATTAAAACACTCGCCTTTTGTAACCAAGAACTCAGAAACGAAAATGGCTTGTACTATTGTGCACTGGATGCAGACAGCGAGGGTGTAGAAGGGAAATTTTACACCTATACTTATGAAGAACTAAAGTCAAATATCACCGAAAATCTTCCGTTATTTACCGCTTATTTCCAATGCACAGAAAATGGCAATTGGGAAGAACACCGCAATATTTTGTATGCCTTATCCACTCCACAACAAGCCGCAAAAGAATTGGGAACGGATGAAAAAACTTTAGTCGATTGCATAGAAAAAGGATTGAATGCATTAAAAAAACTAAGACAAAACAGAATAAAACCGGGATTAGACAACAAGCTGATTTGCTCATGGAATGCATTAATGTTGAAAGGATTGGCTGAAACCGCTTATTATTTAGAGGGCCCTACCATCATGCAGAATGCAGTCCAATTATACGATGCAATGGTTAAGCAATTTTACATCAATGGCAAGTTATTCCGTTCATACCAAACAGATAAAAACAATATTGCCGCTTATTCAGAAGATTATGTAAGTTTTATTGATGCCTTAATTCATTTGTACAAAATAACCTTCGATGAGAATGTTTTAATGTTGGCAAATGAAATGTGTTTAAAAACGATTGAATTGTTTTACAACCCCAACAAACATTTCTTTAGATTCAGTAAATCTTCTCAGCAAATTATTGTTGACAAATACGACATTAACGATGACGTAATCAACAGCAGCAACAGCATAATGGCGCACAATTTATGGACCTTGTCTTGGTACTTTGACCGATCAGATTGGAGAGAAATGGTTAGCGATATGCTTTCTGCTATGAACACCAATATAGAAAAACATGCGCCTTGGTACAGTCATTGGGCCCTTTTGAATTTGATAAAAGAAGAAGGAATGGAACAGTATATCGTAAGTTGTGCCGACCAAACAGAAGCAAAATCCGCATTAAGAGCACACAAAAATGAAGTTAACGCATTGATTGCCTGCGTTAATGATTCAACAGAAATTCCATTATTGAAAGGCAAAGAATACAAAAACACAAAAATGATGTATCATTGCAAAGATCAAACTTGTTATAAACCAGAAATTATTTAACAACACCGATGGAAGGATTTAATTTATTGATTACGAACATAGAGAAACATTTGCGATTGAGCGAGACTGAAAAAGAAGAGTTGCGTCATTTTTTTACATTCAAAAAGCTACGCAAAAGACAATATTTCCTTCAGGAGGGTGACATTTCGCATTATTCAGCATTTGTTATTAATGGCTGTATGCGTTCCTATTACGTAGACATAAATGGTTTTGAGCATATCTTACAATTTGCTATTGAAGATTGGTGGATTACCGACATGATGAGTTTTACCAAAAAGACGGAAGCCAAGCTCAACATAGATGCACTAGAGGACACCGAAATGCTTTTGATAACAAGAGAACAACAGTTGAATTTATTCGAAAAAATCCCCAAATTGGAGAAATACTTCAGAATAATCACAGAAAATGGATTAATCAGCTATCAAAACCGCTTGTTAGAAAGCATGAGTTTACACGCCCCTGAAAGATATGCCAACTTTATCAAACGTTATCCCGCTTTAAACAAGCGTTTACCTCAAACTCAAATTGCAGCTTACTTAGGAATTACGCCTGTTTTTTTAAGCAAAATCAGGAACAATAACAATCAATAGTAAAACTGGTTTAAGCCTATTTATTAATCTACATTAAGTGACTGAATTGGGTTGCTGAATTACCTTTGTATCATAAAATAATACATTATTATGGCACAATACCAATTAGACAAAATGCATTCAGAGGTTAACTTTAAAGTTAAACATTTGATGATTTCCACTGTATCAGGTTTATTTTCAGAATTTGATTCAAGCGTTGAAACAGAAGGTGAAGACTTTACAAATGCAAAAATCAATTTCACTGTCAATACAAACAGCATCAGCACAAACAACGGTCAAAGAGACGAACATTTAAAAAGTGCAGATTTCTTTGATTCAGCGAACCATCCTGAAATGACCTTTACATCTACTGAATTGAAAAAAATAGACAACAGTCAATATGAATTAGTTGGAGATTTAACCATAAGAGGTCATGTAAAATCAGTTAGTTTAAAAGTAAACTACGAAGGCAAAATGGTGGATTTTTATGGCAATGAAAAACATGGATTTGAAGTTTCAGGTGTTATCAACCGTAAAGAGTTT
>JBILJV010000052.1:0-15862 GCA_044377005.1 Bacteroidia bacterium
GAAAAAGCTGGTTTCGACAGAAAGGAACCCGCCAAACCTCTTAAAGATATTAAAGATTTATATGGTATTTTATCAAAAGACAGAGCGAAACCATACAATTCTTTAGCACTCATTGAAACATTGGTTGACAATGGTGAGTTTGAGCAATACAAAGAGGGTTATGGTCAAACAATTCTGTGCGGCTATGCGCGAATAGAAGGATGGGCAGTAGGTATTGTGGCTAATAACAGACAAATTACCAAAAGTAAAAAAGGGGAAATGCAGTTTGGTGGTGTTATATACAATGACAGTGCTGATAAGGCTGCACGCTTTATTATGAACTGTAATCAAAAGAAAATACCTTTAGTATTTCTTCAGGATGTGACTGGTTTTATGGTGGGTAGCAGAAGCGAACATTCAGGAATTATAAAAGATGGAGCCAAAATGGTAAATGCCATGAGTAACAGTACGGTGCCAAAATTTACAATTATTATTGGTAATAGCTATGGTGCAGGTAATTATGCCATGTGCGGTAAAGCTTATGATCCTCGCCTTATATACGCGTGGCCAAGTGCAAGGATTGCAGTAATGGGTGGTGAGCAAGCAGCCAAAGTATTGTTGCAAATAGAAAAAGCAAGTTTGGAAGCGAAAGGTGAAACCATTACCCCAGAAGCAGAAAAAGCTCTGTTAGATAAAATTATGGCAAGGTATGAGGAACAATTGTCACCTTATTATGCAGCGTCTCGTCTGTGGGTTGATGGTATTATTGACCCTATTGAAACCAGAACTGTTATAAGCCAAGGAATAGAAATGGCAAACCATGCCCCTGTTCAACCGTTTAATGTCGGTGTTATACAAACTTAGAATTATATATCCATAAAAAAAGCCTCACAAGTGAGGCTTTTTTTATGGAAGTCGTTGATTAATAATAATACTATTACTTTACAATAGCGGCCGCTTTTAAAGCTGCGTCTGCATTGATAATACCGCCGGTGGTGCAAAGTTTTTTGTATTTTGTTTTTTTCTTTGTCCCCGGAATGGTTACTTTTTGTGTTGGTTTTATTGATGAATTTTCAATAACGGCTTTTACTTGTGCTGCTGTTAAGTTAGGATAGTATGAACGTATTAGACCTGCCAAACCTGCGGTTACTGGACTTGCCATACTTGTACCACTTAATGATTCATATTTATTGTTAGGAACTGTGCTGTATATTTCCACTCCAGGTGCAAATACATTGACAGTTTTGGATCCAAAGTTTGAAAATTCAGCAGGTTGTTGGTTTCTGTCACTTGCGCCAACTTCTATCCAAGTGCTACATCTTTTGCCATCTGCATAAAATGGGGTAGGGTAATTGGATTCTTTGTCAATGTTTTTAGAATCATTGCCTGCTGCATGTATTAATAAAACATCTTTACCCTCTGCATATTTTACAGCATCATCAACTATAGTTTTATTGAACGAATATGCCTTACCGAAACTCATGTTAATCACCTTTGCGCCATTGTCTACTGCGTAACGAATTGCATTAGCAACGTCTTTGTCTCGCTCATCGCCATTTGGAACAACTCTAATGACCATAATCTTTACATCTGCTACAACACCATTCATACCGATTTCATTGTTTCTAATAGCACCAATAATTCCACCAACATGTGAACCATGTTCGCCATCAGGTCCTTTTACTTCATTGTTGCCGTATTGCTTGTTACTTATATTGGTATAGTCGTCTCCAATAATGTATCTTGGGTCATATTTTAAGTTTAAATGGTATTGATAAACAGAATAAAAATAGTTGTGCGCATCTTCAAATTCTTTGAAAACTTTTGCAGGAGGAATGTTTTGTTTTAAAGAAGTGCTCAATACAATGTTTCTGCCTATCTTCGATTCGTTTTTTGTAGGCTCAAATTTTTCTAATTTTTCAACAGTAACGTCTGTTTTACCTAATTCCATTTTTAAAGCATCTAAATAGGTTTTAATGTTTTTGTAAGTGTTGTAATATGATTCTGTTTCTTTGTATTTTTTAGTATGTATTTTTTCTAATTCTTTGAATCTTGAAAATTCTACTTTATCACTTTTGCTAATGTCCTTTTTGGTTTTAGTGCCAAACTTTTTTTGGTAATCACGCAATAATCTAGTCAATTCTAAGTTGTCATATTCTACATCTTTTTCAGAACCACCAATAAAATCCCAACCATTGATGTCATCAACATAACCATTTAAGTCATCATCAACTGAGTTCCCTGGAATTTCTTTTTTGTTTACCCAAATATTGTTTTTCAAATCTTCATGTTGAATGTCGATACCATCGTCAATAACTGCAACTATTACAGTGCTTGAATTGGCAGGCTTAGGGTTGTTTTTAATGGCATTTTCTAAGTCAATACCCAGAGTGGTGTCTTGGTTCGAAAATTTTAAATGCCAATCTTTAGGATAGATTTGTGCGTTAAGTGTGGTGCCTATTAATAAGGCAATAATAATGAGAATTCTTGTCATGTTAATGTAATTGTATATGGGGGTAAAATTAATGAATAAATAATTCATAAGGAAGTCTTGTTTGAAATCCTTGTGACTGTATGCCGCTTAATAAAGATTGATAGTAATGGTGAAAAATACCCAAATCTTGTGCTATTTTTTTGTTTATCATTTCATTTCCACCCTGATTAAATATTTGTGTAATGGGGTCTTCAATTTGAGGGAAACTTACCATTTTGTATGTTTTAATATTGGCCATTTTAGCAGCAATTTTGATGGCATCATTAATGCCTCCAATACGGTCAACCAAGCCTCTATCCATGGCGTGTTGTGCTATCCAAACATGGCCTTGTGCGTATTTTTCAAGTTCAGCACTATCGATGCCTCTACCTTTTTCAACGATAGTCGTAAAGTCGTCATAAATTCTATTTACCATTTGTTGTAAATACATTCTTTCTCCGTCGCTCAATGGTTTGTCTACTCTACCAAAATCAGAATATTGACCCGTTTTTACGCTCTCAATAGTCAGTCCAAGTTTTTCGTTGAATAATTTTTGCATGTTAGGGAATAATCCAAATACGCCAATTGAACCTGTTAAGGAGTTAGAACTTGCTAATATTGTATCAGCCAAACAGCTAATATAATAACCTCCACTTGCAGCTACATCTCCCATGGAAACAATAATTGGTTTTTTGCCTTTACACAATGCTATTTCTCGTGTAATAATATCGCTAGCCAAAGCACTGCCACCAGGAGAATTTACTCTTAATACTATGGCTTTAATATCTTTGTCTTCTCGGGCTTTAATAATCACTTTTGCCAATGAGGTGCTGCCTATGGAATTGTTATTCCCCTGACCGTCTACAATTTCTCCTACTGCATACACCACTGCAATTTTGTCACTCGATGTGTTTTTTTCTGAATCACCACTGTTTAAGTATGAACTTGCTTTGATATAGTGTTTGTTTTTGGATTCTTTGCTGCCTATCGCTTTTCTTATTTTATTGTGAACGTCGTCTTGATAGGTTAAGCCATCAATTAATCCGAATTTAAACGCATCTTTGGGAGATTGAATACTGAATTGGTCTATTGCCATTCTAAGTTGATGAGTGTCTACTTGTCTGGATTCACCAATTTCAGATATTAAGTTATGATACAATTGATGGATGTAAAAAGAGATTTGTTCTCTATTCTCATTACTTAATTCTTCTCTAGTAAACGATTCTATAGCCCCTTTGTATGCCCCAACTTTAACATATTGCATCTCTATGCCTAGTTTCTCAAAAGCGCCTTTGTAAAACATTACATTTGCCGATAAGCCATTTAACAAGATATTTCCTGTTTTTTCTATGAAAACCGAATCTGCGATTGAAGCTAAATAATAATTTTTCTCATCGTAATAAGGTGCCATTGCATAAATAAACTTCCCTTTTGATTTAAAATCTTTTAAAGCATTTCTAAGTTCCGAAAGGGTTGCATAACCGCTGTTGTTTAAATTTGTTTTTAGGTAAATGCCTTTTATTTTTGGGTCGTCTTTAGCTCTGTTGATTATTTCTAAAAGATTGTCTAATCCTAAGAATGATTCGCCCATTTCGGGGTTTAGTAAACTTAAAAATGCTTGACTACCTCGTTCTTGAATTTCATAGTCTAAATTCAGTTCCAAGACGGTGTTTGATTTAATATTTACCTTACCTTCTGATCCTGAATTGATTAAACCTAAGAGCGTAAAAAACAATAGAACTCCTATGAAAATAAAGGAGATAAATACCCCAAAAATAGTCGCTAATGTATATTTTAAAAAGGATTTCATTGATGTTATTCTTAATAATTAATCTACAAAAATTCACTATCTTGACTACTAATTTCTTTTATTTCGATAAACATTCTATTTTAAGGATAAATTTAATTTAAATCTTTATTTTTGCTCCAATGTTATTGAATGAATTGTCCGCAGTAAGTCCAATTGATGGTCGTTACAGGTCTAAAGTCCAAAATTTAGCGCCCTATTTTTCTGAATTTGGCCTTATTAAGTACCGTGTTCAAGTTGAAGTGGAATATCTAATTTACTTAAATGCTTCTCCTATTTCGGCTTTTAAACCTTTGTTTAGCTCAAACCAAATTGATAGTCTCAGAAATATCTACTTAAATTTTACAGAGGAAAATGCACTTGAAATTAAAAACATTGAAAAAACAACGAATCACGATGTAAAAGCGGTTGAATATTTTATTAAAAGTCAAATTGAATTATTAGGTTTGTCAGATTTTAAAGAATGGGTGCACTTTGGACTGACAAGTCAAGATATTAATAATACTGCAATTCCTTTAAGTTTAAAAGTTGCATTAGAAAATGAAATCCTTCCTCAATTAAACGCAGTTGTTGATGCTTTGAAAAAACATGCTGACAATTTTAAAAATATTCCGATGCTGGCAAAAACGCATGGTCAAGCGGCAAGTCCAACCAAACTTGGTAAAGAGTTGAATGTGTTTGTAGTGCGTTTGAAAGAACAAATAAAACAGCTAAATGCTATCCCTTATTCAGCGAAATTTGGCGGAGCTACTGGGAATTTTAATGCCCATTATATCGCTTTCCCTCAAACGGATTGGCATTCATTTGGCCACTCTTTTGTTAACGAAGTGTTAGGATTGCATAGAAGTTTCCCAACCACTCAAATTGAACATTATGATAATTTAGCGGCTTTGTTTGATGCTTTTAAAAGAATAGATACTATCTTGATTGACCTTTCAAGAGATGTGTGGCAATACATTTCAATGGATTATTTTAAACAAAAATTAAAGGAAGGTGAAATTGGGAGTAGTGCTATGCCTCACAAAGTAAATCCTATCGATTTCGAAAATGCTGAAGGGAATTTAGGAATAGCAAATGCCATTTTTGAACACCTAGCTTCCAAACTGCCTATTTCTCGTTTGCAAAGAGATTTAACCGATTCTACAGTACTTAGAAACATAGGAGTCCCTTTTGCACATTGCCTAATTGCTTTCAATAGTTTGCTAAAAGGGTTGGATAAGTTAATCATCAATGAAAGTGCCATCCGTCAGGACTTGGATAAAAATTGGGCTGTTGTTGCCGAAGCTATTCAAACAGTTCTTAGAAGTATTGGATACCCAAATCCATACGAAGCTCTTAAATCACTGACCAGAACCAATACCCATATAGGTGAAAAAGAAATTAAAGATTTTATTCAATCTCTCGAAATTGATGAAGCCGTAAAAGAAAGGTTAAACGAAATAACACCTCACAACTTTACGGGTTTTTAATTATTCAAAACTCGTAATCTTAAATACTGTTCTTCTGTTTTCTGAGCGACCTGCAACTGTGTTGTTGTCACTTATAGGTTTGCTGTCTCCATAGCCAATAGCACTTAGTCTGGTTGGTTCTATCCCCTTAGCTATCAAATAGTCTTTTACGCTTTTTGCTCTGTTTTGAGACAATGTCTTGTTCTTTAATTTATCCCCTGTATTGTCAGTGTGACCGCCAATCTCAATTTTCATGAATGGGAATTTTTTGAGCAATAATACCAATTTGTCTAATTCTAATTTTGATTCTTCTTTAATGTCAAATTTATCGGTGTCAAAAAACACATTCGCCAACTTAACTTCAATGTCTTTTGCAGGTTTTTTCAATGGAACTTCAATGTTGAAGGGATCCAAGTTTTTAGTCTCTTTTAATGAGAAATTATCTGTGTAAAACAAGTAATTGGTTTGGTCCACATTCAACATATAGTTTTTGTTGTTTTTTAAGATTACTAAAAATTCTCCTGTGTTTTTATTGCTAATAATTGAATTAGCTAGTAATCCCGTTTCTAAGTCAAATAACTCAACTTTTGCCCCAATTTTTTCTTTCGATATAGCATCATAAACAATCCCTTTTACAAAATTGACAGGCTCAGGTTTCATGCCATTGTGAATCTCAAATTTATAAATGTCTAAACCGCCTAATCCGCCAGGTCTATTTGAACTCATGTAGCCGTATCGTCCCAATCGGTCTACAATTAGTCCGATTTCTTCACCCCCAGAATTAATTGGATAGCCAATATTTTGAGCTTCACTAAATCTTCCATTTTCATCTTTTTTACTCATAAATATGTCTTTATTCCCCATACCTGGATGTCCGTCTGAACTGAAATATAAAGTTTGATTGTCAAATGCTATGTAAGGGGATTGTTCCTCACCCGAAGTATTTATACTGCTGCCCAAATTAATAGGTGGTTGAAATCTTCCGTCTTTAAATGTAGAAGCATAAATATCACTTCCTCCATATCCTCCAGGTCTGTTGCTAGCAAAGTAAATAGTCATTCCATCGGGACTTATACTAGGTTGAGATTCCCAATCTGGTGTGTTGATAGGGGCGTCTAAATTGGAAGGGGAGCCCCATTTGCCATCATTGTATTTGGCGTAGTACAAATCGCAACTTCCTTTTCCCATATCCATTCCCATAGGGTCTTTTCTGTCACACGCTGTAAAAAAGATAAATTTACCATCTGCTGTTACAGAAATAGTTCCTTCGTTATTATAGGTATTTACTGGTGGTGGCAATGGCATAGATGGTTGATAAGTGCTGTCGTTTATAGCTTTGGAAAGATAAAAATCCTCGTGTGGGAATTTTCCACTAGTTACCAATCGGGTATAGTAAAAGTTTAAACCATCAATAGTGCTACCAGGGAAATACTCGTTTTCATAGCTGTTTACACTTGGCCCCATGTTGATAGGGTTGAAAGGTACTTTATTCTGAACCAATAATTCGCATTTTTTTAAGTTAGCAATTTCTTTGTTAACTGCTGCAATTCTTCTTGGGTCCAATTTTTTAGGACTTTTTAAATATTTCTCGAACATTTCTTTTGATTCAACATAGTTCATGTTGTTTTTATAGGCATGCCCTAATCGGAAATAATGGTAATAATTTTCAGGTTCTATGTCTATTAACTTTTTGCAAGCGTATATTGATTGTAATTGGTCGCCTTTTTTCATCTCAAATTCAGCCTTATATTCCCAAGCAATAATATAAGTGCTGTCTTTTTTAAGTGCTTTGTTTATCACTTCTACAGCTTTTATATAATCTTCTTCTTTATACAATCGGTATGCCTCTTCTGATATTTTGGCAGCAGGACTCTCTTTTTTTTCTTTTTGTGCAACAGCACATGCGCTTATAAAAAATAAACTGATTAGGGTTAATGATAGTTTGATTTGATTCATTGATTATTTTTAAAACTTAATTTTTGTGTTTTTTATTGTTCAGGCAAAATCCCTGCCGTTCTTTTTCCTAATTCTATAACAGCTAAATTTTGTATCTTACTCTCATGGATTTCGAATTTTATCATAGTTCTCATTATGTGAAAACCATGTCTGCCAGCAGCTCCTGGATTAATGTGCAATAAGTTGTTAACTTTAGGGTCGCGCATTACTTTTAAAATGTGACTGTGCCCACAGATAAATAAATCAGGGGGATATTTAATGAGTTGATCTTTTATTTTGGGGTTATACTTGCCCGGATATCCTCCTATGTGCGTCATCCATACTTTTATGCCTTCGCATGTAAACTGTTGGTGTAAAGGATAAATTGCTCTTAATTCGTGACCATCGACATTGCCCCAAACGCCTCTAATCGTTTTACCTGTTTTCTCTATGATGTCAGTTAAATCCTTGTTAGTCCAATCACCTGCATGCCAAATTTCATCGGCTTGATCAAAGTGTTTAATGATATCAGGTTCTATACATCCATGCGTGTCACTTAGTAATAATATCCTTTTCACTTCTCGCAAATTAATGCTTATTTTGCCACATAAAAAATGATAATTTTAATAATTTCAGTCACTGTATTAATCTCCTACCTCGCTTTTAATAATCCGGCACTGTTCGAAAGGCTAACATTCTATCCCTATAAAATCTACTACAATAAGGAATGGATAAGATGGGTAGGTCACGGATTTATTCATGCCGATTATATGCACCTTATCGTAAATATGATTACTCTTTACTTTTTTATGGATGCCTTGTCGGTTATTTTTGAACACATAGCTGGATCATATTATATCGTTTATGGCGTGCTATTTTACTTGTCAGCTATTGTTTGTAGCAGCGTGTATGCATACTTTAAACACAAAGAGGATTGGAGTTATAGAGCGATAGGAGCTTCTGGTGCAGTTAGTGCTTTCTTGTTTAGCTTTATTGTTTTTGCCCCCACCGAATCTATCTATTTATACTTTGCTATTAAAATGCCTGCATGGTTGTTTGGCGTTTTATATTTGGCTTATGAATATTACATGGGCAAAAAACAAAATGACTCCATTGGCCATGATGCGCATTTTTTTGGAGCGCTCTATGGCGTTATTTTTACCATTATATCCTATCCCGATTTACTTTTAAGATGGTTTAACTAATCTTTTAGTAAATGTGAAAATGATTTTCTTAGTTTGGAAACTTTAGGGTCAATTACTGCAGTGCAATAGCTGTTTCTTTCACGGTTTAAATTATAATAATTTTGGTGGTAATCTTCTGCAATGTAAAAAGTGCTCAATGGCTCTAATTGTGTCACTATGGGTTCTTCATATACTTGGTCAACTTCCAGTTTTTTTATATAAGATTCTGCAATAGTTTTTTGAGTATCATTGTGATAAAAAATAGCAGAACGGTATTGTGTGCCGATGTCACCTCCCTGACGGTTCAATGTGCAAGGATTATGTAATGTAAAAAATACGGTTAACAATGTTTGGTAATCAATAATTGTTGGGTTGTAATATATTTGTACAGCTTCTGCATGTCCAGTGTTGCCATTGCAAACCGCTTCATAACTAGGGTTCTCTATGTGTCCACCTATGTATCCACTTATAGCGGTGTCAACGCCCTTAAGTCGGGCCATAGTGGTTTCTATACACCAAAAACAGCCGCCTGCTAGTGTCGCAATTTCTAATTCTTTGTTGTTTTTTATTTGTTCTGGTATCATTGTTTGTGTTTGTTGCTTACATTGAATAAAAAATGATGAAATCACTAGAAGCAATGTGGAAACTTTTTTTGTATTCAAAGTGGTTATTTTTTCAGCAAATTTATAGTTAATTTTGTCAATTGTTGACCTTGATAACTAAACAATTTTTTTATAGATTGGTTTTTAAGGCTTCAATTTTAAATTATTATGTCGTCACACCACATTGTTCGCGAAGGTCAAGAACCAGCTCTAATTATTGCAAATGGATTGCCCTGCTCTAATGAATTGCTTTCACAATTGTTGGAATGGAGCCCGCACATTGTAGTGTTAGATGGAGCCCTCAATAAAGTGTTGGACTTGGGTTTTAAATTTGATGTTGTGCTCGGTGATTTCGATCATCAATCAATCCAAGAAGTTCAGTCTGTATTGCCTCCCCATTCTCGATTATTGCATCTTCCCGACCAAAATAAAACTGATCTTGAAAAAGGGATTGAATACTTATTGAAGGAAGGCTATTCAGCCGTAAATATTGTGTGGGCAACCGGAAAAAGAAGCGATCATTTTATTAATAATATTGCCATTTTAGCCCGCTATCAAAATGATATTACAATGACAATGTTGGACGATTATTCTAAAATTTATCCTATTTTCTCTGGGTTTAAAAAATTTTATGCGGGCAATTCTAATATCTCGCTAATCCCTCTCAATAAAGTGGAAGGATTGGTAACTAGTAATTTAGTTTGGAATTGTAACAACCTAACTATTGAATTTCCACATCAAACCAGTAGTAGTAATAAAGTACTTAATGATGGAGTAGTTTCTGTCGAATATCATTCAGGTGTTCTTCTGATGATGGAGTGTTTGGATTAGTGGATTGGTTATAACCAATTACACTTATTGATAATTTTATTTCTTTTAACAATCCCATTTTATTACTTGTTTTTGTGGAATATCTGTGTTTTCTTGCACAATGTATAAGCAATATTCCAAACAATGAAAATTATAGACATTAAAATAATGAATGGCCCCAATTATTGGAGCATAAGACGTCATAAGCTAATTGTAATGCGTCTTGATCTAGAAGAAATGGAAGAAATGCCTTCAAATTTAATAAATGGATTTTCGGAAAGATTAAAATTGATGTTCCCTACTATGTTTGCTCACAGATGTAGTCCAGGTGTACCAGGTGGATTTTTTAAAAGGGTAGAAGATGGTACTTGGATGGGGCATATCATTGAACATATAGCGCTGGAAATTCAAACATTAGCGGGTATGAATTGTGGTTTTGGAAGAACCAGACAAACTTCAGCACATGGTGTTTATAATGTGGTGTTTAATTATTGGGAAGCAAAAGCAGGTGTTTATGCAGCCAAAGCTGCTGTCAATATTTGTCAATCTCTAATTGATAATACTACATACCAGCTCGATGAGGATATACAAAGATTAAGAGAATTGAGAGAGGAAGAAAGATTAGGCCCAAGCACAGGAAGTATTGTGGAAGAAGCCGTGAAAAGAAATATTCCTTTTATCAGATTAAATGGTCGTTCTCTAGTACAGTTAGGTTATGGAATTAACCAAAGAAGAATTCAAGCAACTGTTGCAAGTACTACAAGTAGTATAGCGGTGGAAATAGCTTGTGATAAGGAGGATACTAAACTCCTTTTAGAAAATGCTCAAATTCCTGTTCCCAAAGGTAAAATATGTACTAATGATGAAGAACTCGAATTGGCCGCCTCCAGAATAGGATATCCATTGGTAACAAAACCGATTAACGGAAACCACGGTAAAGGTATTACCACTAATATTTCAAATTGGGATGATTTAAAAATTGGTTTTGAAGCAGCTAAACAATACTCAAGAAATATTATAGTTGAAAAATATATTACCGGTTACGATTTTAGGATTTTAGTAATCAATTATAAGTTTGTAGCTGCCGCCAAAAGAACCCCTGCTTCTGTTACAGGTGACGGTAAACATACTATCCAAGAACTTATAGATATAGTGAACTCAGACCCAAGGAGAGGATATGGACACGAAAAAGTTCTAACGGCAATTAAAGTGGATCGTTTTACGGAACAAATTTTGGATGAAAAAGGATTTACTCTCAAAACTGTTTTAGTAAATGGATATGAATTGTTACTCAAGCCAACGGCCAATATAAGCACCGGAGGAACTGCCGAAGATATTACCGACCATGTTCATCCAAGCAATGTTTTTATGTGTGAACGTATCGCCCGAATTATAGGATTAGATATTTGTGGTATTGATATAATGGCACCAGATTTAAGTGTGCCTTTATCGGAAAATGGAGGTGCAATTCTGGAGGTAAATGCTGCCCCTGGTTTTAGAATGCACCTTGAACCAACGGATGGTTTACCAAGAAACGTAGCAGAACCTGTTATTGATATGCTCTATCCTCCTGGAACGTCTGCTCGAATCCCTATTATTGCTATTTCTGGTACTAATGGTAAGACTACCACTACCCGTTTGATGGCCCATTTGTGTAAACAAGTGGGACATAAGGTTGGATATACAACTACCGATGGGGTTTATATTCAAAATGAAATGATGATGAAGGGAGATTGTACAGGTCCTATTTCTGCCGAATTTGTGTTGAAAGACCCTACTGTAGATTTTGCAGTTCTTGAGTGTGCTAGAGGAGGGATTCTTAAGGCTGGTTTAGGGTTTCACCACTGTGATATCGGTATCATTACGAACATAGCTGCAGACCACCTAGGCTTACAAGGTATAGATACCCTTGAGCAATTAGCGAAGGTAAAAGGCGTAGTTGCTGAAAGTGTTTTCCCAGACGGTTATACGATATTGAATGCTGACGATAATTTGGTGTACGAAATGCGTAAAAATATTGTTAGTAAATTAGCTCTTTTTAGCATGGATGAAAACAACCAAAGAATCATTGAACATTGTAAAAATGGTGGATTTGCCGCAATTTATGAAAATGGATATATTTCTATTCTTAAAGGTACTTGGAAAATAAGAGTTGAACGTGTTGTTAATATACCTGTTACTTTTGGTGGTAAAGCCGACTTTAATATTGCAAATTGTTTGCCTGTGGTGTTGGCCGCATTTTTAAGGAATTTTAAAATTGAAGACATCAAATCGGCACTTCAAACATTTATTCCTTCTCCTGCTCAAACACCCGGTAGAATGAATCTATTTAATTTCAATCATTTTTCAGTAATGGTGGATTATGCTCACAATGCAGCAGGTCTTAATGCTATAGGTGGTTTTTTAAGTAAAATTGATGCGAGTAACAAAATTGGAATAATAGCTGGTGTAGGTGACAGAAGAGACGAAGATACTATTTCTTTGGGCGAAACTGCAGCCAAAATCTTTGATGAAATTGTTATTAGACAAGACCGTAATTTAAGAGGTAAAACAGATACTGAAATTATTGAACTAATGGTGAAAGGAATTAAAAATGTAGATCCCGATAAAAAAATTACTATTATTCCGCTCGAAAAAGAAGCTATTTCATTTGTTATTGAAAACGCCAAAAGAAATGACTATATTGTTATTTGTAGTGACGTAATACCTGATGCACTCCATCAAATTATGGAACTTAAAGCCCAAGAGGATGAAAAAAACAGTGGAATTGTCTACCAATCTGAATCATGATTCAAGCGAAAGCGTTCTGGAAAAAGAATAACTTCTTAATTGTTCTCGCTTTCTTTAGCTTCTTGTTTTTGGCTTCTTTGATAGATGACAAAGCAATGGGTTTTGACGTTTCTTTGTTCGTGAAATGGGCGATAGCTATAAAAATGAATGGTGTTTCAATGATTTATCAGCCTGAAAATACTGTGGATTATCTGCCTGGATTTTTGTACATTCTTCAAGTTTATACTTGGTTTGTAAACGATGTTAATACCATTTCTGATACTATTTACTTTGTAAAATTAGTCCCGCTGTTTTTTGAAATACTTGCTGTTTTGTTGATGTGCAGTTTTTTTAAATCAAAAATTCAACAAATATTTTTCTTCTGCCTTGGTGCATTTAATGTTGCCTACTTTTATAATACAATGGCATGGTTCCAAATTGACGGTTGGGTGGCTAGTATGATGTTTTTTTCTGTGTTTGCAGCTCTTAATAATCGTCTTTTTGGGTCCTTAGTTTTATTTGTCATTGCTGTTAATATAAAATTCCAAGCTATTATTATTTTGCCCGTTCTTGGTTTGTATTGGTTAAGTCAAATTAAAACATTTAAACAACTATTATCAGCAATATTGATAGTTGTGAGTTCTGAACTACTTATTTTATCTCCTTTTTTAGTAAATGGTTCTGTCACTGTTATTTTTCAAAATGTGTTTAATACTTATAATCTTTTCCCTTATGTGAGTCTAAATGCCCGCAATATATGGATGCTTATCGAGGAAAATCCTAGGTTCTTGGATGATAGTAATTTATTGGGATTTCTACCTTACAAAACATGGGGATTGATTCTGTTTTCTGTAAGTAGTTTAGGCGTTGTTATCCCGCTAGTAATGATTTTGTTTAAACAAGGAATTAAAGATAAAATCAAATCTCAGATGCTCGTTCTCTCGAGTGTATTGGCTTGTTTTTACTTTTTTTATTTTAATACTCAAATGCACGAAAGATACATTCATTATGCCTTCCCTTTTGTTATGTATTATTCATTTAATTATAAAACAATAGGGTTATACCTTTTATTCTCGATTGCTAGTTTTTTGAATCTTGAATCGTTATTATTTAATCTCAAATATTGGGATGCTAATAGTATTTTAATGTCTCACCGCTTCATAACCATATTGTTTACTATAGTAGTGGTGTTTTTGAGTATAAAATGGGTTCAATTGGTTAAATCTATATTTACTAATAAAGCGTGAAAAGATTTTTAATGAATAAAGGTTCTATACTCTTGTTGATAGTAACTATATCTATTGTTACTTATTTGCAGTTTTACCGCTTGGGTCATTTGCCCATAATTCAATGGGATGAGTCGAGATTGGCGAATAATGCAGTGGAAATGTATTTGAATAAATCTTTTTTAATTACAACCTATGATCAAAAGCCTGACCTTTGGAATACGAAACCACCCTTAATGATTTGGCTTCAAGTCGCATCTATATCTGTTTGGGGAATGAACGAGTTTGCGGTTCGATTTCCCTCTGCATTGGCTGGTTTAATGGGTGTTTTATTGATTGGTTTCTGGGTTTTTAAGTTGTCAAATTCATACATTTGGGCATCTTTTTCTATGCTGTTGTTGGCTACAACGGGTGGCTATATGCAGTTGCACGGAAGTATAACTGGCGACTATGACGCGTTATTAACTTTTATGGTACTACTGTCTGTTTATTGTTATTGTCAGTATTATTTTATGAATCAACAAATGGCCTATTATGGAATCATTATTTTCTTGGCTTTGTCTGTTATGACCAAAAGTGCCGCAGGAATAATGGTTTTTCCCCTGTTTACATTAATGCCTCTAGCTAAAAGACAGTTCAATGTGTTATTAAAGCTGTTGCTTGCAATGCTTGTCGCACTAATACCATTTATAGTATTTTGTGTTTTCAGAGAAATATCAAGTCCTGGTTTTGTAAAACAAATGCTTTTCAATGATTTTGGGGGGCGTTTTACCACAGCCATGGAGGGTCACAGACATGAATGGTATTATTATATTCAAAATTTAATAACAGAACGTTACCACTATTTTGTATTTTTGCTTATCCCTACTTTGGTTTATTTAGCGATTAAACCATATCCTTTGATGCGATTTTTAGCTCTGTTTCTATCTGGATTTTTACTCATAATAAGTTTGGCTACTACCAAAATTCATTGGTATGATATGCCCATATTGCCAATTATTACCCTTTTAATCGTGATGTTTTTAATTGAAATTCAGTCTTTGATAAATCAGTCTTTTGTCAAAAAAAGTTTTGTTGCCCTCATTCTCTTGGCAATTATCCCTCTTGTTCGCGATAAGTATGAGTTTATTACAAATTATAAGAATTTCCCTTTGTCGTTCGATCATTACGAGTTAAGCGAATACCTCAGAGAATACAAAGGGAAGGAGTCACTGCATTATTTTTCGCTTGACTATGATCCCGAATATTTCTTTTATGCGCAAACCATGTCAACTATTAAAAAAGGAGAATTAAAGGGTTTTGGTAAAGGGGATAAAGTTGTTTTTAAACAGCATTTAGAGAAAGAGTTTGAGCTCCTATATAACTTCGAAATATTGGAAGTTTACAAAGGGGTAAAGTGCGTTAGAATCTTGTCTGTAAAGTAGTTGCTTTAATCAGCTATTCTCCAATCTAGATAGCCGTATTTTTTTCAACCTTTTGTTACTTAAAAAGGACTTTTATATTTGGGGTTATTTATAAACTCAGTGTCTGTTAAGCTTTTCAAAAAGGCTATTAAATCTTCTTTTTCCTGCTGACTTAAATTAAGTTGAGCATTGTGTGCCGAAATATTAATATCCAAATTCGGTGAAT
>JBILJV010000110.1:0-4471 GCA_044377005.1 Bacteroidia bacterium
TATTTGATTAATTTGAAAATACAATACTTTCTTTCTTGGTTTTTCTAATGATGTTATTAAAAATTCAATTCCTTCAATATAAAATGTACAATATTTTGATAACTTTTTATCTTATTTTTTAAAAACATATTCATTTTACCTATTTTCGCTAAGTTTTTCAAAAAGAAATTATGAATTTTAAGTTAGTTAATAATCTATTAGGGTGGGTAATGTTTGTCATTGCTCTTGTTGTCTACACATTAACCTTGGAACCATCGGTAAGTTTATGGGACTGCGGTGAGTTTATCTCTGCTTCTCACAAACTACAAGTGGTACATCCACCGGGAGCGCCCTTTTTTCTATTAGTGGGTCGTTTTTTCTCCCTGTTTGCTCCTCAATTGGAAGATGTTGCTTTTGCTGTTAACATGCTAAGTGCAACGGCAAGTGCTTTAACCGTTTTATTTACATTCTGGATTACAACCCATTTTGCTAAAAAAATCATTGATCCTCAAGCAAGCAAAGGTTCATTTATTGCGGTGATGGGTGCAGGTGCTATAGGTGCATTAGCGCTTACTTTTATGGATTCTTTTTGGTTTAGTGCAGTTGAAGCAGAGGTTTACGCTTTGTCTTCGTTCTTTACAGCAATCACTTTTTGGGCTGCATTGAAATGGGAAGAAAGCGATTCTAAATACGCAAACAAATGGATTATTTTAATTGCATACTTAATAGGTTTGGCTATCGGTACCCACTTATTGAACTTATTGGTTATTCCAGCTATTGTTTTTATTTATTATTTCAAAAATTACAAATACACTCAAAAAGGTTTGATATATAGTTTCTTGGTTGGTTTGGGTATTTTATTCTTTATCCAAAAAGGGATTATTCCTGGTGTGCCTAGTTTGATGGCTAAAATGGATTTATTCTTCGTAAATAGCTTAGGTTTCGGTTTTAATTCAGGAACATTCGCTGCTATATTATTGTTGGTTGCCATTTCGGTTGGAGGTATTTATTATTACTCTAAAGTAAAGCCAAACCATTATGCTAATTTAGGTTTTATCTGTTTTGCATATATTTTATTAGGTTATTCAAGTTATGCGATGGTTGTTATTCGTTCTTCTGACAATCCACCTATTGATATGAACAATCCTGAAGAGCCTTTCAAATTGTTAAGTTATATCAATCGTGAACAATACGGAGATAGACCTTTGTTAAAAGGACCATACTATAACGCACAAGCTATAGATGTTAAAGAAGGTGAAATGAAATACAGAAAAGATGAAAATGGCTACACAGCTATTGGAAAAAATCAAGAGTATGTATTTGATCCTGCTTATAACACCATATTCCCTAGAATGGGCGATATGCAAAAGGATGGTAGTGAGCAAGGTTACAGAAGTTGGGGTAATATGGATGAAATATCCAAACAAATTGACGATGCACAAATGATGCTTCAACAAACCCAAGATCCTGAACAAAAACAAAGATTGACCAATGAAATTGAAGCATTAAAAGCAGTTAAACCTAAGTTTTCTAATAATTTATCTTTCTTGTTTAGATACCAATTGGGTCACATGTATTTCAGATACTTTATGTGGAACTTTGTTGGTAGACAAAACGATCAACAAGGTCACGATTTCAACAAAGAAACTGACGGAAACTGGATCAGTGGAATAGGGCTAGTAGATGCAGCAAGATTAGGACCTCAGAACGATTTGCCTGAACATTTAGCTAATAACTTTGCTAGAAATAAGTTTTTCTTTATTCCATTACTCATCGGAATATTTGGATTAATTATACATTTCAAAAAAGGTAAAAATGACGCTATTGTGGTGATGAGTTTGTTTTTATTTACAGGTATATTGATTAATATTTTCTTAAATCAGCCACCTTATGAACCAAGAGAACGTGATTATTCATTGGCAGGTTCATTCCAAACCTTCTGTATTTGGATTGGTTTAGGGGTTTTGTTCTTATGGGATAAATTAAAAAATAAAATGGCCGAAGGTACTGCTGCTATTCTTGCTGCTATTATTGCTTTAACTGCTCCGTTATTAATGGGAGTTCAAGGGTGGGATGACCACGATAGAAGTGGCAGATATTTAGGAATTGATTTTGCTAAAAATTATTTACATTCTTGTCCTGAAAATGCTATCTTGTTTACCAATGGTGACAATGATACTTATCCACTTTGGTACGCTCAAAATGTTGAAGGAATTAGAACAGATGTTAGAATTATTAACCAAAGTTTATTACCAACCGATTGGTATTCTCAAATTTTATTAGACAAAGTTTATAAAAGCGAACCACTTCCTTTAACATTAACCAAAGAACAATTAAAAGCAGGGGTTAATGATTATTTCCAATTGCAAAATAATGCGAGTAATTCTGCGGTTAACTTAAGAGACTTTATCAATAATTTGGTAAACAGTAAAACACCTACTTTTAATACTACTAATTTCTTTGTACCTGTCAATAAAGAGTCTGTATTGAAAGCAGGAGTTGTAAGTGCTTCAGATTCAGCTAATGTTGTTCCTAGTTTAATTATTAATTTTCCTGGAAGAGGATTAAATAAAGGTGACTTGTTGCTTCTTGACTTAATAGCAACCAATGCTGAACAAGGATGGAAAAGACCAATTTGTTTCACCACTACATCAGGTAGTGATGGGTTCTTGAATATGGAACCTTATTTTGAAAGAAGAGGCTTGGTATTCCAATTAATTCCTATTAGGTCAAAAGCTTCAAAAAATAATGTTACCAGAATTAATGAAGAGGTAATGTATGATAATTTGATGAACAAATATTCATTCTCAGGTATGAACAAAAAAGAAAAGTATTTCTTAGATGATAAAGCGATTATAGTTCCTTCAAATATTCAAAATTTATTTATTTCTACAGCAGGTCACTACTTGGGTAAAATAGATGAAATTAAGTTTTACGATTCTACCATAAGTATCCCTGAAAATAAAGAAAAGGTCGCATTATACAAATCAAGAGCATTGAACTTAATTGAAAAATGCATGAAAGAAATGCCAGAAAAGGTGTTGATTACCAGAGGGAATACCAAATACAGTATTGCCTTTATTTACTATGAGTTGGGTGAATTACAAAAGGCTGAAAAACATTTGTCTGATTTGTACGAGATGTCTAAAATAGAGGTAAATTATTATTTAAAATACTCAGGTTCAAGTCACAAATCTTACAATTTAAGATTAATGACCAAAGATGCCTTCGATACCATGGAACGTTGTGCAGCAACCGCTAAACAATGGAATATGGAAAGCCTAGCAAATAAAATGGAAAAAGGTAACAAAGAAGTAACTAATGCTGTTACTACTTTTATCAATAATGATTAATTAGTCCATAAAATATTAAACCCTTCAAAAGACGCTTAACAGGCGTCTTTTGTTTAAAATAAAAAAATGAGAGAAAACGAAGAAAAAAATATAATATTTGGAATAAGACCTTTAGAAGAGGCCCTTTCGAAAAACACTACGTTCCTAAAAGTATATGTTCAAAAAGGAATAGGAGAAAGTCTCAAGTTTATTAAACAAATACTTAATAGACATCATGTTATTTATACCGAAGTGCCTATTGAAAAGTTGAATTCTTTGTCGCGTAATGGAAATCACCAAGGTGTAGTTGCCAAAATTTCTCCTATTAAATACTATGTAGCAGAAGAATTGGCCAAACAGTTAATCGAAAAAGACAAAGAACCTTGTTTTATTGCATTAGACAGGATTACGGATGTTAGAAATTTTGGTGCAATAGCAAGAACGGCTCATGCAGCCGGTTTTTCTGGCGTAATCATCCCTGAAAAAAATTCGGTAACAGTAAGTGAAGATGCTATTAAAACATCAGCAGGGGCTTTATTGCATTTGCCAGTTTGTAGAACAGGGAACTTTTTTCAAACCATTAAACACCTCAAAGACGATGGTTTTCAAATTATTTGTGGTTCAGAAAAAGCCAATAAAGAACTGTATTTTGAGCCATTAACGCGTCCTTGTGTTGTGGTTGTGGGTAATGAGGAGGAAGGCATTCATCCAACGATATTAAAACTAGCCAATAAATTGGTTAAAATACCCATGAATAGTGAATTGGATTCATTGAACGTGTCTGTAGCTGCTGCTATTATCATGTACGAGGTTGTTAGGCAGAACATGGGGGAATAAGTTTGGTTAAAGGTTATTAGTTAATAGTTTTTGATAAATAGATTTAGACATTAGCAAATTTTTAACAAAATAAAATGAAAAGTTCAAAGCGCTATTTATCTTTTAAAACAAATGTTACTATACTTATTCTTCTTTTCGTTGTTGATGCATTCGCTCAAAACCGATTCACTAACGATGCAACACTAAGAAGTATCTACTCCTTTCAATACAACCAAGAGACAGATTCGCTTAAAAAGTACATTATTCACCCTAATACAGGGTATAGAGAAGTAGCTAGTTTGGCATTTGCAAGTGTTCAAGATACAAACATTGTGAGTGAGCTA
>JBILJV010000062.1:0-13013 GCA_044377005.1 Bacteroidia bacterium
TAGGCACATTCACTGGCTATTCAGCTCTTTGTTTGGCAGAAGGGCTTAGTCCAGAAGGCTGTGTATACACCATTGATAATAATGAGGAAGTAAATGTAGTAGCTCAAAAATTTATCGAATCCTCACCATTTGCCCATCAGATATCCCTTAAAACAGGCAATGCCGATGCTGTAATCCCAATGTTACATGAAACAGTTGATTATTGGGATATTGTATGGATAGATGCTGATAAAACAGCATACAAAACCTATTTTGATATGTGTGTAGACAAAGTGCGTAAAGGAGGTTTAATTATGGCAGATAATGTGCTATGGAGTGGTAAAGTATGTAATGATTCTGCTTTGAAAAAAGACAAAGACACTCAAGCGATTGATGAATTTAACAAATATGTATCAAAAGACCCAAGAGTAACCCCTGTCCTATTACCTATTCGCGATGGCATAATGATGATGATAAAAAACTAATCGGTCAATTTAGCTTCTATTTCTGCTAGTGTTTCCATAATTTCACTGATGGAATGACTCATAACCAAAGTTGTTTTATAAGTTTTGAAATTTGGAATTCCTTTAAAATAGTTGGCATAATGCCTTTTCATTTCATTAATAGCTACTACTTCACTCTTCCATTCTATAGACTTTAAAAAATGAGTTCTACAAGCTTCTACTCTGTCTGCTATGGTTGGAGAAGGTAAAATTTCTCCTGTTGCCATGTAATGTTTTATTTCATTAAAAATCCATGGATGACCAATACTAGCACGACCTATCATAATACCATCTACACCATATTTTTCCTTGTATTCTAAGGCTTTATGAGGTGTGTCTATGTCTCCGTTCCCAAAAATTGGAATTTCAATATTGGGATTGCTTTTAACTTTGGCAATTAGAGTCCAATCAGCTTCCCCTTTGTACAATTGTGTTCGTGTTCTTCCATGTATTGACAATGCTTTAATTCCTACATCTTGTAACCTTAATGCAACTTCTTCAATATTTTTGGAACGTTCATCCCAACCTAATCGAGTTTTAACAGTAACAGGCAAATTAGTACTTTTAACAACAGCTTCGGTAAGTCGAACCATTAAGGGAATATCCTTTAATACTGCTGCACCTGCACCTTTACATACTACTTTTTTTACTGGACAACCAAAGTTAATATCAACAATATCAGGTTGAGTTGCATCTACAATTTTTGTGGCCATTGCCATTGCTTCCTCGTCACCACCAAATATTTGAATACCAATAGGCTTTTCATAATCGAAAATATCTAACTTTTGTCGGCTTTTTATAGCGTCTCTAATCAAGCCTTCAGAACTAATAAACTCAGTATACATAAGGTCGGCCCCATGTTTTTTACATAAATACCTGAAGGGAGGATCGCTAACATCCTCCATGGGTGCAAGCAATAAAGGAAAATTTCCTAACGATATGTGACCAATTTTTACCAAATTTGCATTTTTTATAAGTATGCAAAATTACAATGATAAAACCACAATACAAACCATCGCTGATGTATTTATCATTATTGGCTTGGCAATCTTAGGAATGATTATTGGTAGCTTTGTTGGAATGTTTATTGGTATTGTTGCTTTTAATATTCCATTTTCCGATTATCAAGCTACCATAGTTAATCCTCAAACAGCAAATGAAGTAATGGCGCTTAAATTTTACAACTTTTTCTCAAATTTAGGGGCTTGGGTACTTTCTGTGTGGGTTTATTTCAAAATACGTTTTTATTCATTTGGCAAACAAATAAACTTTAATTCCGCACAACCTAAAATCATCTATGCACATCTTATCCCACTTTTCTTTGCCCTTACCATAACTTCGGCTTGGTTATTGCAAATTAATCAACAAATAGCTCTTCCGGAATGGATAGAAAAATTAAGCTCTAAACAAAACAAACATTTGCTAACAACTATGTTGCAAATGAATAACCCCATTGACTATTTAATTAATCTATTTTTTGTAGCCTTAACCCCTGCTTTACTTGAAGAAATCTTTTTCAGAGGAACCCTTCAAAAATTGTTTATCGCTGGATTCAAAAACAATCATTTAGGCATATTTTTAACCTCTTTTATTTTTGCCGGCATTCATCTAAATGTGCAACAATTTATACCAATGTTGTTTTTAGCGGTTGTTTTTGGATATATATGTCATTATTCCAAAAGTATTTGGCCAAGTGTTATTTTACACTTTTTCAATAATGGTTTAGCTGTCACAGCCTATTATTTAAAGGGTGGTAATGACATTGCCAATGAGTTAGTCAATGACAATTTCAGTCCCTCCTTTCCATTTTTCCTTCTTTGCTTTTTTTCTATTGTAGTTTATTTTATATACTTGCACAAGCATTACACCTCACTGAAACATGAATAATTTTACGCTTAGGGCCATAACTGGATTTTTTTTTATAGCATTTATAAGCGGAATGACGCTCTATAGCCCCTATACTTTTTTAATACTTTTACTTTTAATTGGCGGCTTGGGAATGATGGAGTACTATAAAATTGTGATGCGCAAAGAAGCCTTTTTTTTACAATTCATTTACACCCTTTTAGGACTTGCTATCATTAGCGCTTATTTTTGGATCAATGACAGATTTGACTTTACCTTATTTGGAGTCATACTATTAGTAACGAGCTCTTTCATATATTCCCTTTTCAAAGAGAAACATTCTTGGAAAAACATCCCTTTACTTTTATCCGGACTATTTTATATTGCATTTCCTTTGTTTTTATTTTCGCTTTCTGTGATGAAATCTAATGGACAATACGAATCCCCACAAATCGAGTTCAAACCCTATTTAGCGTTAAACTTATTTGTTTTAATATGGTGTAGTGACACATTTGCTTATTTATGTGGCAAGGCATTTGGTAAGCATAAACTATTCGAAAAAATTTCTCCCAAAAAAACAGTGGAAGGATTTATCGGCGCACTTATCTTAACGGTTGGTTTTTCAATATTATTATCTCAATGGTTTGGCATTTCAGTAAAGCTAAATTTAATAATTGCTTTTCTTAGTGTAGTATTTGGCACTTTAGGCGATTTGGTAGAAAGTCAATTGAAACGTGAACATCAAATAAAAGATTCGGGAACTATTATTCCAGGGCATGGCGGTATACTCGACCGTTTTGATGCACTCTTTATATCACTCCCATTTACATCGGCATGTTATTATTTTTTAATTTAATAATATGCAACTAATTTCAAATTCAGTATGTCTATACAATATGATTTATTATAAACATTGAAAATACTTGTTTTATATATTGTTAGTTTCTTTACTGTTCTAAACATTTGTGGACAATGTCAACCTTCATTTTCAGGCACTCAATGTGTCAATAATCCGATAGAATTCAATGGAAACAGCCCTGGATCAACAAATTTCCTTTGGAATTTTAATGGAGAAGGGAGTAATAACAACACAATAAAACCTGTTTTTAGATTTACAACTACAGGGGTTAAAATTGTTACTTTTTCTTGTACCCTTGCCAATGGCACTGCATGTTCTGGCAAACTTACATTAACTATAAAACCATTGCCAATCATTCGGACCCGCTTGTTAACCGATTCTGTTCAATGTTTCGAAAACAATGCTTTTTGCTTTCGTGATTCTAGTTTATCAGGGGATGGGAATAATTGTATTGTTTCTATTAAATATTTATTTAGTGATGGTGAATTGATAACAAAAACAGGCACTAAATTCAATCCCGTTTCTTTACCTGCTACATTTTGCAAAACAATAAATGACCCACAAGGTACCACAGTTAATTTACTTATAGAGGTTGAGGATTGTAATGGTTGTATATCGCGGTATCAATACCCTAATGCTTTAAAAACTGATTTTGCACCTGCCTTGTTTGCTAATTTCCAGTTTTCTACTACCCCTTGCGGTGCTACTTCGAGGGTTAAATTTACCAATTTATCACAAATAAAAACTAGCGATTTAAAATCCTTTTATTGGGATTTTGGGGATGGTTATAAAGATTCAAGTAACTGGGATTCCATTTCACACAACTACAATATTGGCAATGCCAATACCCAAATTTTTTCACCAAAATTAATTGTCGTAACAAAATCAGGTTGTACCGTTATTTTTAATTTAAAGGACATTACGATGTTCAACTTAAAACCAAGGATTTTATTGAGTAGAGATTCCATCTGTGTGGACGATACCATTGCCTACCAACTGCTTCCTACGTCCATGAGCAATTTTATCACAGAAAGAGATTTAGCATGGCGTTTTAACCCTGGCATAGCTAATCAATTCAAAGGAATACAATCTTATAATACTCTTGGGCCAAAACTTATCAATTGTAGAATTTCGCATCCTTGTGGACCTTTTAATTTATACGATACTTTAATAGTAATAGGTCCAAAAGCAATGATCGAACCTGTTTATATGGACCCTAATAAACGGTTTCAATGCACTATCAAAGATAGTATTACAGTAACCGATCGAAGTTTGTTTTATCATAACGACACCAATATACTTAATGATGATAGCTTGTTCAGAAAAAAAGCAGGGAATTTAGGTCATCATTTCACCAATAACATTTCTACTACTGCCCGTAATCAAATTAGAAACGGGGAAAATACCATTCGACTTTGGAATTTTGGAGACGAGTATTGCGACCAATGTACTACCGATTTTCAGCAAAATAAAAACACATGGCTAAATTGCAATTACAGTCGTGAAAAGACACCACAACATTGGTACACCCCTTGGGACTCCGTCTATCGCTACAAATTCAGTTTTCTTCCATTTGAAATAACCTTTTTTAATGGCATTAATCAATCGTGTTCTAAAAGAAGAATTTTTAGTAGTGATAGTTTATTTATTACAACTGATACTGTTCTTTATTATGGGAACAATACACTTGGCAAAACCGCTAAGGACAGTACAGTATTTCTATCCTTAAAAAAGCAATTAATTCCAAGTGGCATAATAGGAAAGGGGAGTTTAGATTGCCCTTTTAATATTAAAATATATATTCCTTCACAAAGTCAAATTACTGTTGACCGAAAAAATGGATTAGGTTTATTGAATATAACAGGTCCCTCCTATTTTAATATCAACAAAAATTGGAAAATCCAAGTCGACAATTCAGATGATTCTTGCTTATTTATTTATAGCTTATTGGTAAATATTGATAGCATTCCTTTACAAGAAATTCAGCCACACCACAATATCATTGGCTCTACTAGAAACCCCCGAATTACATCATTCGACAGTATCAATTTCGATTTACATCGCAAACTCTTTTATGAGCGAATACCCAAATGTTATCCTATTGAGTTAATTGTTAGAGATACTTTACATCCATTAGCATGCGAAAGCAGAAGTACTGTAAATGTTGCATTACTTCCTCCATCTGCAAAAAAACTTAGCATAGATAATCAGTTTTGTTATGGATACACAGACAAGATCATCGAATTCAGCTTATCCGATACCAAACCTGGTTGTACCCAATCGTTAGCAAAAATAAATTTTGATTATATCAATACACCCAATGATTGGGAATTAATCAATGACTTGTATGATGGCGACCTCAGATTAGGGCCTTATTTAAACAGTGAGCCTCCTTATAAAGGGTATGCTAATCAAGGTCCGTTTAATACCATATTTTTTAAAAAATTCAGCGATTCCATTTTATCTAAAAAAGGGATACAAAAATTAAATATTGCCTTAATTATAGGGAATGGAACAGGCTCCAATTATTGCGAAGACACTGCCTATTATCCAAATTTTGCATCATTCCCTTTTTTAAACGCCAATTTTAATATTTTATCAAAATTAGCCAAAAACGTTTACCACGTTTGTCCAAATGAACCCATTTGTGTTAATATCCCTATACCACAGTCGAGAGAATACAATCAACTTGCTTATGCCAATAATTGGTATTTTATTAATCACAATACCGGAGATACTGTTCAAAAAATAACTGAAACCTATTATAAAGTACAATCGAATGTACGCTACCCAAATCAAAAAGTTAATTTTGTAGTCATTAAAAGATACGATGCATTTAAAAACGGTTTAAATCCCATTCAAACTGATACAATTTTTACTGCAATTATTCACAAACATCATGTTAAGCTCCTTAAGTCTATAAACAATCAAAAACTGAAGGATAAACTTACCGCAATAGGTTTATCAATTGATGATTTCAGTGACAGCCTTTTGGTATCATTGATTTGGAACAGAATAGGAACTATTGGAGATAAAAACAGTGGCAGTAAGGGTTGTATTGATACAACAGGATTTGGGAATGAATTATTTTTTGAATATGTCATTGATTCTACTACCATTTTACACTTTAAAGACACTAGTTTTAATCCTTTGGATCAAATAACTAAAAATGGAAAAAACTTTCAATCTTATTGTTTTAGTTCCCCTAAAAGCGGTGCATATAAAATGGTTAGAAATATTGAAACAAACTACCCTAACTATTGTCCATTAGAGAAAGAACAATTGGTTATTGTTGGTTTTTACGGTGATATGACTGTTGTAGACAGTATTATTTGTGCTGGCCAAGCGGTTGAAATAAATAGCAAACTAAGATATTATTCAGCTGACACCTCATTATATGGCGCATTAGATACCATTGACTACTGGACACTAAGAGAAAATGAGGCAGGTAATATTAATAGAGAAGGCCGCACCATTTGGGATTTTAGCAAACAAGATGACAATCCAAACAATCCGAATACTATTTTTGGTGTAATGCCATATGGAAGATTAGGCTTGGCTAATCCTACTTTAACCATTGGCAATGAACCGGGAGGTATTTATTATAAACAAGCTGGATTTTATACATTAAGGATGTTGACATCTGACAGCAATCGTTGTGTAGATACTTTTAAGCAAAACTTGTATGTTTTAGGACCAAAAGCAGGATTTTTTATTGACTTTAATAGACCCAACTGCAAAACAATCATTGAATTATTTGACACATCAAAAATAATAGATCCATGTGTTTTAAAGGGGTTACCTCCTTGCGACGATATTATTTATTGGGCAATTGATTGGGGTGATGGCAGTCCGTTGTCAGAATATTACAAAGACCGTCCAGCACAAATTGGACACGACTTTATAAGAAATGGTAAATTCAGAATATGGTTGTACATTAGTACTGCAAAGGGATGTAGAGATTCTGTCTTTATGGATATTGATATTCCCGGACCGCTTCCTACCTTTATTGTAGAAACAGAATCTACAATTTGTGTTAATGACAGTGTTTTATTTAAAAATGTTTCTAGGGACTTCACCAAATCAGCACAATGGCTTTGGAGTTTTGGTGACGGCCAATTTCAACCACAGAAAGACACCGGTTTGGTATGGCATCAATACAAACAAACGGGGATTTTTGATGTGTATTTAACACAATATGACAGTATAGAAAATTCAGGCAAATATTGTTCATCTACCTTTCCTGACACCTTGAATAAAATAAGAATTACGGTATTGCCTTATGACCAAATCAACTTAAGTGCTGTCCCTAATATTGTTTGCGTGGGAGATTCTATAACCATAAAAGCAAGTATCAATACTTTTGCTACTTATCAAAATTATTTTTGGTCTATAAATCAAAATACATCTACAACAACAATACCTGAAAAAACATTTCAATTGAAACAAAAGGGTTCATACTTTGTAATCTTTAGCCCAATTTTATCAGGTTTAGGTCAAAAAACGTGTTCTACACTTGATACTATTACAGTCTATGCAGACAGTGTATTTGCTAATTTTGACATTGACACAACCCAAGAACCCAAGTATTGTTTTACAAATACCTCGACAAATGGCGTTAAATACCGTTGGGGATTTTTCCACACAGATGACATTACAAAAAATAAAAATTTGGTGTTTATAGAAAATGCTACACAAGTAGAACCAGAAAGATATATCTGTCAAGATTTTTTCCAATATCCTGGCTACAATTGGATTTGTTTAGAAGCTACCAATGCCATTGGATGTAAAGACACCATTTGTAAAAGAATTCTAAACAATTATGAGAGAGCGGTAATACCTCCGAATGTATTTACGCCTAGTGGCAAAGATGGCTTTTCGGGCAAAGACAAAGACCAACTCGAAGGCAATAATGTATTTAATATTTACTTAAAAGGAGAATCTTTTTACGATTTAAAAATATACGACAGATGGGGTGTTTTAGTATTTGAGAGTAAAGACAAAAACTATGACTGGAATGGAAGACTCTTTAATACAGGAGAAGAATGTATGGATGGGACTTACTATTATATTTTAAATTATAGATATAAAAGTAGCAATGAAAATGAACCTCCTATAAACGGCGTTGTAAGAGTAATTTGGGACCGTTAAATTATTTACTTATTAGAGCTTTAAATTCATTTTTAAGTCCGCTATAAGTGGTAATATCAGCCTTAATAGAACCTACCATTATTTTGGCTTTAACACGAACTGGAATTTTATTGGCATCATCACTAACCCAAACAGTCATGTCATCTTGGTCCTTAAATACTCTGTCAACCACAAGGATAGGAACAAATCTTAAGCATTTAATTTTACCAATATCGGTACTAATTGTTTCTTTGCCATCGTATTTAAAACCAAGATGGTATATTTTGTTATCAAGGTAAATATCAACAGGGTATTTATCCCCTTTTTTAGCATTAGAAAAATCCAAATTTCTTACATAATACAAAGCTGAAATTATATCGTGGGTATATTCCGGCATATCCAAAACCCCTTTGATTCCATATAATTTTTTCTTATTGTGTTTAAAATTAACCAAATCACTGTCAACATATTTATCTTCTTGAACACTTTTATTGTAACTGATAGGTGCTAAAGCTTCATTATCTACATAACTTTCAAACTTATCTCTCACCTTATAAGCCCAATCAAACGATTTGAGGGTTCTTCCATCCGCTTTTATTTGGTAGCATTTTCTGTCAGATTTTTCAATAAACTGGGGTCCAACTTCCATAGTAACAGCAGCCGCATTAATGACACCATAATGGACTCTATAACTTAACTTTTCATTAAAACCAAAAGCTTGATTACTCATTTTTCTATAGGCAAATTGTTCCTTATCGGCATTTGTTTCTGTGGGTTGAGGAATAAAAGTAAAGGCAGATAAAAACACAAAAGGCAACAAAGACCAAAGCGTAATAAAAAAGGCTGAATTTGGACGAATGATGTTCATTTTATTTGATTTTTATATTAGTATTTCAAAAACCATTCCAAAAATACTATTTTTGAAACCATCTCAATGAATATAAAACGTTCACTTTTAGCAATTATTGTTTGTTTTTTACTTTTGTATACTCCTGCAGTATTCGGACAATTAGAAAACAATATCCTTAAACAAAAAGATTCTGTCAATTTAAATGACACACAAAATGTCAATTATAATTTTGAGGTTTTCAACTATTACAGAAATACAGAATATTTTGATATCATTGAAAAAGGACAAACTTATTTTGGTTCTATGGTTCAGGGCTATATAAAATACAATCCTCATAAAAACTTAATGATTAAAGTCGGATTAATAACTCGACACGATTTTGGAAGCAACAAACTAAACACAGTCCTACCTGTTGTTTCCATTTCCTATTTCAAACACAAATGGCGTTATAACTTTGGCATGTTACAAGGACACATGAATTATGGTTTTATAGAACCCATGTATAATATTGACCGAGCCATAACCAATAGAATAGAAAATGGAATACAAGGAATATACACTGGAAAAACATTTACTTTCAATAATTTCCTGGTTTGGGATGAACCTACTTACAGAACGACTACAAATCAAGAACGCTTTGTAACGGGTTTTACTTCAGAAAAAACCATTTATAACAAGTCAAAAAATTTTATCTCATTTCCTTTACAAGGTACACTTTGCCACCGTGGTGGTCAATTGAATCCTAATCCCAACCCCATTTATTCACGCATCAATGTTGCTTATGGTTTAAAGTGGCGAAATAATATTAGCCCTAATTTGACCTTAAAAACTGAACATTATTTTTTACATGCAAGAGATTTTTCTCCTACTATATCACAACCTTTTTTAAATGGAAATGCAAATTGGCACTCCTTTTCACTTAAATACAAACACATAGAATGGATGATTAACTATTGGCATGGCAGAGAATACCAGTCACCAGTAGGCACACAAATTTATAACAACTATAATATTTACGACATCTATCTAAACCGTCAGTCGCGTAAAATGCTGATGAGTCGTGTGTTATTTTCACAAAAACTAAACAGAGGCACTTGTATCGATTTAAGATTAGAACCCTTTTATGACTTTGAATATGGAAGGTTTCAATACAATTATTCTTGCTATATTAAGTTTATTATTGAAGATAAATTATTTAAGTTAAAAAAATAATTGCCTCATTTACAGACTATTGTAAAAAATAATTAGTTTAAAAATAAACCTTTAAGAAAAAACAAAGTCAAATTATCAAAACAACCATTAAAATAATCAAATATTATGAAATTTAAATTTTTAACCACAGTATTCATTTTAGGAATTGCTTTATTAATCAATTTCGCTAGTTGTAAAAAAGAAACAGCTACTCCTACTGCACCTATTACTACAAATGAAGATTTGATAAGTGTGTTAGACCAAACTGACAAAAACTACCAAAACGTAGAAATTATTGATGGTAATGAAGTGCAAGAATTTTCTTCACAAAACGAAGGCTTACCAGAATCATACTTACTAGAAGAAGTTGACATGGATAATGCTGGTTACAAAAGAACTGTTGAAAGAAGATTTATTACTTGTATCAAAAAACTAGATTTAACTGATGCACAAGCTACTTCATTGCGTTTAACCCTTCGTCAATTTGAAGAATGTAAAGCTGCAGACATAAGAAAACACAGAGAAGCTTATGAATTATTAAGAAAAAGTATTGATAATAAAAGACTAGAAGCTTTAGCAAAATTGAAACGTGGTGACATTACTAAAGCACAGTTTGAAGAAAAAATGCAATTATTAAAAAAAGACTTTGTTGAAAGTTTAAGAAAAATCAAAATGAGTTATGCTTCAAATTTGAGAATGTGTTATGAAAAATTCTTAAAAGGCATTAAAGAAACTTTAACTGAACGCCAATGGAAAGCATTTATGGAATGTTACAAAAGTTAAGCTAAAAATATATGAAATAAAAAAGGGGTGTCTCAACTAAGATGAGACACCCCTTTTTATTGTTACTAATTTGTATTGCCTTCTTATAAATTATATATCGATTGAATGCTTAATAGATTTCCCTATAGAATACTATTTTTTAAATATCGATTCCTCAAAATGAATTCGTAAAATTGTGTGCGTTTTTTTTCACAAAACGAATTAAATCTAAGTGATAATGAATTAAATACTTAAATAAATAATCTAAATAAATAATAGAATCCGCCTGCAAGAACGATAGTCACAGGTAAAGTAAGTAACCAAGCAATAGCAATAGATTTGATAGTTGCAGGTTGTAGATTTTTAATCCCTTTAGAGGCGGTCATTGCTCCAGCAACACCCGATGACAATACATGTGTAGTAGATACAGGCAAACCAAATGCAGAACTTAGTCCAATTGTTGATGCAGCTGTTAATTCAGCTGTAGCTCCTTCAGCATAAGTCATGTGTTTTTTACCAATTTTCTCGCCGATAGTGATTGCAATACGTTTCCAACCTATCATAGTTCCAAGACCTAATGACAAGGCAATCATTATGGTAACCCATTGAGGCGAATATTCGGTATCATTTTTAAAAACTTCTAATTGAGCTTTCAACACAGATTTATTATCTTTATTGTCTAAAAATGTCGGATTTTTCAGTTCATTATTGACTTTTTTATTGATATCTGTCAGTGCAACTCTTAATTCAACTATGGCTGATCTTTTGTCTTTGTCCGTTGCAATTGGACTCACCTTAAGAGCTTCATAGTATAATAACTTCTCTTTTACTTTGTTTGACTTAATCAACAAATCAGTTTTATTTTCTTGTTCAAAAACCTTTTCTATATTGTTAATTGCTTGTAAAGTGTTATTTACATTAAACTCAGAGTTTAATGCAAATTGAAGAGGCATGAAAGTAATTAAAATGATTAAAACCAATCCAATCCCTTTTTGACCATCATTATTTCCATGAAAAAAACTAACCAATGTACAAGTTCCAATTAAGATAGCTCTAATCCAAGTTGGTGGCCTATTCCCAGGTTCAGGTTCTTTAAAAATTAATTTATCAGCTTTTATAACTCTTTTAAGGATATACATCATTAAAATGGTAACCGAAAAACCAAATATTGGAGACACTAATAAAGACAAACCAATATCACCTGCTTTACCCCAATTTACACCATCACCACCGTGAATCCATGAAAACACAAGTCCTGCACCTAATATTGAACCAATTAAAGTGTGAGAACTACTGCATGGTATTCCTAAATACCAAGTACCCAAGTTCCAAATAATACCGGAAAGAAGCATCCCTAATACTAAACTAACACTTTCTCCCGTCGAAAGATTGATTAAGTCATTTAAAGGAAGTAGATTTACAATTCCCATTGCGACCTTGTAACCAAAATAACCACTTACTAGCAGCCCTAAGAAATTACAAAATCCAGACCAAACCACTGCATAGTTAGGTTTTAATGAGCCTGTGTATATAACAGTTGCAACAGCATTTGCTGTATCGTGAAAGCCATTTGCAAATTCAAAAATACAAACAGCTAAAATACAAAGGGCAAATAAAATGCCCATCCAACTTTCCATTCCAAACATATATGCAAAAGTGAACCCACAATGTTACCTTAATGTCAAATTATTGCAACCATTTTGTTAGTAACCTTATTATCAATAGATTTATTTATCATTTTGGCATTTTTGAAAACATTTTAGTATTATTGCGATGGATTTATTTAAGTGTCTAATTTTTGGTACAATGATTGTAATAATCATTTCAAAGTTACCCAATATGAAACTTAATAACCTTCAATATTTATGAAATCAATCATTACTAAACCAATTCT
>JBILJV010000129.1:0-2662 GCA_044377005.1 Bacteroidia bacterium
CTTTTTTTCTTTATTACTTTAGCTTCTATCAACGCCTATTCTCAGCAATGGCTAGGTAGAACCACCAGTAATTACTCTGGCACTTATGGCGTTTACAATAACGCTTCTTCTATCGCCGATTCTAAATACTTATTGTATTTTAACTTTTGGGGTAGAGGTGTCAATTTTTACAATGATTACTTAGATTACAACTCACCTATTAAGCTAAATAAGTGGGCAAATGATAATTATGTATTAGACAATAACGACCCTAACAATAAATCAATCTACCAAAACGATTGGTTATTGGAAAATTTAAACGGCAAAGACAAACAATTCAGCTTTAACCAAGACATCTGGGGACCAGCGATGATGTTTCCGCTTTCCAAAAAAACAAATTTTTCAATTAATACCCGTCAACGCAGCGGTTTGCAAATGTTTGGAATCAATGAAAACTTTGCTCGAATGGCAAAAAATGGCATTGACAGTAACAGTGGATTGTATAATGGTTCAAATGCATTGAGTCGTAATGTAACATATGAAAACGGCAAGTTTGCTGTAAATGCACAGTCTTATCAAGAATTGAGCTTTACCCTAGGAGGTATTATGCATCAATCAAAAAAACACCAATTTAATGGTGGACTAACTTTAAAACTAATTCGTGGATTAGGAACAGCCTTTATCAAAGGAGATAATTTAAACATGAGAATTGATGGCAATCAATCTGCTGACATCAATGGAACTGTTCAATATGGTTACACTGACAATCAATCTGTGATTGACCCTTTCAATGACCCTTATGGTCTATTTTCTTTAAATTCTAAAGGATTTGGAGCTGGAATTGATGTTGGTTTTGATTATACATACCGATCCAGTAGATTTAAATACAGAAACAATCAGTGCAACAACAACAACAGAAAAAGCGATTATGATTTAAAAATTGCAATGGCATTTAATGACATCGGCGGTATTCGTTTTAACCGTGGTTCTTATGTATACAAATACCAGAACCCAGTAAATTCTAACGTCAATGTCGCAACTGGCATATTAGATGGCTTTAGATCTACCAATCAAAACACATTTGATTCCATTGGCAATGCTGTTTTTGGCTCAATGGGGGTAAATAAAAACAGCGGATTTACAACTGCACTTCCTGCTGCTTTTAACTTTCAAGCTGATTTCAGATTTACCAAACACTTTTACACTCAAGTCTTCTTAAATCAAAACTTAAAACCGATGAACTCTTCTGGATTAAGAGCAACTTCTATGTTATCGGTTATACCAAGAATTGAATCGAGAGGATTTGAATTCAGTATGCCACTTACCTTGAGTGATAATTACAAAAACTTTTATGTTGGGGCTTATGCTCGTATTGGTCCTGTGTTTTTTGGAAGTGATAACTTAGGTGGATTATTAAATGTTGCGTCTAATAGTAATTTTAGAGGAGCTGATATTTATGGTGGTATCTCATTTGGTATTGGTCATTGCCATACAGAATGGATTGACAATCAAGTTGACCCTGTTTATATTGATTCAGTGAGTGACACTTCAAACACCGAAAAATTAATAAACAAAAAAGATACTGTAGTTAAAATTAAAACTGACACAATAAAATTAATAGTTAAAGATACCATTAAAATTACTAAAAAAGACACAGTTTATATTAACAACACCAATAATGCCGAGATAGACAGAATATATAGAAATCGCGAAAATGAAGTATTGAGACGTCAAAGAGAAATTGAAAGACGTGAAAGAGAACTTTTAGAAAGAGAACGAAATTTAAATCAAACAAATGCTCAAGTATTACAAAATTGCAAAAATCAAAACAATACTCTAACAGAAGAGCTTAACAGATTAAAAAATAACGCTATTTCAAAGGACAGAGAAATTGACCAATTGAGAAGAGAACTTGAGACAGCAAGACAAACCAATAGAAAATATGAGAGTGATTTGTTGGTTTGCAAAAACTGTCCAGATGACTTAGTTAAGAAAAACGCTGAAATAGTTAAACTTCAAGCTGAAATAGATGCCTTAAGAAAAAACACGACTCAAACCAACGCTGAAGTGATTAAGAAAGCGGAATTAGACAAAGCCAAAGCTGAGGCTGAAGCTATTGTGTTAAGAAAAAGAGTCGACAGTTTGGGCCTTATTATTTTAAACAAACAAAAAGAACTGGATTTATGCAAAATTGACAAAAGCTCAGGTGACATAAAAAAATGTGAAGAAGAAAAAGCCTTATTAAATCTTGAAATGATTGAGATGTCAAAAAACATTAACCGACTTAACACCAGAGTTTATAGCTTAACATACAGAGTAGATAGTTTATACAACGAACTAAACAAATCGAATAAAGCACTTGACGATTGTAAAAGAGCAGCCATAGCAAATGCCGAAATAATTAAAAAAGCGGAAGCTGATAAAGCTAAAGCGGAAGCAGATGCTGAAATTGCTAAGAAAAGAGCTGAAGAATTGAACCAATTATTAATTGCAAAAACTGCTGAATTAGAAAAATGCAAATCGAGCAATAACAATGAAACTAATGCAGAAGTAATCAAAAAAGCGGAAGCTGATAAAGCTAAAGCGGAAGCAGATGCTGAAATTGCTAAGAAAAGAGCTGAAGAATTGAACCAATTATTAATTGCAAAAACTGCTGAATTAGAAAAATGCAAATCGAGCAATA
>JBILJV010000053.1:0-15386 GCA_044377005.1 Bacteroidia bacterium
TTTAACATTTTTGAGTGATAACTCAATAAACCATTTATGGAATTCATCTATGGTTTTTTTCATTTTTTTATAACTTATTGCCCTGTTTTCATCTTGAATTAGTAGTCCATTTTTTTCAATAGTTTCAAGTGTTTTACCTTGTGGTATTAATTCAAACTTTAGTGTTTTGCTTGTAGAATAAAGATGTGTAAATGTTTTCATTATTTATATATATTATTATTTCTCAAATATATTTATCTGAATTTAATCTACACAATTTTAAGTGTTTAAAAGTGTAAATTGAGTTTATAATACTATAAAAAAACTGTATGATTTTTTTCTTGTTGGTTCTAATTAAAATAGGGGCAATTTAAAAGTTTAATAATTTTTTTTTGTTAATACCAATCTGAAATTTTTTTATTTTTAATATTTTGTAATTTATACTTAATTGTGGGGGAGCAATTTGGTGGTAAAAAAGGAAATCATTGATTATTATCAGAAAAATTTTTAACTTAAATGGCAATTTTTAAAAAGAAGTCATTTGATTTTGAAGTTAAACTATATTTATAAAGTTAGTATAATGTTGTTTTATTCTAAGATCAATGTCTTCTGTTTCACCAACGTTATATTTCTCTGAACTTAGGTTAATAAAATATATACAAAATGTATTTAAACAAAAAACCCTTGATTTCTCAAGGGTTTTTTTGTGGTATCTCGCGGAATCGAACCGCGGACACAAGGATTTTCAGTCCTTTGCTCTACCAACTGAGCTAAGATACCTTCCTAATTGGGAGTGCAAAAATATATTTTTTTTTATCTAATACAAACTATTTTTTATTTTTTTGTTTAATATTGAACCTCAATTCAAATATGTTGTCATCTATTTTATTTATTATCGTTACTGCTGTCGCTGTTTGGTTCGTTTCAAAAAGCGTAAAAAAAATTGCAAGAAACATACACATGGGGCGCCCAGAGAGCCTTAACGACAATAAAAAGTTGCGTTTGCAAACCATGATTAGAGTCGCTTTTGGACAGTCCAAAATGACCAAAAGGCCTATTCCTGCCTTTTTGCATTTAATCATTTATGTGGGTTTTATACTCATTAATATCGAGGTCTTGGAGATAATTATTGATGGAATTACAGGAAATCACCGTATTTTTCAACCGCTACTCGGCGGATTTTACGGTTTTTTAATTGGATTTTTTGAAATTTTAGGGGTTTTGGTCATTTTGTCTTGTATTGCATTTTTGTATAGACGTCATGTAATGAAAATAAAAAGGTTCACCGGTGTTGAAATGAACGGATGGCCCATCAAAGATGCTAATTACATTTTATTAATAGAAATTGTGCTTATGTCTGCCTTGTTACTAATGAATGCCGCAGATGCCCCTTTGCAATCTGCCTATCAATTGCCCATTAGTCAGTTCTTAGCGCCTATTTTTGGTTCAATGGGCGAGGAGACTCTACATATAACTGTTAAGTTATTTTGGTGGATTCATTGGGTTGGGATTTTATTGTTTGTTAACTATATCCCTTTCAGCAAACACTTACATATTTTCTTAGCTTTCCCTAATACCTATTACAGTAAATTGGAAGCGGTAGGTGAAATTCCTAATATGGCAAGCGTAACAACAGAGGTTAAATTAATGCTTGATCCTTCTTTTACTCCTCCTGATAATTATCAGTCACCCGAAGGTTTTGGTGCAAAAGATGTGGCTGACTTGTCTTGGAAAAATCTAATGGAATCCTATTCTTGTACAGAATGTGGAAGATGTACAAGCGTTTGTCCAGCTAATATTACGGGTAAGTTATTGTCTCCAAGAAAAGTGATGATGGATACCCGAGATAGATTGGTTGAGTTAGGCAATGAAAAGGACAAAAATGGTCCCGATTTTCACGATGGGAAAAGTTTGCACGATAAAATATCGAGTGAAGAGCTTTGGGCTTGTACCACTTGTAATGCTTGTGTAGATGCTTGTCCTATTAATATCAGACCTGTTGACATAATCATGCAAATGCGACAATATCTGGTAATGGAGCAAAGTGCTGCGCCTTCTGAATTAAATGGAATGTTAACTAATTTGGAAAACAACAGCGCACCTTGGCAGTTTTCTCCTTCTGATAGAGCGAATTGGACTAATCAATAGTTAATCCAATATTTCCCTTTTTGATCCACTAAAGGTTTTGGAGGGGTTTTTATTAACTCAAAAAAGTTGTATCCACTCTGTAAGTTTTTCCAAAAATCTAGCTTAACAGGGTCAAATGAATAGGTTTTCTTTAAGAAATTCCAATTAGTAGCATTCATTCTGCATGGGTAAATGTGAATTGGAATGTAATAATTGTTATTTTTGTTTGAATTGGCTTGAATGTTACACCAATAAAGTTCTTTTATGACCTCATTGCTCATGGGTAAACAACCTATTGTTAAGCTGTCACCATGAACAAAAATTTGTCCTCCATATTGACCCTTTTTTCCAAGGATGCTATCGCTTTTATTAGGGTAAGAGACTTTGAATGAAAGGTAAAAATTGCTGTAAGGATTATATTGATTGATATAGTAATAGCCTTCGGGTATTTGAAAGTCACCTTCAGATCTTTTGGGGCCAAGTGTTCCGGAAGTATTGACAATAGCATAGGTTTTAATAAGTTTGTATCGATGATGAGCACTGTCTGCAGCCCATAGCTCCAATTGTTTTTCTTTTTTAAAGGCTCTCCAATAAACATATTTAGGAGGGTATGAAATGTAGTTAGACTCAAATAAATTCTTTAAGGTTTCGTCACAACTTAAACGTGCGTTCCAAACCCTTTGATTGCCAAGTTGTTTTTCTGAAAATACCTGAGGTTGCCCTATCAATTGAAAGGAATAAAACAACAAAAAAAATAAAGTTCCTTTGTGAAATTTCATTTTTTAAACTAATCTACAATGCTGACTTTGATGCTATTAGCCATTGATTTTTTATGAATAGGCATACTTGCTGTGTGAATTACAATGTCACCATCTTCTACCAATTTATTGTTTTTTAAAACCTCTATTACATCGGTAAAGGTTTGGTCAGTACTGATATAATCGTTGTAATAAAATCCTCTAACACCCCAAACTAAACTCATCGCTTTGAGCAAAACTTCGTTATTGGTGAAAATGTAGATGTCGGCTTTCGGTCTGTATGAAGATAATTCTAGAGCAGAATATCCTGAACGGGTCATTCCAACGATAGATTTAGCTTTTAAGTGGTCACTCATTCTGACAGCAGTAAAGCAAATTTCATCAGATAGGAAAGTGTCACTGTCTGGTGTTGGTTTGCTCCCTTTGTAATAGACACGTTTGTCTTTTTCTACGTCACGAACAATTTTCTCCATAGTTTCTACTACTTTAATTGGGAATTTGCCAATACTTGTTTCTGCACTGAGCATTACAGCATCTGCACCATCAATAACCGCATTGGCAACATCACTCACTTCTGCTCTAGTAGGGGTAGAGTTATATATCATACTTTCCATCATTTGTGTAGCAACTATAACAGGTTTGGCTGCTTTGATACATTTGTCAATTATGTTTTTTTGTATAATAGGTAAATCTTGCAAAGGCATTTCAACGCCTAAGTCACCTCTAGCAACCATTATCGCATCTGTAGCTGCAATAATTGAATCAATATTTTTTACCGCTTCTGGTTTCTCGATTTTTGCAATTACTCTACAGTCTTTTCCACTTGCAGCAATGCGTTTTTTTAAATCGATAATATCTTCAGCTTTTCTAACAAAAGACAAACCAATCCATTCAATGTTATTTTCAAGCGCAAAATCTAGGTCAAGCAAATCTTTTTCTGTTAAGCTAGGAAAAGAAACATCTGTGTGGGGTAAATTGAATCCTTTTTTTGATTTAAGTATACCACCTTCTATAACTTCGGCCTCAACATCCGTACTATTCAAAATTTTGATGATTTTTAATTCCAATTTGCCATCATCTAGCAGAATATGTTCTCCTGGTTTAACATCTTTTGCTAAATCGATATAACGAATAGTTATTTTGTCATTATTGCCAATTAATTCATTACAGGTTAAGATTAGTTTATGCCCTTTTTCAATGGTTATTTCGTCGTTTTCTACGATGCCTATTCTTAGTTTAGGTCCCTGTAAATCCTGAAGAATGCAAATGTCTGAATTTAACTCTTTGTTAATTTCGCGAATGGCGGTAATAACTTTTTTGTGGTCTTCTTGAGTACCATGAGAAGAGTTAATTCGGCAAACATCAACACCAGCACGAATTAATTTTTCAAGCATTTCTTTTGATTCGGTAGCAGGTCCAATAGTAGCTACAATTTTTGTTTTGTTAAAGTTGTATTTATACATGAAGGTCGTTTATAAATTCTTTGTTTTTTTTAATGTTTTGGTAGATGTAATCTGGGTTTTTGATAAATGATAACTCAAACCCAAATATATTTTCAATTTTTGGGGCTTTTTTGAGGTCCTCTAGTGCCCTGTTAAAGTAAGAGAATAAGTCATCACCTGAGCAGATAAGAAAATAATCAAAATTGGGTTGGGTTTTAAGGAAATAGCTTTTACTTCCTTTGTTTGCAATTAAATGCCAATTAATTTCCACATCTTCGAAATAACAAAAGTAATGAAGGTGGTTACTTATGTCATTGCTAGGCGTTTTTTTTTGCCAATCTAAAGACAATGCCAAATCCATTTGAAATACATTATTAATCTGCCATGCCAAAGAATAGGCTGGTAAATTAGATTTAATAGCAGCTATTTGTAATGGTATCATAGCCGAGTGATTTGTCATTCCTTTTTCTTTAATAGAAGGACAAAGTTAATGAAAATCTAACAATTCATATTATTTCTAATCGATTATTTTGTTATCAATCTGTTTACAGCATTGTAAACCAAATCAGTAGGGAGATTACTCATACAGCTTTGCCCAAACTTACATTGACCACGATAAAAACATTCGCATTTTTTTTCTGGCATCACAATTTCACCATTCCCAAACAAGTCAAATTCATGTGGATTGAAAATGTTATTCATTAATACGATTTTTTTCTGTAAGCCAAGGGTAAGGTGCATGCCCATAGTAACTTGTGTTACGACTAAGTCGCATTGGTCTATAAGATTGATAAATTGAGGTAAACTAAAGTAACCTAAATATTTTGCACCACTTTTTTCTTTAATTTCAAGGTTGCGTTTGTCCTCTTGTTCTCCACCTAATAAAATAACTTCAAATCCATCGTTGATTAGTTTTTTGGCCAGTTCAATAAAATAGTCAATAGGCCATAAGCGGGTGGTCCATCGGTCACCACAACCTGTGTTTAATCCAATGACTTTTTTAGTTTTATCAATTAATGGCCAAACATAACCTGCATTTGCATGGTTGTCTAATAGGTAAGGCTCCCCTTGGTATTCTAGTCCGCATAAAGCGTATATTTCTTGACAGTAATTAAGCGTATTCGCTTGACTTACATCGTCAAATAAGCCAGTGTTATATTTGTGAAATGCGAGGTCATTTACTGGTTGAGAAACATTGTCTTTAAGAATGTAACCGTATTTTTCGTTTGCCTTTACTTTTAATAGTAGAGCAGAAGCTTCTTTTTCTTTGTCCAAATTGATAGCAATGTCAAATTGGGCTTCTTGTAAATAAAGAGAAGAAGCAAAATCAAACTTTAATATTTCATCAATTTGACCTTTCGGAAGTATTGCAGGAGTTTGTGTCAGCCAAGTGATTTTACAATCAGGATACATTTTTTTGTAAGTTTTAACCAAGGGAGTAGTTCTAATTACGTCACCAATAGCACCAAGTTTAATAATTAATATTCTTTTGGAAATTGGAGTGTATTTTGGGCAATTGTCACAATGATAGCCATTTTCCTTATGAGGAAGGCAAGGGACATCCCCTTTAAAATGTAAACAGTCGGCATTAAATTTTTGCATATACTATGTTTGCAAAATAATGTTTTTTGTAGATGATTTAAAAATTAAAAAATGATTTTATGTAATTCGTCCAACTTTTTGGTCAAATTGTCGTCTAATGTGGTACAAACTTTGTAAGATAGAGAATTGTTGCTATATTTGTATAATTGATGTTAATTCGTAAATATATATACGTAAATCTCCTAATTATTGCTGTTTTATTTTCAAAAGATTTATCAGCAACTCATCTTGTAGGAGGATTTATTAGCTATCAATACCAAAGTTTAACAGCCTCTGGTGCCCGTTATTTAGTTACCATTAAAGCCTATAGAGATTGTCGACCTAACCCTTCGGTAGACTTTGCTTCTAATATTGATGTTTGTGTATACCGAAGAGATAATTCCCAATTGCACAAAACTGAAACTTTTCGACTTATTTCTAGAAAACCAGTTAAGCCCATCGGAAGAACCGATTGTCCCGAGGCACTTAATACTTGTTTGGAGGAAGCGATTTATCAAAAAATAGTGGATTTGCCTACAAGTTCTTTTGGTTATATTCTCAAATGGGAGGTATGCTGCCGTAATACTCAAGTAAATTTAAGAGACGACCCAATAGAAGGTCAGCCTTTTATTGGTCAAACCTACCAAACAATTATTCCGCCAACCAATGTAAGAAACAGTTCACCTTATTTTTCAGAAGTTCCAGTTCCCTTTATTTGTATTAACGATACCACAGATGCTATTAATTATGCAATAGACCCTGATGGTGATTCAATGGTATACAGACTGGCAACACCATGGTATGGTGCAAGTTTGAGTATTAATTATCCTGGGTGTACTCCAAATTATTTTGCTCCTGTACCTATAAGTAACTCGGATTACAGACCCGGTTTTAATGGTCAAATACCTTTTGGAACGACGGGTTATGTTGATATAAATCCCAGAAATGGAATAACACGTTATTTTGCCAGACAAACAGGAAATTATGCACTCGCTATAGATTTGGATGAATATAGAAATGGGGTATTGCTGAGTTCTACAAGGTTAGATTTACAAATCCTAGTAATTAATTGTGCTTTAAACAATCAACCTACACTGTCAACTTCGACTTCAAATTTAAGCGTGGTAGCAGGAGGTAAGTTATGTTTCAATGTCGTGTCAAATGATATAGATAATCATACTGTTACATTATCGGGGATTGGCGATATTTTAACTGGTGCCAATGGGTTTGTTGGAAACAAAGCAACTTTTACTACAACATCTGCAAGAGGCTCTGTAACTTCGGAATTTTGTTGGCAAACAAGTTGTGATCAGGTTAGAGATGAACCCTATTTATTTACTGCTTTTGCGGTTGATAATGGATGTCCATCGAAATATAAAATAAAGAATTTTGAAATTAAGGTGCGACCATTTAACCCAACTTTAAATTTAAATGGACCGTCAAGTCTTTGTCAAGGAGAAAAAAATGTCCAATATACCATAACAGCTAATGCCACTTTCCCTGATGATATTGTTGGAATTACTTATGTTGTAAAGATCACTGGAGGGCAGTTGGTGACTCAAAATGGGAATCAATTTGTGGTTAATTGGAATTTTGGACCTACTCAAGGAATTATTGAAATTACACCTAAATCTATTTTTGGATGTGAGGGAAGTCGAATTCAAAGAACCATTGTGCTAAGACCTGCAGCATCTACGCCAATTATTCCATCAATAGATACACTTTGTGTAAATACATTAAAATCATACTCTATACCTTCTATTAATGGCTATGCTTATCAATGGTGGATTCAAAATGGCGTTTTTTTAAATGCTTCAAATGCCAATACAGTAGATGTAAGATGGGGTACTCCTGGAAAAGCCCAATTGAAAGTTGTTCAACGTAATGAATTCAATTGCCCTAGTGACACTGCCTTTTTAAACATTTGGGTTTCCAAACCCAATACAAGCCCTATCAAAGGAAGACAAACTGTTTGTCCTTTTTCTACTTTAGTGGATTACAATGTGACTTCGCCTAATTATGGGAGCACTTTTTTATGGATTGTTAATGGTGGCGATATTGTAAGTTATCCCAATCCTAATGCTATTCAGGTCAATTGGGGTCCCGAAGGATTGGGTGTAATCAAGTTGTTAGAAACTAATCGCTTTGGTTGTAAAGGAGATACTATTACTCAATTTGTTTCCAAAACATATGACTTAGTTGCTGATTCTATACGTGGGTTAAGTAACGTATGTGAGTTCACAACTGGACTTGAATATATTGTTCCATTTACCAATAGATCTATATATACTTGGACTGTAATTGGAGGAACAATAACGAATGGGCAAGGGACTAACAAAATTACTGTTGATTGGGGTGGTCAAATGACTGGTTCTGTATCAATGTTTGAAACAAGTATTGATACCGTTAATAACAAACAATGTGTAAGTGGTGTGTTTAATTATACTGTTAATGTTAGACCCTTTCCTATAGCGAATCAAATTATAGGTCCAAATTCTTATTGTCAATCGTCAGGAGATTATTTGTTTATTTTAAATGGATATGCTAAATCAAGTTATTTGTGGACAATTAATCCCAATAATTGGTCTATAAGAGGACAAGGAAATGACAGTGTATTTATAAATTCGGCTGCGTTTGGAACCTACCGTTTAAGTGTAATAGAAACCACCGAATTTGGATGTGAAGGGCCTCAAATTAACATCGATATTGAAGTTTATCCTAAACCAACTTCAAAAGCTATTTTAGGAGATACAGTAATTTGCTTGCCAAATGTAACCAATAAAATATACAGTGTTTCAGGATTTGCTAATTCGGTATTTAATTGGGCTGTCAATGGAGGTCAAATTGTAAACAATTCTAACAATCAGATAACGGTTAATTGGAGAGGACAAAAAAATAATTCAGTAACGGTTTTTGAAGTTTCAGAAAATGGATGCGTGGGTGATACCATAGAAATAGTCGTATACTTTGATAATCCTGGATTGTATTTAAATTATCTTACCGTAAATCCTCCCCCGAATAATGACGATGGTATTGAATTGTTTTGGCAAATCTTTAATGCAGAACGACATTCAACTCCCATCATAATTGAAAGAAGAAAAACTGGTACAACAGAAACATTTGCAGGCGTTGCATCTGTAAACAAAACAGAAGTTAATTATTTGCAAACGCCAATAAATACGGACAGCTTTGCTTACGATTACAGAATCAAAGGAACCGATTTGTGCGGTGAGCCCTTTTATTCTAGAATTCATACCAATGTTTTATTAACAGGTTCTAAGATTGGACCTTATGAAGTGTCAATGAATTTTATGCCGTATCTTGGTTGGGGAAATGCAGCAATCACTTATGATATCTACCGTTATTTGCCAGAAAGTACAGCTTATGTACTTTATGAACAAAATGTAAATTCATTTTCAGTCAACTATGATAATGGTCAGGAATATTACACACAGTGTTACAGAGTAAAAGCTACAAAAGTTGGAACAGATACTGTTTCTTGGAGTAATGATATTTGTTTTAACTTTGAACCAATTCTGTATATTCCAAATGCATTTACTCCAAATAATGATGGGCTTAATGATCAATTTGTATTGTCTGGCGGTGCATTAAAGACTATTGATTTTAAAATATTTAACCGTTGGGGAGAATTGTTATTCCAGTCTGACAATTTAAAATCCTTTTGGAATGGTATTTATAAAAACAAAGCTCAACCACAGGGTGTTTACATGTACTCATGTATTTATACTGATTTTAGAGGTAAATTGTATTCTACCAAAGGAACAATTACTCTTTTGAAGTAATCAATTACCCTTTTAATATGTTTAATATTTCGGCATAATCCCAATTTGTGCTGTACCAACAATCATCGAATCCGTAAATAAACAATAGGTTGTAAGAAGCAAAAATTAGAAGTAAAGCTAATCCTATAATTTGTGTTTTTAGGTGATTCAATATTATTCGGTTAACAAAACTAGCTAATCCGATGGCCAAGAAAGGATAATAATCCACAAAGGCTCTGCCTCCATAAGCGCAGCCAAACTGCCAAGACCACCATGAAGCATTTATGTAAACTAAAATAGAGAAAAGAATAAAAAATTTAAGCGAAAATGAGGCGCTAATCGGTTTGTAAAAATAACCCCAAAAGGCCAACAAGAATAATGGGGCGTAAGTTAAAAAACCATTGCATGCTGCAAATAATACCTCAAGGATTTTGGGTGAATTCCAATTAGTAAAACCTTCACCTTTGTATGAATATGAAATCCAATTACCACTGGCGTAATGCCAATAAAACATTTGAGGAATAACAATGAAAAAGCCAATTAGAAATGCCGCAATCCATTGATTCCATTTTATTGACTTAAGGTCGATCAAGTTATATTGGTGAAAGAAATAGGATAAAATAAAGAAAACCAATAATAAATTAGTTGGTCTAATCAGAATTAAGAGAGCAAATAGCGGGATTAGGTACAAAATGGATTTTAGCTTCTTTTTTGAAATTAAAAACAAACTTAAACTGGCAATAAAAAAGGAATAAATATGTGACAATCCAGGATGTTCAATTCCGTAATAATATAAATTTGTGCAAGCTAATATTGCAATACAAGTAAATAAACTGCTCTTTTTGTCAAAATGTGTTGATAGGAAGTAATAAAGAAAAAACAATCCTAAAAGAAGATAAAACACACCTGCAAATAATATACTATTGACATAAGGTTGCGAAAATCCACTTGCATCAAGTTGAAAAAGTTTGCAAAAGGCATGAGTGCCAATAAAGAATGGGAATTGGAGATAAGCAATGCCTGAGGTGTATTTGGTAAAAACTACTTTTTGAGAATCACGTAAATAAAAACCATGACCGGTTAAGGAGTCCATTTTTTTGGGAATTTGTTCATAATCCCAATGGTAAATAAAAGTAGAAGGCAAATACATAAAATATCCCGAAGCATCAGCCCACATAGTGCTTTTGTATGTGTGTACTTTGTATTTTGAATTAATATTTAAAGAGAGAAACAACCCTAATGAAAACAAAAATAAAAAAATAAGAATGGTCTTTTTCACAGCATTCAAATCTAATTTATTTTTTTTAAATGTAATATTATTACAAGATTATTGTATTTTAAACTACATAAATTTAAATTTACACATAGTCAATCTTTGGGCTTTATATAGACAAACCCCAAATATCCGGTTGTAACACATAATTTTATTTTTTGACCAACTTGATGCGACTCGTATAAGGTGCCCTTAACATTGAGCCGCTCTCTTTTGCCATTGTTTTTTATGAAAATATAGTAATTGTTGCCTCTATATTTGCTTGCCGCTTTGTCGTAAATCATAAAATTTCTGCAAACTATGTTTCTGTCCCATGATTCATTGATTTTAATGCCACCCCCAATTGAAATGAATATAAAAGAAGCAATTAATAATGACCTAATGCCTATATTATTTGAGTTTTTGTAGGTATTTAAGTTCTTAATGTACAAGCTTAATATCACATAAATAATATTGCCAATAACTATTCCTGAAACAACAAGGATGATTAATGTTTTTAACCAATAGGTGTAGTTTTCAATATTAGAAAAGCCAAATGCAAAAACAAGAAATGAGATTAAAACCAAAGGCGTAAAGATGATATCTATATCGAAACTCTTTTTTGGTTTCATGAATTGATGGCTTTCTTTACTGTTAATGGGTAAATTTATAAATCCCAATTTAGAATCGCGTTCTGAAAGTCAGGAATTGTAACGCAAAATAAAAGAAAGTCAAACTGTTTTCAAAAAATAATAAAAACAGTTGAGCTGTTATAAGAGAAATTAAAATCTATTGCAAAATAATTTAATCAATCATCCTCTTTTTCTTCAGTATTTTGTGGGTTTGTGGATGGTGAATTGTTCGAAGTTCTTATTTCAGTGTGTCTAATTTCGCCACCCGTTGTTCCTGTCTCTTTGCCAACGATAATCACGACAAGAGAAAAAGCCAAGATTGACCAATTTAATGTGTTCGAAAAACCACGTCTTTTAATGCTCGCCCACAGGCCAAACAAAGAAACTGCACCTAAAAGGTAGGATAAAATTGAGAAAGTTTCTGCAACCTCTTCATGGGTTTCAATGTAGTTTTTAGAATCATTTCCTAATTGTTCAATGACTTCTTCGGCCCCTTCTCCAGTTGACATTGCCGCAATACAAGCTAAAGCGCCAATAATAAAAATAAGTAGAGACGTTCTTTTAACGGCGTCCGAATTAAAGCTTAAACCAATAGTGATAACCATGGCTCCTACAATTGGAAAAATAAGAGGTAAGTGGTTTACGGTTAAATGCCAATGTGCTTCGTTCATATTTGTTTGTTTATTAAGTTAAATTTTTACACCAAAAAGATACCCGACAATAGCGGAAAGTCCCATGGCTATTGTTCCCCATATTGTAATTCGAATGATTGCCTTCGAAACGCTCGAACCTCCTGTCTTTGCAGATACAGCGCCCAAAATGATTAGGAAAAAGGTTGTTGAACCATACAGCCAATATTCCATCCCTTTTATTGGACTGAATAAAATAACTACCAAAGGCAGAATCCCACCCAATGTGAAAGCTGCACCTGATGCAATTGAAGCTTGAATTGGCTTAGCTTTGCTAATGTCATTGATGCCTAATTCATCTCGAATGTGAGTGCCTAGCGCATCTATTTCGGTTAGTTCAATGGCTACTTGAAGTGCAGTTTCTTTTTTTAATCCCCTTCTTTCATAAATTTGGGCTAAAATTGCTAACTCTTCTTGTGGCATTTCCTCAAGTTCTTTAATTTCTCTTTTAATATCGGCATTTTCTGTGTCCGTTTGTGAGCTTACAGAGACATATTCTCCAGCAGCCATCGACAACGCTCCAGCAACCAACCCTGCAATGGTTGCTAATAAAATGGGCTCTCTTGTAGAACTTGCAGCAGCAACACCAATTGCTAAACTCGAAATAGAAATAATTCCATCATTTGCCCCCAAAACAGCTGCTCTAAGCCAATTGCTTCTGTGAATGTAATGGGTGTCTAAGTAATTATCAATGCTTATCATTTCTTTTGTTTTTGTTCAACGCAATTAAGCAATTTGATTTTATTTAAAAAATGTTTACAATCATGAAATTCCTTTTTTTATTTACATGATTATATCAATGTAAATAAATGTCACTTCATTTTCGAAGGAGATTATCAAACAGGGTGATTTTCTCAAAAATGCTCTTTGCAAATCTTTTTATATTGTTACAAATTTTTAATACGCTTTATTTGACAAAGCAAAAAATTATATCGAATTTCGCAGTTAATTATGGCAATTAAAATAACAGATGAATGTATCAATTGTGGCGCCTGTGAACCAGAGTGTCCCAATAATGCAATCTATGAAAGTGGAGTTGAATGGAGAATAAAAGATGGTACAAACGTGAGTGGAACATACGCTCTAACGGATGGCACTGTTGTGGATGTTGAAGAAAAATTTGCACCAATAAGTCAAGAGGTTTATTACATTGTTCCTGATAAATGTACAGAGTGTATGGGTTTTCATGAAGAACCACAATGTGCTGCAGTATGTCCAGTAGACTGTTGTGTGCCTGATCCTGAAAAAGAGGAAAATGAAGAAATTCTTTTAGAAAGAAAGTCTCGATTACACCTTTAAATTCATGGATAACAAGGGGACTTGCCTTCAATCCTATGTGCCAATTAGGCAAGAACCGGCTTCGAGAGCAGAGATGATTTCTGCTTTGGTTTTTGGAGAATCTTATTCTATTCTCAAAAAAGAGGAGGAATGGGTCAAAATAAAAACAGATTTTGATGACTATGAAGGTTGGATAAGCTCAAATACTATACAGCCCTTTAACCCAGATTTTACTAAAGTTTGTGATACGTTGTTTGCCGAAGCTTTCTGTTTGAAAAAAAGAATTTTCATTCCTTGTGGTGGCATGATTCCTCACAATGGGAAATTTAAAATAGGGGATGAATTATATGAATTAAAACACAATTTAAAGCCAAACCACCACCTGCCATTTCGAATACAACTGGAGAATGTAGCGAAATCTTTCCTTAATTCACCTTATTTGTGGGGTGGAAGAACCTACATGGGTATCGATTGTTCAGGTTATGTTCAAATGGTGTTTAAGGCTTTGGGAATTAATATTAAAAGAGACACTTCACAACAAATAGAAATAGGCGTATCGGTGGAACGAGATGAACTTCAAATTGGTGATTTGGTGTTTTTTAAAAAAGAATACCAAACAAAAGTCTCCCATGTTGGAATAATGCTGAGCAAATCAGAAGTAATCCATGCAAGTGGTATTGTTAGAATAGACACACTTAGTAAAAATACAATGACGGTTGATAAGCAATTTGATTATCAAGCTATCGCTTTTAAAAGATTACATTCATAATAAAATGGATTGGAGTAAGGATGAACAGTGGAAAAAACTAAGTCGAACCAATAAAAAACGATACCAATTGGTGTTGAATAAAGTTAATCCGTCTAAGTTAATCAAACAATTGCCAGATTTACACGAAGAGGTTTTTTCTAAAATCGATTGCCTTGATTGCGCTAACTGCTGCAAAAATCACAGTCCAACTTTTAAAGCAACTGATATTAAACGAATAAGTAAGTATTTGAAAATCAAAGAAACTGATTTAATTGAAAAATATTTAAAGTTGGACGATGACAATGATTGGGTATTACTAAAAAGTCCATGTGCCTTTTTGAATCAAGACAATACATGCCAAATTTATGATGTAAGACCTTCGGATTGTGCAAGGTTTCCATACACGGACGAAGATGTATTTATCAAACGAAAAAATTTAACCATTGTGAACTCAGCTGTTTGTCCTGCGGTTCATCAAATATTGGAAAAACTAATAAAAGTGGAGTTGTAATTTTTAGTTTAATTCGTCACCAAACTCATTAAAAATACTAAAGTCTGTTAAATGATATTGAGGGTCAGCAATTACTTTTACCCATTTTTTATATTTCCAATACCAATTCCATCTTACACTTTTCAAACCTCCTTTTGTAAGGTATGCCTTAATAATTGGATTTACTTTTAATCTTAAGTTTTTAATGTTTTGAGTATCCCAAATGTAACAAAGTTTTTCTTCGATACTGTCACCTAAAAGCATACTTGAGACCACAGCACCAGTTCCATTGCAACTAGGGCAAAGTTCGGAAGTGTTAATATTCATTTCAGGTCTTACTCGTTCTCTTGTAATTTGTACTAAACCAAATTTACTCATAGGTAAAATATTGTGTCTAGATCGGTCAGACTTCATTGAAGCTGTAAGGAAATCGTGTAAGTCTTTTTTGTGTGCAGGGCTTTTTAAGTCTATAAAATCAATGACAATAATGCCTCCCAAATCGCGAAGTCTTAATTGACGAGCAATTTCTTTGGTTGCTTCTAAGTTTATTTTTAGCGCATTTTCTTGTTGACTTTCAGCATCAGTAGTTTTTCTTCCACTATTAACATCTATAACGTGCATAGCTTCA
>JBILJV010000054.1:0-15041 GCA_044377005.1 Bacteroidia bacterium
ATGGGATAACTCGGACAGGCTGGTTAATAAAATAAACTTTTACCTGATCTCCGGTGTCTAAATGCAATCTATCTGAAATTATCTTCGAAATTAAAACCTCTCTTTTTCTTAAAGAATCTCCTACCCCTGGAACATAGCCTTTAATTAAATGTTGTTCCAAGTATGACCATTCATACATTGAATTAACCCCTTTAAAAACAATCCCCTCCAAATTATCATCAGTTTTCATAATGGCAGGTCGTGAAAGAACAGGGAATACGGATAAAACAGACCCCAATTGCTTTACATTCGCTACCAAACGACTGGTATCTTCAAACTGTTCATAGTCATAGTTTCCACTTGTGCCTATAGAATGTATTTCAATGTGGCCACCAAAACCAGTAATTTTTTGAGTAATTTGTTGTTTGTAGCCAACCACTATAGCGAGTGCAATTAACATAACCGCAACACTTAATCCCACTCCAAACCAAGCTAACCTTATTATTAAGGAAGCAAATGTCTTGTGTTTACCTAAAGCTAATCTTGTGGCAATAAAACGGCTTAAATGCACGTGTGCAATTTAACCTCATTTTTTATGCTTTCCAAAACAATTACAATCCATGTTTAGTAACGTCTACCTTTCCAAGTATTGGCAAAAGGCAAAATAAAATAAATTGATATTGCAGGCATTATAAAAAACAAATAAATATCATAAGTAAAGATTGCAATATAGTGCTGTGGCTTAAGCAATATAAGTCGATACATTTTAAGTAATTGAAGCAATTGCAACACAATTTTTACCAAAAAGAACAACAAACCTAATTTCCAATTCAAAACAAACAATAATGGTAATGTAAAATACCACGCTCCTAAAACAAACATCATCATTCTGTAAATAAAAGGCAAGGACCATCCACCCTTAAGCCATCGTTTTCGCTGCTTCAATATTCCAATAACAGAATCTATAGCACGGGTACGTACCAGAGTTTCTTGGTTAAATATTTGTGCCGTTTTAAATCCTTCATTCCTAACCGCATTAAACAATGCATAATCTTCAGTTATGCTAAAAGGAATGGTTTCATATCCTCCAACTTTACGATATGCATCTGCACTTATTGCCATATTATTTCCCACCATCGTTAATGGATGATTAAGACTATCTAAAACATTTATGATTCCCATAAAATAAAACCAATCTACTTGTTGGTATTGCTCAAATTTGGAGGTAGCTTTAACATGTGTCGTACCGCCTAACAAATGCAGTTGATTATGTATCATTTCAGAGATCAATCCTTTGGCCCACAGTGGACCAACTTCAACATCTGCATCTGTAATTAAATAATAATTACCTTTAGCTTGTTGTGCTAATGTTGCCAAAACCCTAGCTTTGCCTTTTGTTGTTGGATTTTCTGTACCATCCAAATTTATCAATTTAAAATTTTCTTTATTGACAATGAATTTTTCAATAATAAACTGCGTTTGATCGGTACTACCATCATTCCCAACTAAAACTTCAAAACGGTCTGGTGGGTAATTTAATGCTGCAATTGACTTTAAACAATCTTCGATTTTATCTTCTTCATTTCGGGCTGCAATTAACAAACTAATAAACGGGTAACTATCCAATTCAACAAACTCTTTTTTCTTATATATAAATAGCCCAAACATTACCCCAAACTGAATAAATAAATAAATGGAAAGAACAATTATACAAAGATTTTCTATCATGATATCACTTGGCAATTAAAACCATTATCATTAAGAAATTGTAAATATGGTGGTAACAAATCTTTAAGGTTTTGTTCTGCTTTTACCGAATCATGAAACACGATAATTGAACCTGATTTAGTTTGCTTTTTGAGTTCAATCAAACTTTTTTCCACGTTTAAGCCTTTTAAATAATCTAAAGACAAAAGAGACCACATCACAACCTTGTAATTGGCTTTCAATAGCTTAGCTTGACTCCATTTTATTCTTCCATAAGGAGGTCTAAATAAGGTGGATTTCAAAACGTGATGACAACGCGATACATTGTCAAGATAATCTGCATTTTTCATATGCCATCCTTTAACATGATTCATTGTATGATTCCCTAGTGCGTGTCCATCGCGTTGAATTAAGGACACAATGTCTGGATACTTTAATACATTGTCACCCACACAAAAAAAAGTCCCTTTAAATTGAAATTGATTCAATTGTTCGAGCACCCAAGGAGTAATTTGAGGATGAGGACCATCATCAAAAGTGAGATAAACCGTCTGCTCAAGATTGGGAATTTCCCATACCAAACTTGGTAATAAAGATTTCAACCAATGAGGTGTTTTTTGAAAAACAGACATTAGGCAAATATACTTTAAGTTTACAAATTCTAAAACTGGATTTAACACCACATATTAGTGACTGTAAATGTCATTGATATTTTTTGTTTTATGTAGTTTAATCATTATTTTTGCGGCCTTATAAATCAAATGGGTATATTTAACCAAATACAAAATAAAGAAAAATCAATAGCAATCATTGGTTTAGGCTATGTAGGACTTCCACTTGCACTTGAATTTGCAAAAAAATACAAAGTAGTTGGGTTTGATATAAATCCCAAACGTGTGGAAATGTTAAAACGCAAAGAAGACCCAAGTAAAGAAGTTGAACCTTCTGAATTTGATGATTGCGATATTAATTTTAGTCACAATTTGGACGACATCAAAGATTGTTCATTTTATATTGTAGCTGTACCAACCCCTATTGACGAAGGTAAAAACCCTGATTTAAAACCATTAATAGGAGCTTCTAGAACTGTAGGAAAAGTAATTAGCAAAGGTGATTACGTAGTTTTTGAATCTACTGTTTACCCAGGTTGTACAGAGGAAGACTGTGTTCCTGTAATTGAACATGAAAGTGGATTAACATTCAACTCTGACTTCAAAGTAGGATATTCCCCTGAAAGAATTAACCCAGGTGATAAGATCAACACTTTAACCAAAATTTTAAAAATAGTTTCTGGAAGTGACAAAGAAAGTTTGGAAGAAATTGCAAATTTATATGGCTCAATCATTACTGCGGGCATCCACAAAGCACCTACATTAAAAGTAGCTGAAGCGGCAAAAATCATTGAAAACACTCAACGTGACTTAAACATATCCCTAATGAATGAGTTAAGTTTGATTTTTGACAAAATGAATATCAACACTTATGATGTAATTGAAGCAGCAGGAACCAAATGGAACTTTTTAAAATTCAGTCCAGGTTTAGTAGGTGGACATTGTATTGGGGTTGACCCATACTACTTAACTTATAAAGCAACTGAACTTGGTCTTCATCCAAGAGTAATAGCAGCAGGTCGTTTTACCAATGACATGATGGGAGCTCATATTGCCAAAGTTGCTTTAAAAAAATTAATTGCCAACGACAAAAATATTAAAAATTCAAAAATATTAATATTGGGAGCAACCTTCAAAGAAGATGTAGCTGATATTAGAAATTCAAAAATTGTAGATATCGTAAAAGAATTAAAAAGCTACAACATCAATGTTGATGTGGTAGACCCTAGAGCAGATGCTGAAGAAGTATTTGAAGAATATGGATTCCATCTTTCACCTCAAATTGGGACTCAATACGATGGCATTATTATAGCCGTTAGCCATCAAGAATACAAAAACTTGAGCGAAGATTATTTCAAAAACATTGGCACAAGCAATGCATTTGTTCTCGACCTAAAAGGCATATACAGAGACCAATTTAAGTCCCTAGAATACTGGAGTTTGTAATCTCCTTATAAACATTTATTTTATAAAGGATAAAAAAACATAATTTATCCTAAATTTGCATTGAATGATTGCACGCCAATCTATAGACGAAGTCATAAATGTTGCCCATATAGAAGATGTGGTTGGAGAATATATTGCTCTCAAAAAAAGAGGAGCTAATCTTTTAGGTCGTTGCCCATTCCATGACGAAAAATCACCCTCCTTCACCGTATCACCTGCCAAAGGAATTTACAAATGTTTTGGCTGCGGGAAGGCAGGAAATTCGGTAAGCTTTTTAATGGAGCACGACCAATTGTCTTTTGCTGATGCCATTAGAAAACTAGCCCAAAAATACAATATTTCATTGATTGAGGACAATATCCAAAATCGAGAGGAATACGACGAAAAACAACAAAAAAAAGAAAGCCTTTTCACCGTTTTAGAATTTGCTAAAAACTACTTCATCCAACAACTACAAACTGATGAAGGAAAAATGATAGGTGATAGTTATTTTAGAGAAAGAGGTATTACGCCTTTGGCAATGGGAACTTTTGACTTAGGTTATTCTCCTCAAGGATGGGAAAGTTTGGTGAATGAAGCCAAATCAAACCAATTCAATCTTGACTTCTTTGTAGAAGCTGGCCTTATAAAAAAGAAAGAAGAAGGCCATTATTTTGACCTTTTCAGACACCGTGTTATATTCCCAATTCACGACCTTACAGGTAGAATTATCGCTTTTGGAGGACGACAATTAATAAAGGATGACAAATCCCCCAAATACCTTAACTCTCCCGAAACTGAAGTTTACCACAAAAGCAATGTACTTTACGGTATTTTTCAAGCTAAAAAACAAATAAAAAACCTCAACTTATGCTATTTAGTGGAGGGATATACAGATGTTGTTTCTCTAAATCAATCAGGAATAGAAAACGTTGTAGCCTCATCGGGAACTTCACTTACGGAAGGACAAATAAAACTAATCAAACGATTTACCGACAATGTAACCGTTTTGTATGATGGTGATGCTGCAGGCATTAAGGCCTCATTAAGAGGTATAGATTTATTGCTTGAACAAGGCATGAATGTTCGCTGTGTTCGTTTCCCAGAAGGTGAAGACCCAGACTCTTATTGCAAAAAAATAGGATCAACCAATTTCAAACAATTCCTAGAACAAGAAGTTAAGGACTTTATATTTTTTAAAGCCGATCTGCTGATAACTTCTGTTGGAAATGACCCTATCAAAAAAACCGAAGTTTTAAAAAACCTTTTGCAAAGTATTGCCCTTATTCCCGATGCGCTAAAACGATCCATGTACATCAAAGAATGCAGCAAATTGGTTGAATCTGACGAAAAAATATTGATAGCAGAAATCAATAAAATTAGAAAAATAAAATCTCCTACTTCTCAAGAATTCAACCCAGAAATACAAGACTTACTGAATACAAATGTCAACAATGTCCAACATTATGTAGGTGGCGATGAACAAGAAAAAGGATTGATTAGATTATTAGTTCAAAGTGGTCACAAAAAATTTATGGAAGATGCAACTGTTGCTGATTTCATATTTAAAGAACTTTCGGAAGATGATCAGCTGTCCATAAACAATCCTCTGTATCAAAAAATCATTGAAGAAGTAAAAGTATCAATTGAAAACAACTTAACCTTAGATGAATCTTTCTTTATTAACCATTCCGATTCTGAAGTTAGACAAATAGCGGCTGATTTCCATTCCGAAAAATACGAATTAAGCTCCTATTGGGGAGAAAATGGATTATTTCTAAAAACTGAAAAAGAAAATTATGTTCGTGACCTTCAATCTCTTTTCTTGTTTCTGAAAAAATTCAAATTGGAACAATTAATCAAAAACAATATGAATGATTTGTCTCAAGTTCCGGATTCTAGTGAAGCTGAATTATTAATACAATACCACATTCAACTCATAGAAGTTCGGAACAAAATATCAGAAATATTAGGAACTATTTACAACTAACCATCTATTGAAATTTAAACTAATATATCTTTTTTTATTGATAGCCTTGATGGGCAATAAATCGATAGCTCAACATGTTTATTATCCCATTAATAGTATTGGACATTATGAATCATACAGAAAGAATACAATTGACTCTAACACCAACTCCATATCTAGTAGTCAATTTTTTAGAACCTTCGATTTCAAAAATGACTCAAGTTATAATTACATTTCTTTAACGAATTATGACAAGCAAAGACCTTATTTGAGTATTGACAATTTACATCACTTATCTAGGAAAAAATTCCCTTTTTCTAACAAGAAAAAAAAATCAAATTCAATATACAAATACTCATCAGCATTATATTGTATCAAAGAAAAAGACTATCTAATGGTTATCAACCCTGTTTTAAATTTTACAACCGGTGAAGAAAAAAATCAAGCAAATAAATTGTATCAGAACACACGTGGTGCTGAAATTTGGGGCAATATTGGTGGCCACAAAAAAGGAGTTGGGTTTTACTCATTGTTTACCGAAAATCAAATATTGTTACCTTCATACTATCGTTTTTTTCACGACTCGTTGAACCATGTTCCCAATGAACTGTTCTTTAAAAAATTCAAAAAGGCTGGAGCGGTTGACTTTTTCCAAGCAAGAGCCTATTTTACATTTAATGCTATTAATAATTACATAAAATTTCAATTCGGACACGACAAACATAAAATTGGCAATGGATACCGTTCTCTTATTTTAAATGATTTTGCCCCTCAGTATTTATTTTTCAAAATCAATACTGACATCAAACGGTTTCATTATCAAAACCTATTTACCCAGTTTAATGACAATGGTATTATATTAGGGAATACCCTTTTTGGTAAAAAATATGGTGCATTTCACCGTCTCTCATTTGATGTTAGAAAAAACCTAAGTATTGGATTAAATGAAATGGTGATCTTTGACAGAATAGACAGTACTCAAAAAAACCAATTTGACCTTAATTACTTAAATCCTGTTATTTTTTATAGAGCCGTTGAATCAAATTTAGGTAGCCGAGACAATAGTTTAATGGCATTTGATTTTGAATGGAATATAAAACATCAGTATGTTATTTATGGTCAGTTTTTATTAGATGAATTTAATTTAAAATTCATTAAAGAAGAACCAAATTGGTGGGCAAACAAATATGGTTACCAAATAGGTGCTAGAAGTTTTAACTTGCTTAACGTTAAAAATCTAGATTTATTAATCGAATATAATCGAATGCGACCTTATACATATTCTCATTACAGAACCACTCAAAGCTATTCGCATTTCAACCAAGCTTTAGCTCACCCATTAGGAGCCAATTTTAGTGAAATAATTTTTGAAGCCCGTTATCAACTTCCCAACAAATGGAACTTGCAAGCGACTTTTATTAATGCAACAACAGGGAAAGATAGTTTTTTAACTGGCAGAAATTATGGAGGAAATATATTAAGAGATTATAGAGATAGAGCAACAGAGATGGAAAGTAAAATGTTCATGGGAAAAAAAACGAATCTTAAAATATTAGAACTAAATATTAGTTATATGCTTAAACATAATGTATTTATAGACGGCAGAATAAACTACAGACAAATTAATCAAACCAATCAATTTTTCTATAGCATAGGCATACGAATCAATAACTGTTTACGCCCCTTTAACTACTGATAATTCTTTTTTAAGAAACCTTGCAGTGTGACTATAGGTAGCTTTTGCCAGTTCTTCGGGAGTACCTGTTGCTAAAACCTGACCACCTCCTTGTCCGCCCTCAGGTCCAATATCAATAATATAATCAGCCACTTTAATAACATCCATATTGTGTTCAATTACCAAAATTGTATTGCCTTTATCTACTAGTTTATTTAAAACATCTAACAACACTTTTACGTCCTCAAAGTGAAGTCCTGTTGTTGGTTCATCCAAAATATAGAAGGTATTTCCAGTTTCTTTTTTACTTAATTCCTCAGCAAGTTTAACCCTTTGAGCCTCACCTCCACTCAATGTTGTAGAAGATTGCCCTAAGGTAATATAACCCAATCCAACATCTTTTAAAGCCTGTAACTTTCTGGAAATTTGTGGCATGTTTTCAAAAAAATCAACCGCATGATCGATTGGCATATTCAAAACATCGTTAATACTTTTCCCTTTATATCTTACCTCCAATGTTTCTCTGTTGTAACGCTTTCCATTACAAACATCACATTGCACCTCTACATCAGGCAAAAAATTCATTTGAATAACTTTTTGTCCACCACCTTTACAAGTTTCACATCGACCTCCTGAAACGTTAAATGAAAAACGCCCAGGCTTGTATCCCCTAATTTTAGCCTCAGGATGAAGCGCAAATAAACTTCTGATATCAGCGAAAACACCTGTGTAAGTTGCTGGATTACTTCGAGGTGTTCTGCCAATAGGCGACTGATCTATTCTTATTACCTTGTCTATTTCTTTTAATCCTGTTATGGATTGATAAGGCAAACAAGCATACTTACTATCATAGACATGTTTGGCTAAAATAGGATACAATGTTTCATTAATCAACGATGACTTTCCACTTCCCGAAACACCTGTAACACAGATAAACTGATTCAAAGGAAAAGAAACATTTATGTTTTTTAAATTATTCCCTGTACAACCTTTTAAAACCAAAGTTTTACCAGAGCCTTTTCTTCTTTTTTTAGGAATTTCTATTGATTTTGTTCCATTAACATATTGTGCCGTTATGGAGTTTTGTTTAATAAAAGACTCATAATCGCCTTGTGATACTATTTGCCCACCATTTACACCAGCAAAAGGACCTATATCAACGATATAATCACTCTCTACAATCATGTCTTTGTCGTGTTCAACCACAATAACACTATTTCCTAAATCACGCAATTCCTTAAGAGAAGCAATTAATTTTTCATTGTCTCTTTGATGTAATCCTATGCTTGGTTCATCAAGAATATACAACACATTAACTAACCTTGACCCAATTTGAGTTGCTAATCGAATTCGTTGAGCCTCTCCTCCACTTAATGTATGTGATGGACTATTAAGCGTAAGGTAATCAAGACCGACATTGACCAAAAAACTAACCCTAGTTTTAATTTCTTTGATGATCTCTGTTGCAATCACTATTTGCCTGTCATTTAACTGCTTATCAATATTTGACAACCATGTGTTTAATGATTGGATAGACATTGTCGACAAATCTGCGATAGATTCTTTCGAAATCTTGTAAAACAAAGCTTCTTTTTTCAATCGTTTACCTTCACAAGTTTGACAAGTTACAGTATGCATATACTCCTCTGCCCACTTCGATATTCTTTCACTTTTTCCTTCGAAATACTGTTCCTCAATAATAGGAATTAGTCCTTTAAATTCTGTTTCCGTTTGAATAGACTTACCTTCGTAATTGGTATATGAAATAGGATAAGTTTCGTCTGTCCCATTCATCAATACTTCTATAATTTCATCACTTAATTTGTCAATTGAATCGGCAAGAGAGAATTTGAATTTTTTGGCCAATCCTCTTAACTGAGCAAACATATAATTATCCCTAAGTTCTCCTATTGGCAAAATTCCTCCTTTGTTGATACTAATACTTCGGTCGGGAATAATGTGTTCTATAGAAACTTTACTAACTATCCCTAAACCATTACACTGAGGGCATGAACCATAGGGACTATTAAATGAAAAAGTATTGGGTTGAGGTTCGTCGTAACTCAATCCTGTCTCAGGGTCCATTAAAAACTTACTGTAAAAAAACGACAAGTTGGTTTCTGTATTTAAAATAGACAAAGTACCCTTTCCCATTTTAAATGCCAATTTCACTGCATCCGATAAACGCTGACTGTTTTTCTCCAAAGCATCTATTCGATCTATCACCAATTCTATATCATGAATTTTGTATCTATCGAGCTGCATCCCAGCCTCAATATCTGTCAACTCCCCATCCACTCTCACTTTGCGATAACCCTGCTTTCTTACTTGCTCAAATAATTCTCTGTAATGCCCTTTTCTTCCTTTAATTAAGGGAGCTAGAACAGCAATTCTCGTCCCTTTAAATGTCTCAATAATATTGCTTAAAATTTCGTCCTCAGTATAACGAATCATTTTCTTGCCAGACAGATAACTGTATGGCTCTCCGGCTCTGGCAAACAACAATCTTAAAAAATCGTAAATTTCTGTAATGGTTCCGACTGTACTTCTAGGATTTCTGCTTACTGTTTTTTGTTCAATACTAATAACAGGTGACAAGCCATTGATTTTATCGACATTTGGACGTCTCATATCACCGATAAACTGCCTTGCATAAGCACTGAATGTTTCTAGATAACGGCGTTGACCTTCAGCAAATATAGTATCAAAAGCTAAGCTCGACTTTCCACTTCCACTTAAACCAGTAAATACTACTAACTTATTTCGTGGTATAGTTAAATCAACTTGCTTTAAATTATGTTCAGCCGCTCCGATTATCTCTATCTCTTCTTGATTATACATTCCAATTTTAACAACTTTGCAAAGGTCTTGTTTTTTGGCTTATGAAAAAATTAAACTTAAGTTCAAACAAAAAAAACCTCAACTGAGTTGATCAATTGAGGTTTTTAAAAATAATTAGAACTTAATTATTTCAAAATCTTAATCCCTGTTGCTTCAAAACCTAAGGTAATTATCGGTGACTTAATTTTCTTTTTAGCTTCTTCCAAAGTCATTGTTTTCGCATCATCTACCAACTCATGTATTTGTTGTTCCACAGAAGTAGTATCGTAATAAAATCGGCCATTGGCTATCACCTGATTCCCTGCCAAATCTTTATGCATTAAAAACTTATGAGCAAAATCAACTGTAATAGTAGTGTCTTTGCCTTTTAAACTAAACCAACATCCTTTACTTTGACAAATGGTTGAAATAGTGCCTTTAATTTTAGATTCCATATTAGCATTATTCTTAAAGTTTAAAATCGAAGCATTCAAAAATTGAGCTGAGGAAGTATCAAAAGACTGTCCATAAAAACCATCTACAAGAGTTGGCGTAAGTAAATCTTCTTGTTTACACTCATCTGGCTCTTCAGTAGCTGTAGCTTGTTCTGCTGGAACAGTATTACAAGCAGATAATACACCAATAATTAGTGCAAAAAATAAATAATTCAATTTCATACCACAAACATAATCAAAAAAGAACATTTCCAAAAAAACAAATCTTTACAATTAAAACTTTAAATTATTAAGGAGTATTATTTGACTTCATTTTTATTATTGACCTAAAAATAATAAATTTGCCACTCAATATAAAAAATTATGGCATTTGATATAGAAATGATTAAAAAGGTGTATGAAAATATGCCAAGCCGCATAGAAGCTGCTAGAAAACTTATTGGAAAACCATTAACTCTTACAGAAAAAATCCTTTATTCTCATCTAACAGAAGGAAATACAACTTCTATTTACGAAAGAGGAAATAGTTATGTAGATTTTGCGCCAGATAGAGTGGCTATGCAAGATGCAACTGCTCAAATGGCTCTTTTGCAATTTATGCAAGCGGGTCGTCCTAAAGTGGCTGTACCATCAACGGTTCATTGCGATCATTTAATTAATGCAAAAATTGAAGCAAAACAAGATTTAGCTTTTGCTAACGAAGAATCTAAAGAAGTGTTTGATTTCTTAAGTTCTGTTTCAAATAAATATGGAATAGGCTTTTGGAAACCAGGTGCAGGTATCATCCACCAAGTGGTTTTAGAAAATTATGCTTTCCCGGGTGGAATGATGATAGGTACTGACTCACACACTGTAAATGCTGGTGGATTAGGTATGTTAGCCATCGGTGTTGGTGGTGCTGACGCCTGTGATGTAATGGCAGGCTTACCTTGGGAGTTGAAATTTCCTAAATTAATAGGTGTAAAACTAACTGGTAAATTAAGCGGTTGGGCATCTCCTAAAGATGTAATTTTAAAAGTAGCAGGTATCTTAACTGTAAAAGGTGGAACCGGTGCTATTGTAGAATATTTTGGCGAAGGCGCAATCAACATGAGTTGTACTGGAAAAGGCACTATCTGTAATATGGGTGCTGAAATTGGTGCTACTACTTCTACATTTGGTTATGATGATAGTATGGAAAGATACTTGCGTGCAACTGGCAGAGCAGATGTAGCTGATTTAGCCAATGGCGTAAGAGAACACTTAACTGCTGATGCTGAATGTTATGCAAACCCTGAAAAGTATTTCGACCAAGTAATTGAACTAAATTTATCAGAATTAGAACCATACATCAATGGCCCATTTACTCCAGACTTAGCTACTCCTATCAGCAAAATGAAAGAAGTAGCTGCTGCGAATGGTTGGCCAACTAATATTGAAGTGGGATTAATTGGTAGTTGCACAAACTCGAGTTATGAAGATATTTCAAGAGCGGCTAGCTTAGCTAAACAAGTAGCTGACAAAAACATTAAAACAAAAGCTGAATTCACTATCACTCCAGGTAGCGAACAAGTACGTTATACTATTGAGAGAGATGGCTTTATAGATACTTTCCATAAAATTGGCGCTACTGTTTTTGCTAACGCTTGTGGACCATGCATCGGTATGTGGACAAGAATGGGTGCTGATAAAAAAGAGAAAAATGCTATCATCCATTCTTTCAATAGAAACTTTGCTGCACGTCAGGATGGCAATCCAAACACACATGCATTTGTTGCTAGTCCAGAGATTACTACAGCTATAGCAATTTCAGGCAGATTGGATTTTAATCCATTAACTGATACTTTGACTAACGAAAATGGCGAACAAGTGAAACTAGACGAGCCAACAGGTATGGAATTACCAAGCAAAGGTTTTGCAGTAGAAGATGCAGGCTATCAAGCCCCAGCAGCTGATGGCAGTGGTGTTCAAGTTAATGTTTCTCCAAGCAGTTCTCGTTTACAATTGTTAGACCCTTTTGCAGCTTGGGAAGGAAAAGACTTAATGGGCTTAAGATTATTAATCAAAGCAAAAGGCAAATGTACCACCGACCATATCAGTATGGCAGGTCCATGGTTGAAATTTCGTGGCCATTTAGACAATATCAGTAATAACATGTTGATTGGCGCTATCAATGCCTTTAACGACAAATCCAACTCAGTTAAAAACCAACTAAATGGAACGTATGACGAAGTACCAAAAGTGCAACGTATGTACAAAGCGGCTGGCGAATTCAGTATTGTGGTTGGTGAAGAAAACTATGGCGAAGGTAGTTCAAGAGAACATGCTGCAATGGAACCTAGACATTTAGGAGTAAGAGCAGTATTGGTAAAATCATTTGCTCGTATCCATGAAACCAATTTAAAAAAACAAGGAATGTTAGCCTTGACATTTGCCAATAAAGAAGATTACGATTTAATTCAAGAAGACGATAAATTCAACTTATTGGGTTTAACAGACTTCAAACCTGGCAAAGCATTGCGTTTGGTAATTAACCACAAAAACGGCACAACTGATACTATTAATTGCAACCATACCTATAACGAACAACAAATTGAGTGGTTTAAGGCAGGAGGTGCTTTGAATATCATAAGAAGATCCCTTTAAAAAATGAATTAAGATTGTAGTTGATAGTTTTGAAAGATTAATTTTAACATTCTAATTTTTCAATTAATTTTGATACTACAATCTTATATCTATAAATCAATACTTCGTTCAATTTTCTAAATCTTAAATTTTATTTAGTCACAAAAAAACTAATAACCCTTTACCAACATTAGTACAAAACCTGTTTGAGTGAACAAGAATAATAATATTGGAGTTAGGAAACAAAATCAAATGACAGATTTCTGTTTACTATAACCAATATTAAAGCATAATTAAATAATTATTGGGAGTTTTAGATGTAATCTATTGGATTTTAAATAATGATTTTAACATAATGGCTTATATAACCCTCAAAATAATTAATGGGAATAAGAACCAAACCATATCAAACCAGTATCCCTTTTATATAACAAATAGTTTTAAAAAATATTTTTTATTTTATAAAAAAAGACTATTTTTGCAATCCCAAATTTACAACAAGCCATGGATCTTATTAAATTAGTTGAACAAGAATATATCAAAACAGATTTACCAAACTTTAAAGCAGGTGATAGAGTAACAGTGCATTATAAGATTAAAGAGGGTAATAAAGAAAGAATTCAGTTATTCCAAGGCGATGTTATTCAACGTCGTAATACAGGTTTAAATGCAACTTTTACAGTAAGAAAAATTTCAAACGGTGTTGGTGTTGAAAGAATATTCCCTGTACACTCTCCTAACATTGCAAAAATTGAGGTTAACAAAATTGGTAAAGTTCGTCGTGCAAGAATATTCTACTTAAGAGAATTAAGTGGTAAAGCTGCTAGAATTGCTGAAAAAAGATAATTCAAACACACATAAAAAAAAAGGTCAATATAAAATTGACCTTTTTTTTGTGCCAATATTTTCCTAAAAACAAAAATAAAAAAAATGCCAAGTAAAAATTACTTGGCATTTTTTTTATGCATTTATTAATTAGTGTTTACTTAAATAATCAGCAACACCTTTGAATGAAGCATCCATTGCATCTTGACCTTTTTCCCAATTTGCAGGACAAACTTCACCTTTTTCTTCTACGTGTTGAAGTGCATCAACAATTCTTAATGTTTCGTCAACACTTCTACCTAATGGTAAATGATTTACTGTTTGGTGCATTACAGTTCCTTCTTTGTCAATCAAAAACAATCCTCTAAAAGCTATCATTGGGCCGTTAGCAACCAAATCACCTTGTTCATTGTAATCATAATTACCAAATAGTACACCATAATTCGTACTAATTGTTTTTGAGGTATCAGCAACAATAGGATACGTTATTCCTTGAATTCCACCATTGTCTTTTGGCATTTGTAGCCAGTTATAATGACTTTCTTCTGTATCTGTACTACAAGCAACTACCTTAACTCCTCTTTTTTCAAACTCTCCTAATTGTGCTTGAAATGCATGCAACTCTGTTGGACAAACAAAAGTAAAATCTTTTGGATAGAAGAAAAACACAACATGGTTTTTTCCTATAAACTGATCTAAACTAAATTTTTCAACAATCTCTTCTCCATTGATTACAGCTGGAGCACTAAAATGTGGGGCTTTTTTTCCTACTAATACTGTCATAATGGTTACAAATTTGGGCATTATATCTTGTATTAAAAAATAGAATGTCACAATCTTTCTATTCAAAATATTTATACATAAAAAAAGGGCTACCCAATGGTAGCCCTTTTCCTATATAAGTTTAAATCAATTACTGTAATACAACTCTTTTGTTTACAACTTGACCTTCAACAGTCAATTTGATGCTG
>JBILJV010000055.1:0-14943 GCA_044377005.1 Bacteroidia bacterium
TCCAAATTCGGTGAATCAAAGTTAACTCCATCGGAATAAAAGTCAATAACATCTTCAAGTGTTGCAAACCGTCCATCATGCATGTAAGGTGCCGTTAATTCTACGTTTCTTAATGATGGTATTTTGAATTTCCCTTCGTCGGTTGGTCTTCCCGTTATTCTGCCTAATCCCTTGTCTGTAAATACAGTGTTTAATCCATTGTTTGCCATAGAGCCATTAAGGCTTGTGTTGCCAAAAAATGGAATGTTGCTATGGCAGTGAAAGCAGTCGGCTCCACCATCTTCAACGGGTTTCATAAATAAGTTTAATCCCCTTAGAGCAGAGGCATCAATTACATTAAGAGTGTCAGTGCGTCCAAACAATTGGTCTATTTTTGAATTAAAAGAAATGATACTTACTAAAAACTGTTCAAGTGCTTTAGTGATTTCGACTGGAGAAATTTCCGTTGTATTAAAGACTTTTTTGAACATTGGCGCATATCTATCTGATTTTTTAAGTCGAATACTTAAATCATAAAAGTTCAAGTCCATTTCATCGTGAGCCTGAATTGGAATTAAGATTTGTTCTCTTAAGCTAAGTGCTCTCCCATCCCAAAAAAATCTATTTTGCCACATTAAATTAAACAAAGGCATTGAGTTTCTTGGGCTTAATTGTCCCCTTATGCCTTTACTAAAACGAGTGCTTTGTGCAAATGCCCTGTTTTGGAAATGACACGAATTGCACGAAATAGAACTGTCTAATGATAACAGGGGGTCATAGAACAACATTCTGCCAAGTAAAACACCCTCCTCTGTCAATGGATTGTTGCTTGGAAGACGCAAAGGAGGAAAGCCGGGCTTAGTCTCTATGATGTAAGGGGTTAATGAAGTTTCAACTAATACATTGGGGTCTTTTTGGCAACTTTTGAATCCAATTGCTAATACCAATAAAACGATACTTAAAGCTAATTTTTTAACCATCACTCAAATGAATTAAACTCGAAAATGCCTGAATTGTTTTGGATAAATAAATCCATGATAGGGTCATTGATGCCTGAATGTGACATTTTGCCATCTGTTTTTAAGCTGTATTTAATTTGATTGTCAAAGTAATTGTCTGCTTGGATTTTGAATTTCATAAGTGAATTTTGAGTGATAGAATAGTCGGTAACAAAAGCATGGGTTCTAGCGTATTTAGGGGTCGCAATGTGGAAAGTGAAACCACCGCTTTTTCCGTTATTTAAATAGTAGCCTTCTATTATATTGAAAATATATCCTCCCGCCCATCCCCAATGCATTTCTGTTAGCGATGGACTTAATGGGTGGTCCAAAGGCCATTGAGCTGGATTGCCAAAGTTGACAGCAGAGTCTAATCCTACAAAAAATTTAATAGCCTTGTATTGACCTTTAGGTACATTTTTTAAAATTACACTATTGCGCCCTTCTGCTATACTTAAATAAGCATATTGATCGCTCAACTTGGTTTCAGTATTGTTTTGGTCTATCAATGTGAAATTAGAAATAATGTATTTCAATTTATCAAATTGAATGCTGTCATTTGCCCCTGTAATATATTGTTTGCCAAATTCTAAAGGCATAGCATCAAAGTATGCATCAAATTTTATTGTTAGTTCTACTTTATTGTCTTTGGGTAACTGAGGTGGTTCATCATCATCATTTTCACAACTGCTTAAAATGATGCTTAACATTAATGTTAAATAAAGGATTGGTTTTAAAGATTTCATAAGGTTATATTTTTACTATTTTTTTGTTTACTATTCTATTGTCAGATGTTTTAAGTCTAAGGATGTAAGTACCTTCAGCAAAATTGGCAGCATCTATTTTTATTAAATCTGAATTCGTATTCACACCACTAAGGTCGCTTTTTATAATTGATTTACCAATGATATCGGTCAGTTCCCATTCTGTTATTTGAACGTCGGAGGTAAAGAAAAATTCAGTTTTAAATGGATTAGGATATAATGTAAAATCTGAGGATTGATCAAGTGGAAACTTGATGTTTGCTTTTCCTAATGTTGCAAAGAAAGGGTCGAAGCTCACTGACTTTACTTTAAAGGGTATTTGGAAACTTGCACGGAAGTTTGCTTCGGATACAGGTATTCTAAGTAAACTGTCCTTGCCATTTCCACGAACAAGCAAAGGGAGGTCAATGTTAAATAAATCAACACTTGAATGACTTTGCATTTGTGAAATATCTATGTTTAATTGTTCGCCTTTTTGAACCCAACTAATGTCGTAAATGGGATACCCTTCGCCATACACCCAATCATCAAAATAATCTGTTAAGTCAGTATTTGAGTTTTTTTCCAAATAGTATTTCAAATGGCTTTGTCTCGAAAAGTTATAACTCAATTGCGTGTCATTAATGTATTCTTTTAAACTGTTGAAAAATGCTTCGTCGCCTATTACCCATCTAAGTTGATGAAGTATCATAGCCCCTTTTTGGTAGGTAGTTCTGTACTCAAATAATCTATTTACATTAACGGTGTCATAAGCGTAAACCGAGCCATTCGGGAAACGCATTACGTCTTCTCCGAATTTTTTTAAATTCTGATACCACTCGGTTTTGCTTTCCAAAAATTCATAACAAATTAGATTTAAATAAGTCGCAAAACCCTCATTGAGCCACAATTCTTTCCAACTGCCACAAGTTACTTTGTCGCCAAACCATTGATGTGCCAATTCATGCGCGATTAAATCATAATTGAAATTAGACATAAAACTCATGGTTTGGTGTTCCATGCCGCCTCCCCAAGTAAATTGTGCATGACCATACAGTTCTTTGTGAAATGGATAAGTGCCAAATAAACTGTCAAATAAACGCATCATCTTTACGGTTTCTAATGTTTTATTTTGATTGTCTATAAGGTTGTTATGAGGGAATGTGTAATTGACTATGTCTAAATTTTGATTAATTGAAGGCAAAAAAGCAGATTGAGTGTATTTGTCGTACTTTGCCACTGCAATGGCAACTAAATAGGTGGCAACAGGATATCTGTGTTTGAATAAAAAGGACTGTTTATTTCCAATTGTTGTTTGTGAAATCAAAAGCCCATTTGACACAGCTATGTAGGGCGTGTCCACCATTAATTCGATGTCTATAGAATCTATCTTGTCTTTTAAATTTTCAAAACAAGGCCACCAATAATGCGCGCCATAAGGTTGTGACAATGTGGCTATGTTAGGCCCACTAACTGTAACACTTCTAAAATAGGCCCTGGAACTCATGTTAGGAGTTCCTTGGTAATGAATTTTAATGGAATCCTTTTGATTGGCTGATAATGTTGTGCCCAAAGGGATAATTAGTTGATGTGAATTGTTGTGTGAAAAAGTTATTTTCTGCCCTCTAAACAAAATACTGTCAACCGTTAATTCTCTTCTTAAGTCAAATGTAATGCTAGAAATTGGCGAAGGACTGCTGAAATGATGATTGGCAAATGCTGAAATAATTCTTCCATTATTCAAATTAGGTTGAATAGACAATTGAACAAAATGGACATCAAGCGGTTCTGTTTGATTCCTCTTTTGATTTAATTTGAAATTATAAAAGTGTTTCATTTCTTGTTTGGCTATACTTTCTATGTCTAGTTGTGAATAGCTTTTGTTAATAAGGCAAACAAATAATAAAAACGCAGTAAATAGTCGCATGTATTTTATAATAACAAAAATAATATAAAAATATCGTTTTTTTGGTAACAAATGTTGCAACTTTGCGCCTTAATGAGTCATTATCCTATAATACATTTAAAATCAGGTAAAGAAAAATCACTTCAAAGATCACATCCTTGGGTTTTTAGTGGTGCTTTGCATGAGGATTTTAAGCAATATCCTGAAGGTTCTATAGTTAGAGTTCTTGATAATAAAAATAATTATTTGGCAACTGGATATATACAATATGGAAGTATTGCTGTTAGAGTTTTAAGTTTTATTGATGAAACAATTGATTCTGATTTTTGGATTAATAAATTTCAGAATAGTTTCAAATTAAGAGAGTCAATTGGTATAATTGATTCCAAAATAACCAATTGTTATCGTTTAATCCATGGGGAAGGGGATGGAATTCCAGGATTGATAGTAGATTTTTACAATGGAGTTGCAGTGATTCAGTGCCATACTACTGGTATTTACTATCAATTAGATTTAATTCAAAATGCCATTCAAAAAGTTTTAGGTTCTAGAGTTGACGCTATTTTTAATAAAAGTAAAGAAACATTGCATGGGGCTATTCCTGATGCTGAAAATTCGTGCTTGTGGGGTTCTGCCGACAATAGAATTGTTTTGGAAAATAACATCAAATTTAAAGTGGATTGGACCACTGGTCAAAAAACAGGCTTCTTCCTCGACCAAAGAGATAACCGAACTTTGTTGGGAAGCTATTCTAAAAATAAAAAAGTACTTAACACCTTTGCTTATACCGGAGGTTTTTCAGTGTATGCGCTAATGAATGGAGCTAGTCAAGTTGATTCTGTTGATGTGTCCAAAACCGCTATTGATCTCTTGAAACAAAACATGGAATTAAATGCTCCTGAAGCAAATAATCATAAAGCTGAAGCCAAAGATACATTTGTGTTTTTTAAGGAACATGAAGATTTATACGATATTTTGATATTGGATCCACCTGCATTTGCCAAAAATATTGGGGCTCGTCACAATGCCTTAATGGGATACAAAAGGTTAAATATGGAAGGGATTAAGAAGGTGAAAAAAGGAGGAATTTTGTTTACATTTAGTTGCTCTCAGGTTGTTGATAGTTTACAGTTTAATCAAATAATAATGTCTGCTGCTATTGAATCAAAAAGAAAAGTTAAGGTTATACACAGGTTGACACAACCTGCAGACCACCCTGTTAATATTTTTCATCCAGAAGGGGAGTATTTAAAAGGATTGGTTTTATATATCGATTAAGGAAATGAATATAGAAAAACAATTTAAAATGGTGGCAAAAACAATCTTCGGTTTCGAGGATTTGGCAATGCAAGAACTTAAAGAACTCGGTGCCGCTAATATAGAAAAAGGATTAAGGGCTGTAACTTTTGAGGGCGATATGGGCTTTATGTACAAAGCGAATTTATCTTGTAGAACGGTCATTAAAATATTAAAACCAATTCTTGAATTCAGTGCTTTTACTGAAAAAAGTTTATACGATGGAATTAGGAAAATAGAATGGGACACCATTTTTAATCTAAATCAAACTTTTGCCATTGACGCAACTGTGCATTCGGAATATTTTACGCATTCTTTGTTTGCTTCCCAAAAAATGAAGGATGCCATTGTTGATCAATTTCGGGATAAATACAATGAAAGACCAAGTGTAAATGTAAAAAATCCTGATATTCAGTTGAATATACATATAAAGGAGCATTTAGTGACTGTTTCTTTAGATAGCTCAGGAGAATCGTTGAACAAAAGAGGATATAGAATGGAAACCAATGTAGCACCAATAAATGAAGTTCTAGCAGCAGGGTTAGTAATTATGTCTCAATGGGATACTCATGTTCCTTTGCTCGATCCAATGTGTGGTAGTGGAACCATTTTGATAGAAGCAGCTATGATTGCCAATAATATTCCGCCTAGTATTAACCGTAGTTTTTTCAACTTTATGAATTGGAACGACTTTGATAAGCCGCTTTTTGAGAAGATTAAAGACAATTTAGCTAAAAAAATTAAACAAAATCCAGTAAAAATAATGGGTTATGACAAAGACCAATCTGTTTTAGAAAAGGCTGAGACAACCATTCATAAAGCAGGGCTTTCTAAATATATTGAACTAAAGCAAATGAACTTTTTTCAATCAAAAAAAAGCATTGAAGGACCATTGTTTATGATTTTTAACCCGCCGTACAATGAGCGTATTGATATAGAAACAGAATCATTTTATAAGTCAATTGGCGATACTTTTAAGAAAAACTACCCAGGAACAACTGCTTGGTTTGTAACCGCAAATTTGGAAGGGTTGAAACATGTAGGTTTGAAAGCAAGTCGAAGAATCGTAGTAGCCAATGGACAACTTGAAGGTCGATTTGCTAAATACGAAATTTATGAGGGAACAAAGAAGTTTGTTCGCCCTGAAAATTAATTAGCTCTTTTTTTTCTGTGTTTTAAAAAAAGCTCTTAAATACTAAAGGGATGTTCTATGCTGTATTTTTCCGACAATGTAATCAAATCATTAGTTACATTCGATATAATTGGTATTCCCTTGTTGATACGAACTTTTTTGGACTCAATTTCAGGTTCACCGTGAATTATTATTTCTTGCTCTGAGTTTTTTCTTTCAGCATTTTTAAATCTTAAAATCCACTGGTCCATTCTTTGCTTGAATTCAGTCTTGTCAATAAAGCCATCTACATCCATGGCTCCCAAAAAATGACCAATTCCTTTGCCCGGTAAATCCGGAAGTACTGGCAAAAAAGAAACAAATGGAGGTACCCAAGGTCCAAAATTAGCGCCAGATAATACGCCACTTAATATATCAACTATAGCCCCAAGTCCGTAACCCTTGTGACTGCCATGGTCTTTATCGCTGCCAAGCGGAAGTAAATAGCCACCACCTTTTAATGATTTGCTGTCATTGCTCGAATCGCCATTTTTGTCTTCAAGCCATCCTGATGGTAATGCTTTGCCTTGTCTTTCTGCTATTTCTAATTTGCCATTTGCAGCCGCACTTGTTGCCATGTCTAAAACAAAAGCAGCCTGCTTGTCTGCTGGAATTGCATAACAAATGGGATTGGTTCCCAACATTCTTTCTTTACTATATGTGGGTGCCACAAGTGGGCTAGCGTTTGTCATTGCCATGCCAATAAAGTCGTGTGACAATGCTTTCATAGCGTGGTAAGCTGCTATTCCAAAATGATTACTATTGGATATTGCAGCATACGAAGATCCGTATTTTTCAGTTCTGTCTATCACCATTTCCATAGCTTTAGGTGCTACAACCAATCCTAATGCACCATCTGCATCTATTGAGAAAATACTTTTTTTCTCACGTGTTATAGTAAAGTTTGGCTTTGGGTTAATTCGGTTACTCTCAAAAAGTCTGATATATCCGCTAAGTCGAGCTACACCATGAGAATCGATACCTCTAAGATCGGCTTCAATAAGAACATCTGCAGCTGTTTGTGCATCTGAATTAGGACATCCTATAGCTTTAAAAATAGATTCTGTAAAAAGTCTTAAATCACTCTCTGTAACAGTTTGAAAAGTTAACATGCTATTTGGCTTTGTGTAAAAGGTCTATGATGTGAAAACAGTTAAGTGATAGTTGTTTTGTTTTGCAATAATTCATGAAGTGAAAACGGCAAATATCATCAGCAAAAACAACATTATTAATATTTAGTTCAATAATATGAATGGCTAACTCCTCAGCTAGTTTAAATGAAAGTTCCTGATTAGAAGCAGGTAAACATGCGCCTGCTCCGCAACAAGTTTTTTTTAATGTTGAAGTGTGCCACTCAACTTTGCTAAATAGGTTTAGCCATTTTTCTTGTTGTAAGATGTCGCCATAGCAATCAAATATATAAAAATAAGCGCCTTCTATTTTATCACTATTGCTAATTTTTAATTGTTGTATGAGATTGTTAAAGTCAATAACTTGTTTTGAAAAAGCAATAGCCTCATTGTGTGAAACAGAGTTATTGAATAGTTGAGTGTAATGCTTATGAAAGGTTTCAGAACATCTTTTGCCACAACTAATTACCGTATTGTTTTGAAGTTTTTTTAATTGAAATTCTCCTGTTTTCTTTGCGTTTTTTAAATCGCCTTTTTCAAAAAAAGGGAGCCCACAGCAAGTGTCATTCTCAATTAATTGGTATTGAGGGTCAATGCTTTTGACTAATTGGATTAGTTTTTCTGAAGTTTCAGGAAAAAAAAACCTTGTAACGCACGGTATCTGTATCAATTTGGACACAATGCAATAATAATACGAAAATTATTGAGATGTTTATTTTTTAAAATAACATTTTCAACAAGTTTTGAAAAACAGATAGATTCTACTTGCCTAAAATTGATAACTTTTCATATGTTTGTAACAATAAATTAAAACCCTCATACCACGTTTTTGAAAAATTAGTGTCTTGTTAATAAAAAACAAACCTATTGTGGTACAAAATACAATACAAAATGAATATAGAAGACCTTATACAAGGCTGTATAAAAGAGGACAGGGTTTGTCAAAAAGAACTTTATAATTTGTTTGCAGGTAAAATGATGGTAGTGTGTATGAGATACGCAAAGGATAAAATGGAAGCAGAAGATATTTTGCAAGAAGGATTCATTAAAATATATGATAATATTTCGAAATTTAGAAAGCAAGGTTCTTTTGAAGGTTGGATAAGGCGAATAATTGTAAATACTGCTATTAATAAAATAAGAGCTGGAAAAAGACACTTCGAAGAGTTGGATGATAGTATGATGGAGGTTTCGGAAAGTCAAGATGTTTTTGATAATTTTTCGGCAAAAGATATCTTGAATTTGATCAATGAAATGCCTTCAGGATATAAATATGTATTTAATATGTACGCAATTGAAGGCTTTAGCCACAAAGAAATTGCGGATAATTTAGGAATTGAAGAGGCAAGTTCAAGAAGCCAATATGCGAAAGCAAAAAAATATTTACAACAAAAATTAATTGAAATACAAAAAGTTAAATTATGAAAAATGATTTATTTGAAAAGCAAATTTCAGAAAAGTTAGACCAATTTCAGGTTTCTCCTAGTCGAGATTTGTTTGATGACATTATGAAAGCAAGAACACCTCAAGTTAAAACAGCTTTTTGGTCTAATTGGCGTGTGCTTTCGGCCCTATTGATTACTGCCGTAGTTTCTATTTTAGTCTATAAATTATTGCCAACCCAAACTGATGAAATTATATTTTCTGAAAAGTCGATTAACTTAAATAAAGAAAATTCATCAAATGTTCAGGAAAACAAAGTCTCAATTTCAAGTTCCGGACTAGGAAATAAGAATGAGATGGTTGGTGCAATCTCAGAAAAGCAAAATAGAAGAAATATAAGCTCTAAATTTGAGTCAATCCCAAATGTAATTGCTAATGGAAATAAATCAGAAAATGAAATTATAAACACATTGTCTGATGTTGATGTTTTTGAAAGTTACTTTAATGCCAATTCCAAAAATCGTTCAACAATATATTATGAAAAGCATGTTGGAAATAGTCACCTTTATGCTTTTGTAACCGAAAGTGAAAATGAGATTGATAAAGTGATGGTTAATCACATGCAAAAAAAGTTGTTTGTTCGATTTGTTAATCGTTTTCCTAAATTAACTTTAAATAAAGTGGAACAACAAAAGATTGAAAGTGTCAATAGAATTACAAAAAAACCTATTAATATTGATTTGTTTCAGTTAAATTCCTTTTCAAAACCTGTTATCTCTAACAGTCAATTTCAACTTCATAATATGGGTGCTTTAGCAATCAACTCGACTTCGTTTGGTTGGGGGGTAAATGTGGAACTTCCTATAGAGGGAAGATGGAATGTGTTTTCAGGTGTTCATAGTTTTAACTTGGATAATCAATACAAAGGGCAAATTAAGTATAGTGAAAGTCAAGAGAAAATTACGAAAACAACTAGATTTATCAATGATCCTATAAAAGGCTTAATTACCATTGAGTCATTTGATACCTCTCTTGTTTCTGTTGCTAAAAGTAGAAATATAGAGTTGCAAAATTCATATAAATTAATTCAAGTTCCATTGGGGATAAGTTATAATTTTGGGTACAAATCATTCGAATTTTCTTTAAATGCAGCTGCTATGTTAAATTGGTCGAAAGAGCAAAGTTTTCAATCAATTAATTGGCAAAATGACCAAATAAATAATATTAAATCCTCTAAAAATTTGTTTGGATTAGGAGTTAATGCTGGATTAAAGGTTTATTATCCTTTGTCAACTCATTTCAAAGTATTTTTAATGCCTGGGCTTCAATCTTATAAGATGAATGGTGTTAAAACTTTATACTCTCACAACGAGTCAGTTTTGTCTAAACAAGTGCAAGTTGGAATTAGATACAGCCTATTTTAATGTTAAAATCCTTTTTTATATTACTTTGTCCAGTGTTGAGTTTATTTTCTCAAGCTTCAATGGGAGAGATTTCATTGAATAGGATGAAAGTATTCGCTAATTCTAATGGATTAATATTTGATAGTATAGGTTATCAAGGGGTTTTTAATAAAAATATTGGATTTGCAAGCGGTATAGGAGTATGGATGTGCGCAACTGATAATAATGGAGATTTAAGAGTGGCTGCTCACCAGTTAGGTGGGACTAATCACGAGTTTTGGGCAGGTCCTTTGGCCTTGAATGGAGGAAATGCAGCCAATTCAAATGATTGGAATTTTACGTATTCTATAGCATCTACAGAGGTGGAAAATCACCAATTGAATTATGCTAAAAATGGATACAAAATGCCTAGCTCGATAAGAAGTTGGCCTGGTTCAAAAGGCAGTCCTTATGCACAAGTTTTAGCCCCATTTGTTGATTTTCAAACCAATGATTTAATCTATCAACCTGAAGAGGGAGATTATCCTTATTTTCAAGGAGATAAATTGTTATATTCAATTTCAAATGATAAATATGCAAGTCACACTTATTCTAATACACAACCGTTAGGGGTAGAATTACATACGTCTGTATTCGGTTTTGATTCACAAGATTCTGTTTTAGGAAATACTATTATGGTGAGGTATGTAGTTTACAATCGTTCAAATATAAATTATAATAATTTTAGGTTTACAGTCGTTAATAGTTTTAAAATAGGGCAAGTTGAAAATGAATATTTAGGAACCGATGCAAAAAATAAAATTTTGTTTGCATATAATGATTTTAATGATGCAACGTTTGATGGTCGGTTAGTGTCTTTGAGCTGTATGGCATTAAATAATAATGTAAATTCAATCATGTATTATAACAATAATAACGATATAATTAATGGAATGCCTATGAATGGTCAAAATTTCAAAGAGTTAATGAGTGGTATGTGGAAAAATGGAAGTTCATTGAAGTATGGAGGAAATGGAATTGATGGTAGTTCAATTGCTCGTTTTGTTTACCCTTTTGATACAGATTCTGAAAATAACAACTTAATGTGGAGTGAACCATTGGTGGGAAATTTGCCTGGAAAAAGAATTGGTTTAATGAATTTTGATAGTTTAACATTAAGTGCAGGTGGATTGGTTTATTATGATTTACTTTACAATTTTGTTGATGAAAATTTTAATAAAATTAAACAAATATCTGACAATTGTTTAAGAGTTAAGCAAGAGTTAATAGATAATAATATATTAATTAACAACCCAATATCGAGTAAAAATAAACTAAACAACAAGTTTTATCCGAATCCGTTAAAAAGAGGTGGAAAATTGTATTTTGCAGAAGTGCTTGAAAATAATACAACAATAGAAATATTGAATGCCCAAGGGAAATTGGTTTATCAAAAAAATTTGGATAACACGGATAATTGCATTATATTACCTGACGGTTTTGTGCATGGTGTCCATTTTTTAAGAGTTAAAAAATTAAACACAATTAAGTGTTACAAAATTATTATAGAATAAAATAAATAGATATGAATAGATTATACAAAATAGTATTATTGTTTTCCTGCTTGTTGATATTCAGCAATGCAAAAGCTTCTCACATGATGGGAGGAGACATCACCTATGAATGTATTTCCAATGGGAAATATAAATTTGTTATCAAAGTATATCGCGACTGTCGTGGTATACCCTTTAATAATCCTTCCATTAGTATGTATTGTGTTAATGGAAGTAATACAAGCAATAATACAAATGTAAGTTACACAAGGACTGCAATTAATGATATTACGCCGAATTGCACTTCAGGAACGGCTCCGTGCAACCCAGAAAACCAAACTGCAGGCGAGGGTATTGAAGAACACGTTTTTGAAGCAATTGTTGATTTTAATACCAATCCATTTAAAGCATTAAAAGATGCAGGTTGTTGCGAAATAAAAATTAAAGTGGAGCAATGCTGCAGAAATGGTGCCATTACGACTATCTCTCCAGGTAACTTCTTTACAGATGCAATGATTAATATCTGTAATATTGATAAAACTAAAAAGAAATGTAATACTTCGCCTCAATTGTCAATTCCTCCTGTTGCTTATTTGTGTTGTAACCAGCCGTTTACATACAATAACGGTGTTCGTGAAGTAATAGATGGAGATAGTTTGTCTTATGAACTTGCAACCCCTTTGAGTGCAAACAATACTAATGAAAGTTATACAGGTAATTTTAATGCGCAAATCCCAATGACGCCCTATTGCCCGCCCAATCCAGGAACAGTTAATTGCCGTCCTTTACCTAATGCAAAACCACCAAGAGGTTTTTATTTTGACAAAGAAACAGGGGATATTGTGTTCACTCCAACAAAATGTGATGAAGTTGGTGTAATAGTAATTCAAGTAAATGAGTGGAGAAAGGACTCCGCAACTAATAAATGGATACTAATTGGTTTTACTAGACGTGATATGCAGCTCGTTGTTAAAACATGTCCTGATAATAACCCACCTTATTTTACAGGAACTAATAAATACAGTGTATGTGAAGGGGATAGAATATGTTTTAAAATTCAATCTAAAGATGATCCATTCTTGCCGAATCAAACTAGACCTGATACTACGGTTTTGACATGGAATAATGGTATACCAGGTGCTTCATTTACAATCGTAGACCCTACAGTTCGAGAAAAACAAGCTGAATTCTGTTGGACAACTAAAATAGGGGATGCTAGACCTAATGCCTATTCCTTTACCGCTACAGCTAAAGATGACGCATGTCCAAAGCCTGCAATAGCAAATAGAGGTTATAACGTTACTGTAGCTCCAAGAGCGGAAGATAAACGTAAATATACAATTCTTGATTGCGGGAAAGTTAAATTTACTGCGACTCCCAAAGATACAGTTAACTATAATCCTAAAAATTATAGATATAAATATACAATTAGAGATTCCACAAACAGTGGTATCCCTTTCTTTCTAACTTTTAATAGATCAGATAGTTTTAAATTCAAACGTGGTGGAAAATACATTGTCGAACATGAGATTAATAACCCTCCGTTCAATTGTCCAACAATATATTCAGATACCATTATTTTACCACCAGTATTAGATGTTGAATTGGCTTTTGGTAAAGATACTTTTTTATGTGCAGGCAATTCATTAAACATAGAACCAATAGTTGCTTATGGTTTTGCACCCTATAAATACAGATGGGAAGTGCCAATAGGAACTCACAAGACTGGTGATACTTTAAATAAAATTACAATTACCCCAACTCAAACAACAAAAGTTGTATTGAAACTTACAGACAAGAATAAATGTGTAGATGCCGATACAATGGTGATAAAATATATCAAAAATCCTATTGTTGACATTGGACCTGATAGAAGAATTTGTACATACAATTTTGTGACATTAGATGCTCAAAACGCTGATTCATTAATGTATGAATGGAGTACTCAAGAAAATACCAGAGAAATTACAATCAATGTTGCCGGAAAGTATTCAGTAAAAGTATTAGATAGTATTTATAAATGTTTTGATACAGATACAATGGAATTGTTTGTTAATGATACTGTTATTGCAATTTCTGGTGGTGATAGAGAAATTTGTCATCAAGATACTTTAAAAGTTTCTGCCAAACGTAAACCATTAGGATTTACCCGTCAAATTACATGGAGAGATATCATTTCTGGAGCAACTGTTGCAAATGATAGTGCTTTCAGATTGAAAATTACAACTCTTGCCACTAGAAAATATGAAATGTTCCTAAGAGTAAATCAAGGTGGTGTACTTTGTGAAGATTATGATACTTTTACACTTACGGTTAATCCTCTCCCTTCCTTTATTTTTACACCTTTACCGCCACATTGTTACCAAGATGGCGCTATTAATTTAACGACTAGAAAAGTAGCTGTTGCTAGAGCTGGATTTGATCCTAAAATTACAGAATCAGATATTAGATATTTCCAACAACATAGAAATCCAAGCTGGATTACAGGTGGTCCTGTTGGTCAAAATACTTATGTTTGGGATTTTCCTAAGTTTGTAAGCAATGACCAAGTGCCAAAAGCCGGTATTACAGATATAGTATGTTATGAATATAGAGATGCAAAAGGCTGTTATAATAAAGAATGTAAAACGATTAAATTGAATCCAAATCCTACCGTAATTTTAGATAAAGGAACTTTCTGTCAAAAAGCAGGCCCTATAGATCTAAGTAAACTGATTTTGGCGCCAATTCCATCAGCAAAAGCTGGAGGTCCAGAAAGTTTCAGATGTTTAGACATACCATCTGGTTCTGGTGTTGACCCTGATGCTATTGTATACTGGGATTATACCACTATACCAGCTACACCATTTATGGATCCAGGTTTGGAAGGTGAAAATCAAAAAACAGGGCAATACCAAATCGAATACTGTTTCCAAGATGCTATCTCAGGATGTAAATCATGTGATTCTACATGGATTACAGTTGTAAGATTGCCAGAAATAGAATTCAGTGGAATTCCTAAACAATGTATTAATTTCCCATTGTTGGCTTTAGATAGTTTTGCTAAGGATAGAAATACTGGTCAACGTTTTGATAAAGGAGAATGGTCAACGGTTGAATTTAGAAATTCTCGTGACATGGGTAATCCTATCATTGCCAATGTCATTAACAATTCTGTTAAAACTAAAAAGATATTTGATCCAAGTTTAGGTGCAGGTCAGTATTTGCTAAAACTTTCAGATATTTCAAGCGGATGCCCTGTGGCAGACAGTGTTGAAGTCACTGTTAATGGGTTGCCAATCCTCAGAATTAACATACCAGATACTGTTTGTTCGAGTAATGCACCATTTACTTTGAACAATGAACAACCGCCAGGACCAGTAGGAACTTGGTCAGGATTAGGTGTGGTAGGGCGTGACTTTA
>JBILJV010000113.1:0-4130 GCA_044377005.1 Bacteroidia bacterium
GTTAAGTAACAACAGTGAAATTGGGTTTCTTTCCAAGATTCCGACATAAATGCAAATTTATCTCGGTTAGGTTCAGCATCGGAACCTACGGGTGGCAACTGAAAAAAATCACCTGCCAATATTAATTGAATCCCTCCAAAAGGCAAGTCATTGGATTTAAAAAACTTTAAAACTTTGTTAACCAAATCCAATTGTCGCTTGTGTAACATTGAAATTTCATCAATAATTAACACCTTAACAGCCTCCATTTTATCTCTTAAGTATTTGCGATTACTTAAGGCCATTAAATCGGCTTCATTTAAATAATCTTTAACGCCGATTCCAGACCATGCGTGAATGGTCATGCCGTTCATGTGAGTGGCTGCTATTCCTGTAGAGGCGGTTATAGCAACAGGCACTTTACGTTCTTTTAAATACTGAATGTATTGATTAAGCACATAGGTTTTTCCTGCGCCTGCAGAACCTGTTAAAAAAACATTTTTCCCTGATTTTAAAACAGCTAGTGCTTTAGTTTGATTCAATGTTAGTTGGTCTTAATGTGTTTAGTGTTGTACCATTATTTTATGAGTAACAACGCCATTTTGGGTTTTTAAAATTGCAAAGTAATAGCCATTTTCCAATTCTGAAATAGTTACATTCAATAAATTATTGTTTGATGATTGCTCAAACACCAATTGACCTTTTAAATTATAAATCCCAAGATACTTAATAGTTTCATTGCTCGACACCGTTAAATTATCAGAACAAGGATTCGGATAAAAACGAGCAAAAACAGACTTATTGATTACATCAACATTCGAAGGTGCAACAGTAACAATATTGGCTTTTTGCACAGAGTGAGTTCCTTGAACGTTAGTAGCAGATAATGCAATGGTATACTGACCATCAGCTGTAAACTTCACTTTTGGAAATTGAGAAGAAGAGTCTGTACCATTCAACCATTGGAAGGTTGTGGGAGTAATAACCCATTTCCATGAAGTGGGACCATTCGCTGACAGATCAATCAATTCAATCGTTTCGTTTAAAGCAGGTGATGACTTACTTACAGAGAAGTTTGCTACAGGGATTGCCGTAACCGAACTGATGGCTAAATAATTATTTTTGGTTAATGAATCAGAACCAGAACTATTTGAAACTAATAATTTTACAGTGTATGTTCCAGTTTGTCCAAATGAAATGTAAACAATACTGTCATTTAAAGTTGAATTATTGAGTAAAGTGTATGTTGAAGATGGGATAATAGACCATTTAAAAGCAGTTGGAATATTGGTTGATGTGCTTGTTAAAATGATAGTTTGTCCACGAGTAGCACTGGTAGTTGAGGCTGTAAAATTTGCAATTGGTTTTAAATTTGGGCTCACTGTTCTAACAACATTATTACCCATATCCACCACATAAATTAGATTTTGTTTAGGGTGATATACAATTGAAGATATATCTTCGAATCGGGCTGCAGTTCCAGCGTCGTTGATATAACCATTAACATTGGCGTTACCAACATAAACGCTCAAAACACTACTTTCGAACTTTTTAATACAAAGAGCTTCAGCTATAAAATAGGCATTCCCAACTTTACAAATATCCTTAGGACCAAACAAACCCGATGTAATAAAGTCCGTTACATCATTGTTAGATAAATTGATTTTTCGGATGGCACTGTTACCATAATCAGCAACTAAGAGAGAGTTTCCATCTAAGAAAACGGCATAAGGAGCTGTAAATCTTGCATTGGCACCATTTCCATTGGTATTTCCAGAAACACCTGCTTTACCTGCAATAGTGGTAACGGTATTTCCAACAATTTTCCGAATGCAATGGTTGTTTCTGTCTGCAACATAAATATCGCCATTACTTGCCACTGCAACATCTGTTGGACCAGAAAAACGAGCGTTATTAGTTACACCATCGGCATGGTTAGCCCCAGAGAAATAACGAACTCCTGCAAGCGTATTAACCTGTTGTTGGGTTGATATATTGATGAATTTTTCAACCTTTCTAATTTGATTGTTTTCCAAATCAGCAACTATTAATTCGTTAGTTAATGGATTTACAGCCAAACCAGCAGGACGGGCAAAACGTGCAACAATACCTGCAAAGTCTTTGCTATCAGCAGCACCAGAAGAAGTTGGATCTAAGTTGTACCCTGCGGCTAAGTATGCGGTATTGCCATTAAGCCAAAAAATATTGTGTTCATTTGACACATAAACCCTTCCTGTAGTATCTACAGCAATACCCATTGGTGCTGAAAAATAAACAGAATCTTTAATATTGTTACGGTAGCCTGTGTAATTACCAGTACCTTTGTAAAAAATGCCCGAATGCGTACTAACTGTTTGAGCATTCGTATGTTTAACATTAACTAAAAACAGTAATGTTAAACTCAATAATAATAACCTCATGAATGTTGTATTGTTGAAATAGCGTTGTTTATATTTTCTTCGATAGTATCTAAAACCTTATTGTAATCACGTTCAACGAAGGTACGACCGGTCATTGCCTCAAATAATTCTGTGTAACGCTCTGTAACGCTATTCACAAACTCATCAGTCATATCAGGCACAACTTGCCCTTCTAATCCTTGAAACCCATTGTCCATCAACCACTCTCTTACAAATTCTTTAGACAGTTGTTTTTGTGGTTTTCCTGCCTTTTGTAAAGAATCATATGAATCTAAATAAAAGAAACGACTTGAGTCAGGAGTATGTACTTCGTCTATCAACATAATTGATTTATCGTGCAATCCAAATTCATATTTAGTATCTACCAAAATCAATCCACGTTCAGCTGCCATTGACACACCTCTTTCGTATAATTTCAAGGAAATTTTACAAATTGCATCCATATTTTTCTTAGAAGTGATTTTCTTTTCTATAATATCATTCACACTGATATCTTCATCGTGACCTTCTGAATTTTTTGTTGCAGGTGTAATGATTGGTTCAGGAAATTTGTCATTTTCCTTTAATCCATCGGGCATTCTAACACCGCAAATCATTCGTTCTCCAGTTTTATATACACGCCAAGCATGGCCACATAAATAACCCCTAACTACGATTTCAATCGGTATAGTTTCACACTTAATACCTATTGTTACATTGGGATCAGGAGTTGATGTTTTCCAATTAGGAACAATATCCGTCGTAGCATCTAAAAAATAAGCCGCCAATTGTGTTAACACCTCACCTTTGTGTGGGATAGCTCTTGGTAAAACATGGTCAAATGCAGATATTCTATCGCATGCTATCATTACCAAATGATCGTTACCTATTGAATAGACGTCTCTTACTTTCCCTCTGTAAAAACTGGTTTGGTTTTTTAGAAAGAAATTTGTTGCCATTAATCCTTTTTCCATTTTAACTGATGTTGAATTTAACATTGATTTTAAAGACAAAAATAATATTAGTACAATTATTATTTATTTTTTTTTATAAACATCCTATTTATTTTTAAGACACTCCAAACAGAAAGAATACCATAGTTGGGGGGGGTATACATTTTATTAATACCCTAATCCAAAGTACAAATTAGTTTTGTTCGTAGGCTTTAATAATTTCTTTAACCAAGCGATGCCTTACAACATCTTCTACGGTTAACAACACCATACTTATTCCTTTGATTTTTGACAATATTTTGGTTGCTTTTAACAAACCTGATGTTTGTTTGGCGGGTAAATCGACTTGACTCATATCACCTGTAATAATCACTTTGGCAGATGGACCCATCCTGGTTAGAAACATTTTGATTTGAGAATCCGTGGTGTTTTGAGCCTCGTCTAAAATCACAAAACAATTGTCTAAGGTTCGCCCTCTCATAAATGCTAAAGGAGCCACTTCAATGGTTCTATTTTCAAGATATTGTTTGAGTTTTTCGGCAGGAATCATATCATCCAAAGCATCGTACAATGGCCTCAAATAAGGGTCAATTTTCTCTTTTAAATCGCCAGGTAAAAACCCTAAACTTTCGCCGGCTTCAACTGCTGGACGGGTTAATATGATGCGTTTTATCTCTTTATTCTTCAACGCCTTTACTGCTACAGCAACTGCTGTATAAGTTTTACCTGTTCCAGCAGGACCAAGCGCAAAAACAATGTCATTTTTGTCAATTTCGTGAACTAACTTTATTTGATTAGC
>JBILJV010000066.1:0-12079 GCA_044377005.1 Bacteroidia bacterium
CGCTCAACCTTACCCATAATGTAGGCATCCACCATTACATCACCAATAATCAATACTTTTTTACCAGAAAATTGTTCAATAATTGAATTCATCATTTAAGTAAACTAAGTGCTTCTTTAATTCTGTTAATTGCTATTGTTAAGTTTTCTTCATTGGTAGCAAACGATAAACGAATGCAATGATCGTTACCAAAAGCACTTCCAGCTACTGTAACAACATAAAACTCATTAAGAATATACATGCAAAGGTCTTGTGAATTATGAATTGTATAAGTTTTATAAGATTTACCAATGAAATGACTGATATCTGGAAATAAATAGAAAGCACCATCTGGATTTAAAAGTTTAATGCCTTCAACATCTTTCAATAAGTTATAGCACAAATCACGGCGACTGTGAAAAGCAATTCTCATATCGTATGTTGGTTGCATATCGCCAAGTAATGCAGCAATTGCAGCTTTTTGGGCAATAGAGTTTGTACCACTTGTAAATTGACTTTGTAGTTTTTCACAAGCAAAAGCTATTTCTTTGGGCGCTCCAATATAACCAATTCTCCAGCCAGTCATTGAAAATGCTTTAGAAACTCCATTTACTGTAATTGTACGATTTATTAAAGTTCCATAATTAGCGATACTATAGTGTTTTTCATTGAAATTAATGTGTTCATAGATTTCATCACTTATAATATAAACATGAGGATGACGTTCAAACACCTCAGCAAATGCCATTAATTCACTTTCATTATAAATCATGCCACTTGGATTGTTAGGGCTGCTAAACATGAATAACTTAGTTTTAGGTGTTATTGCTTCCTCTAGTTGTTGAGGTGTTATTTTGTAATGATTTTCAATGCTTGTATTTATAAACAAACAAACACCTTCTGCTAAATTTACCATGTCAGAGTAACTAACCCAATAAGGCTGTGGAATAATTACTTCGTCACCTGGATTTACCAAGGCTAATACGGTATTCATAATTGAATTTTTAGCACCTGTACTAACCACAATTTGGTCTGTGTTATAATCTAAATTATTATCTCTTTTAAACTTGAGCTTTATAGCTTCTTTTAAATCAGGAATACCAGCAACAGGAGTGTAGTATGTAAAGTTTTCATTAATAGCCTCAATGGCAGCTTTTTTTATGTGGTCTGGCGTTCTAAAATCAGGTTCACCAAAACTTAAATTAATAATTGGTTTTCCTTCTGCAGCCAACGCTCTACCTAGTTTTGCCATTGCAATTGTCTCTGATTCGGCAATTCTATTTAAACGTTGAGCGATTGTTTCGCTAATATGTTTTTGATTCGACATATGGTTAATAATCTGCAAACCTAATGTAATAATGTTAAAACATGAAATAATTAGCAAACATCTCTTACAAAATGCCCCTTTTTTTAGACGATTTTATTACAATAAATAAATTGATCAATCTTTTTTCTTTTTACCAGTTATTCCCGCACTTATACCAACGTAAAAATCAGAACCATAAATATTATTGCCTTTAAGCTGACTGATTAAATTATCAGAGCCAACAAATACAGGACCTACTCTGCAATATATGCCGACTCTACCATTTCTATAATCATTCATTATTCCAATTGGCAAAGCGACTTCTAATAATTTAGTTTCTATTCTTGGAATCAACATAAAATAGGATGCTCTTCTAACGCCAACTGCTTTTTTACCTCTTAAATCTTGTGACCAATTGGCACCTACATAGAAAAATTTAAACACATTGTAATCAAACTGAAGATTTATTGTACTTGGCATTGCTGTTACTATTTGTGATTCAAAACTGTCTATCTGAAAAATAGTTCTAAGTGCACTGTCTACATATCTTGTGCCTTCATTTTTATTACTGCTTAATGCATTGATAAAATTGGTGTCAATTTTTAATACTTTATCGATTGATCCATTTGTAATTCTTGTATTTTTTAAGTTATTTTTATAAGTGATACTTCCTCCATCCAAAACACTTAATCCTGCTCGAAAGATATATTGATTTTTATTATTTTGGGTTTTGCTATCTTCTTTTGCTTTTAATTCAATTGTTCCTCCTATATCGTAACCAAAACCAGTTCCTTGGAGTTTGTTACTTAATACATCAAAATTGACTGCATTGATATTTTCAAAATAGCTTGGATCAGTATAGCCATATTCAATATCTGTTTTATTGAATATTATAGAATCACTTCCTGAGGCCCTGAAAGAGACTCCTTTATTTTTAACATAACCTGTTGCATATCCCATCAGTAATTTGGGAGTAATTCCTGCTTTAATAACCATTTTTTCATTATTAATGATGGTTTTGGCAAGTGTAATTCCAAATTCACCGTAGGCATTTATATTAACAGTAAAGGCATTGTCGCCAAAGGTTTGTCCAACACTGAATTTATTTGGACCACTATAAGTTACAGAGCCATTACTGCTATCAATTCCGTACCTTGCAATTCTTGCCAAAGGTTCAGCAAAATCATTTATTTGAAAAGAAAGGTTGTTTTTATATTGAAAGCCAAATGCAAACCCTTTTCCTATCTGTTGCATATATCCTGGAGCTCGTGTTTGTATATATAAATTTAGGTTTTTCGATTTACCATTTATATTTTCTTTGAGCCAATTTTCGTCAAACTTAACACTTCCATTTGGGTTTTTGAATTGGGCAGGAACATTGCCTGTAATTAAATTGAGCAAGGAAAATGGCATATTTAAGCTTAAGTAGTCATTGTTAAAACCTGTTCCAAAGGTAAAAGCATTTATATGCATTTTATGTCTACTATTGACTATAGAAGCTGGATTTAAGTTGGTTTGATGAATTCCGCCATAGTTACTGTGTTGCAAACCAAGAAAAGTTTGTGATTGTAATTTGAGGCAATAATTATTTAACAAACTAAATATAATAAGAATGTTTAAAATCTGTTTTTTCATATATTTTTGTGAAATGTTTTTATTGATGCAGGATAAAAAAATAATTGGTTTGTGTTTCATACTTTTTTCTTTTTCTATTGCAATGGGAGCTTTAGGGGCTCATAGTTTGGAAAAAATTCTATCAGATGATAGGCTGAAAGTTTTTAATAAAGCTAATTATTACTTGGCAATTCAATCTATTTCGCTGATTGTTTTAATTCAATACAAAACTAATTACAAAATTGAGATTTCTAAACAAATAATTTTTTTAGTATTAGCTGGCATGGTTTTATTTAGCTTGAGCTTGTATTTAGTTTCTTTATATGAAATTGAAGGTTTGTTTTTTTTGAAAAAAATGGGTTTGTTTGCACCTTTTGCGGGAGTTAGTATGATTTTAGGATGGACAATCATTGGAATTAAAATCATCAATACTAAAATAGAATAATAAAAGCATGACTAAATTAGTATTAATAAGGCACTCTAAATCGGAAGAATTAAATTTATATAAGTCTGACTTTGAGAGAAATTTGAGTGAAAAAGGTTTATTGGATATTCAAAAGGTAAAAAAACACTATTTTTCAGAAAAACCTTTTCCTGATTTAATTTTATCAAGTTCAGCCAATAGAACAAAACAAACGACTGAACTATTTTTTGATTTTATGGATGTTGTTCCCAATATTGTTTATTTGGATCAGTTATACCATGCAAGTGCTTCTGAGATTTTGGATATTATTAATAGATATGCAACAAATTATAATTTTATTGCTGTTGTAGGGCACAATATGGGGTTAAGTGAATTGGCTAATTTACTTTCAAAAAAAGGTTGTTCTGAATTGCCCACAACAGGTTATGCTTTGTTGGAGTTTGAAAATGGTGTTGAGTTACACCAAGGTAATTTGTGTGAAATGTTAAGCCCTAAGTCTCTTTGATTGAGGAGGATTTCATATCTGATGTAGTCTATGTAGAGGTTATTTTACCTTTACCATTAAAGAAATTATTTACCTACCGAGTTCCAAGTGAATATTTGGAATTAGCAGTAGTTGGAAAAAGGGTTTTTGTGCCTTTTGGAGTTAGAAAAGTATACACTGCGTTAATTAAATCGATTACATCTGTTGCCCCTCAACAATATGAAGCATTAAATATAATTTCAATTATTGATGATAATCCTTTGATTTCCGAGGAGCAAATAGCTTTTTGGGAATGGATGGCGGGATATTATATGTGTGGTTTGGGAGATATTATGTTGGCAGCCTTGCCCTCAGGGTTAAGATTGGCTAGCGAAACTTTTGTTTGTATTCAAGAAGATTTGGATTACAATCCCGAGGAGTTAGACGAACGTGAAGTGCAGATTTTAAAGGTTTTAGAAGGGAAGGAAAAAATTAAAATTGCTGATTTGGAAACCACCCTCAAGTCTAAAACTTCTTTTGTTAAGGTTATAAAAAGTCTATACGACCGTGGTTTTATTGTCATTTTTGAAGATTTAGGTCAAAAATACAAACCCAAAACAGAAAAGTTATTAAAGATAAATAAAGATTTGAGCGAAGGTGAATTAATGGCTTTGATGAGCGAAATTGAGCAAAAAGCAAGTAAAAAAAGTCAATTTGATGTCTTGCTTTGCTTAATTGGGAGTCACGAAAGGCAAGCATTAAAAACAAAATTAATTACCACATACCAGTTAAAATCCTCTGCTATTAAGCAATTGGTAAATAAAAAAGTAATTATTGAAGAACAAATTGCGGTCGATAGATTTCAATATGGAGATCATTTGGCACAAACTAATGCTTATCGATTAACCCCCAAACAAACAGAGGCTGTTCAAGTTATTGAAACTGAGTTTGAGTCCAAATCAACTGTTTTATTGTATGGAGCTACCGCATCTGGAAAAAGTTTATTATATGTTGAGTTGATTAAAAAGCAAATAGAAAAAGGGAATAGTGTATTGGTTTTAGTACCTGAATTGGCTTTAACACATCAATTTATCAATTTACTTGAAGGTTTTTTTGGTGAAACCTTAATGGTTTCACACAGTCGATATAGTTTTAATGAGAAAGTGGAGATATGGCAGCATGTTCAATCTGGTAAAGCAAAGGTTTTATTAGGGGCTAGGTCAGCTTTGTTTATGCCAATCCATCAATTGGGGTTAATTATTGTTGATGAAGAACATGAGAATACTTACAAACAATCGGAAAAATCGCCACGTTATCAAGCAAGAGATTGTGCTGTTGTTTTGGCACATAAGTTAAAAGCAAAGGTACTATTAGGTTCTGCAACACCATCAGTAGAAACATATTACAATACCCAAGTTGGAAAATATGGATTGGTGAAATTGGATGAAAGATATGGAGATTCATTGTCAGCAAAAATGACAATTGTGGATGTAAAGGAAGATATTAGAAAAAAAACAATGTCTGGAATTTTCAGTGAAACCCTTTATAATCAATTAAAATCATTAAAAAGTGAACATAAGCAAGCCATTTTATTCCAAAATCGAAAAGGTTTTGTACCTATTATTGAATGTACCACTTGTGGATGGGTAAGTAAATGTATTAATTGTGATATTTCCTTAACATATTACAAGTATTCTAATAATTTAAGATGCCATTACTGTGGATTTCAGCACGAAAATATAGTAAAATGTCAGGCTTGTGGCAATCATACTTTAACGATGGAAGGTTATGGAACAGAGAGAATTACTGAAGAGTTGCAACAATTGTTGCCAGAACTTAATGTGACTAGGTTCGATCAGGATAGTACAAGTAATAAGCATGCTTTTAAAACTATTATCAATGATTTTGAAAATCAAAAAATTGATGTGTTAGTTGGGACACAAATAGTAGTTAAAGGATTTGATTTTAAAAATGTATCATTAACAAGTGTCGTAAATGCTGATCAGTTATTGAATTTTCCTGATTTTAGGTCAAATGAAAGAACCTTTCAACTATTAATACAATTGGCAGGTAGGGCAGGGAGACATAGAGAAAAAGGTGAAATGATTATTCAAACCAAACAGCCTAATCATCCTGTATTAAAATCAGTTGAGAATTATAATTACTTAGAAATGTATCATCAGCAAATTAGTGAAAGAGAGCAGTTTCATTATCCGCCATTTAGTAAGTTAATTAAGATAACATTTAAACATAAGTCAAACCAATTGGTGAATGAAGCAGCTGTAAAATATACTGAATTATTAAAACAACAACTGGGTAATAGAGTTTTAGGTCCAGAAACACCTCATGTATCCAAATTAAGAAATATGTATATCCGTCATTTGTTAATTAAATTTGGGACCAATCCCCAAGAAGGGATTAATATCAAAAAATATGTTTTGGAAGTCTATGACTATTTATTAAAACGTGAAAATTATAAAGCTTTAGTCTTTATTGCTGATGTGGATTGTAACTAAAGAGACTCGGCTATAATTTTAAATTTTAAATTAATAGCAAAAGGCATATCGTGAAGCATTCCTCTTCTTTTGATATATTTTACAACAAACGCAAAAGATTCTTGAGTCAAATACTCTTTAAGTTCAACATCATTTAAATCGAGGTTAATATATCTAGAACGAATGTCAAGGATGTTTTTATTAGCGATTAAATTTTGTCCTACACCTGTTTTTTTAATATCCATAGAAATCATGGACATGTCTTTCAGGTTTGAATATTTAGTAGAATCTTCCCAGGCATAATCCATTACTTGAATTCGCATGTAAGTCAATCGTGCGGATACAATTTTACTTTTATTGGTATTTTTCTTTGCTAACTCACCATCTAATGAGGTAGGAAATTCAAATGATTCTCGTGTAATTAATGAATCTACCCCATGTGTTTCACCCACAAATTTATCAAAAAAAGAAAGTGGGTATTCAATTTCAATTAAATTTTTCTTTTCCTCTTTTTTACAAGAGTTGAAAATAAATAATGGAAAAAACAATAATAAATAGAATGAAGGTTTCATAACAAATAATTAAACAACTACGAAGATAATAAAAAAAAATTAAATAGACAATAAATCACTGAAGTCTCCATTTAGACTTCCGCTAATACTATCAGATTTAGCACCGGTAAAAGTTTTGTAAATATTGGGTTTGTTTTGAATTCTTAAAACTCCCATTAATGCAAAAATTAGAGATTCTTTGTACTCAATCAATTTATTATCAGGGGTTTCAAACGTTGCATCACTGTGACTTTGAATATGTTCCATCAAAGTTTTATTGTATGCGCCTCCACCTGTTACTAACACACGTTTACCTTCAGACTGTTTTTGACTTAAATAATCAATGCTATTTGCGATTTGATATGCAATATGGTCAACAAAGGTTTTCATTTTATCTTGTGGAGATAATTTATCTCCTTCTTTTACTATTTGCCATAGTTCATTATTAATCCAATCTCTGTTTAATGATTTTGGGAATGGTAAATTGTAATAATCTATTTTATTTAAATTTTCTAACATAGAATAGTTGATTGAGCCTTGAGCTGCAATTTCACCATTATTGTCGTATTCCAAGTTCAAATCACGGGCTGTTCTGTTAAGGATAATATTAGCAGGAGAAATATCAAATGCAACGCGGAATTGACCAATTTTCCCAGAAATATTTGCAAAACCACCAAGGTTTAGGCAGTAATCATATTGACTAAAAAACATTTCATCACCTATGGCAACAAGAGGAGCTCCTTGACCACCTTTTGCAACATCCATACTGCGGAAATCGGATACAACAGGTAAGTTGCAAATAGCAGATAAAGAAGCACCATCGCCAACCTGACGGGTTATCAAAGCTTCTGGATAATGGAAAACTGTGTGTCCGTGAGAAGCAACTAAATCAACCTTAACTTGGTGTTTGGCGATAAAATCATTGACAAGTTGCCCCAAATAATGGCCATAAAAAACGTCGGTTTTGGCATAGGCTAAAGAATCTGCTTTTCTAAGTTGTGATAATCTAACTCTCCATTTCTCGTTGTATTCAATCGTTTCTGCTTGATCTATGGAAAAGGAGAAGGCTCCATTGTCCTCTTTAATATGACATAGTGCAATATCCACACCGTCCATAGACGATCCTGACATAATTCCAATGACTTTATATGATTTCATTATTAGTATAAATTTAAAATTAACGAAATGCAAAAATAACCTTTTTTGGATATTTCAAAAATTTAGTAGAATAAACCCTTTAAACTGAACTAATTAATCGATTAAAGGAAATTGGTTATTATTTTTATTTATTGTTCAAATGATAAATCAATAAATTATCAATGGGTTGCTTTATGATGGTTTCAATCCTAACGTTATATTTATCAGCTACTTGCTTTAGCTCATCTTGAAAAAGATAAGCGACAGAACCAACAAAATTACAAGGTATTTCCAAATGGTTTGAAAATGTTAAAACGTGAGATGTGATGAATTCATCAAAGTTTTGAAGGATTAAGTTTTGTATATACGGGTGTTTTTTATTCTCATAAATGAAGTGGGTAAAAGAAGCTAAATAGACATTAGCCCCTTTTTGTGTGTATACTTTATTAATAATCTCGTCTTTATTTAATCCCAATTTTATAAGTTGTGATGAAATATCCGTAGGTATTTTACAATATAAAAAATCGCGAATTAGTTGTTTCCCCATTGAACATCCGCTTCCTTCATCACCCAAAATATAACCCAAACCAAAAAAAGCATCATGTTGAACAATTGAAGTTCCATTCCAATGACAAATATTACTACCTGTGCCTAAGATACAAGCCAAACCTTCTTGGTTTCCACAAGTGGCTATTGCACTAGCTTCCAAATCGTGGGAAACGGAAATTGAGGCAGATATAAATACCTTTTGAAGGGCATTTTTAACCATTAGTTTTCTTTCGTTAGTACTACTTCCTGATCCATAAAAATAAACAGCTTCAATTTCTTTTAAAGAAAAATTATAAAAAGCAGCTGAAACATTTTCTTCAATAAAAGCTTCGGAATGGTGCCAAGGATTAAAACCTATGGTTTGTATTGATTGTTGTTCATTCTTCTGTTTATAAATAATCCAATCGCATTTTGAACTTCCACTGTCAGCAACTATAATCATATTTTTATTAATCTATAAAGTGCAAAGATAGTTTGAAACATTAAACATATAAAAGTATTCATTTAAAAGCGCAATAAAATTCAAAAAAATCAATACTTTGAATATATTTGCTTGCTACAAGTTTAAAATATGAGTCAATCAGGAATAGATAAGCAAGCGACCAATTACGGGGCATTAAGTACATTAATAACCGTTTTCTTTTTTTGGGGATTTATTGCAGCAGGTAATAGTGTCTTTATTCCTTTTTGCAAAAGTTATTTTAAGCTCGACCAATTTCAATCGCAATTAATCGATTTTGCTTTTTATACTGCATACTATTTAGGAGCGCTAGGATTATTTGCTATTGGAAATTCCAATGGTAAAGATATTGTTGGAAAATGGGGATATAAAAAAAGTATCGTTATAGGTTTATTGTTTTCATCGCTAGGTGCATTAGCAATGATTATTGCTGTTCAGTCCAATGTATATATTGGAATGTTACTTGGTTTATTCATTGTTGCATTAGGATTTTCTTTACAACAAACGGCAGCAAATCCATTTGCTATTTTATTAGGTGACCCCAAAACAGGAGCGAGTAGAGTCAATTTGGGAGGTGGAATTAATTCTTTTGGAACTACGATTGGACCAATAATAGTTGCATTAGCTTTGTTTGGATCAGCAAAATCACTAACAGATGAACAAATACAATTATTGGAATTAAATAAAGTAATAGTCTTGTATACATGTGTAGGTTTATTATTTATTGGTGCAGCTGTTTTGTTTTATTTTTCAAAAAAAGTACCATCAGGTATTTCAATAGAACCAATTGAAAAAGCCAACAAAGCATTGAGAGTTTTATTAATAATGACTGGATTACTTATCGTTTTTTTTAGTCCAGTTTTTGCTAGTTATAATACCAAAGAGGTGAAGGAGATGGCAGTTTTAGAAAATCAAGTTAAAGTATCAAGTAGAATCATTAAAAGTTATAATGATACTTTGACGCATTTGAATTTACTTCGAAAAAACAACGATTCAATCACATCACAAGCTTCTATAACAAAGGTAATATCCATAATAGTAAAGCTTGATAAACAAAAACAACAAGTAAAAAAATTAAAAGAGAAAATAGAAATAATTCGACTTCCAATTGAAAAGGAGAGAATGTATTGGTTATTTGGAGCACTAATGGTTGTGGTTTTTGGTTTATTATATGCTTATTTATCTGCACAAAGAAAACCAGAAGGTTGGGGAGCAATGCAATATCCACAGCTAGTTTTAGGTATGTTAGCGATATTTACATATGTAGGAGTGGAGGTTGCAATAGGGAGTAATTTAGGAGAATTGTTAAAAAAACCAGAGTTTGGAGGATTTTCATCCTCAGAAATTGCACCCTATCTATCCATGTATTGGGGAAGTTTAATGATAGGAAGATGGGCAGGAGCAATTAGTGCCTTTAATTTAAGCAAATCCAAAAGAGTAATTGCATTAATTTTTGTCCCGTTAGTTGCCTTTGTGTTGATAGTTGTTTTAAATACAATAACAGGTAAAAACATGGAAACTTTGTATTATTATGTTATATGTGTTGTGGTACAAATCATTGCGTTTTTTGTAAGTAAAGACAAACCTGTAAGAACCTTGGTGATATTTTCGGTTTTGGGTGTAATTGCCATGCTTATAGGAATGTTAAACACAGGAACTATTGCAATTTATGCTTTTTTATCAGGTGGATTGGCTTGTAGTATTATGTGGCCAGCAATTTTCAATTTGTCTATTGCAGGATTAGGAAAGTATACTTCACAGGGTTCAGCCTTCCTTATTATGATGATATTAGGTGGAGGTATTATTCCTCCTATTCAAGGAAAATTATCTGACTTAATAGGGATTCATCAATCCTATCTTATATCGGTGCTATGTTTTGTATATTTAGCTATATTTGCAATATTGGTTAATAAAAGTTTGAAAAAACAAGGAATCAATTTTGATGATGGAGGAACTATTGGACATTAATTTAGTTTAAGTCATGATCCTAAATGTTTTTTTGAATTAATTGTCATGGATGATTTAATTTCTATTACTAAAATATATTTTATTTTTTCTATTTTCAAATAAACCTGACATTTTTTCTGAAAATAATAATAAAAGTATTATTGCTATACAGATGAAGATCTTTGAAAAATAGGAGAGCATTATTTTAAATAAATGAGTGTGCTTTATTTCTATGCTAACTTATATTTTGTAATTTTCGATAAAATAAGAAAATACTAATATATTTGTCAATTAGAGAAATACAATTCAATGAAAACAATTATTAATACAATTGGACTTTGCTTACTATTGTTGTCATGCCAAAATCAAGATAAAGCATCCGTTAATGAAGAGACTGAATTACTCGATGTATTGAATGACAACACTATTGAAATTGATTCTATTGAAAATACAAATTTGGGCCCCACACTTTTTCTAGACTATAAAGTAAATATGTCTGAATTTCAATTTAATAATACAACAAATATATTATTGAATAAAGGAAAGGTAGAATACCAATCGGAAGGAATATATTATTTATTTCCATCTTGTGGAGGTACATCAAAGAGTTCAGGTGATAATTTTAATAAGTATAAAATCAATCCAGTTTTTGAAAATAATCAATTGGTTTCTGTTGATATAGAAGGATTACAATTAGGAGCAAAGACAATGATAAATGGAACTGCGATTACCTGTATTGGTAAAAAATTAATTGAAAAATATGGTGTAAAATTTGAAACTTACTTCGAAAATATTAAAGAGAGTGAAATTGCAAGATATAATGATAATTATGACCCTGTGCAAGAATTTGAATACAATGGTAAAATGTTTAAACTGCCAAATTTATTGATTGATAAAAGTATTGACATATTGCCTGGTGATGAAAAATTGATTTATACAATTAAAAATAAAACTAAGGAGTTTGAACCAATAATTATTGAAAAAAATGGTATTATAATTAAAATAAGTCGAGGTTGGAGGTACAATATTACTGATATTACATCAATTGAGAATTCAAATGAATATAAGACTTATATGTCTAAATTAATACGTAATAGTTTTGAGAAATCTCTAGAATTTAGTTCGAAATATCGCCCATACTTGAACCGTAATTC
>JBILJV010000056.1:0-14065 GCA_044377005.1 Bacteroidia bacterium
AATTGGATTTTCTAAAATCAACAAATACCACATTTGAGGCAAACCGTTGGAAAGAAATAGCACAGATTATCAATACCATTCCTGACAACAATTTACCAATCAAAAAAGTTCAACAATTATATCAAGGTAGATTGAAAATGATAACCGAAAATCAATTTGACTGGGCGATGGGTGAATTAATGGCTTATGCAACCCTTTTGGACGAAGGGCATTCTATCAGATTGTGCGGTCAAGATTGCGAAAGAGGCACCTTCAGTCACAGACATGCTTTAATCAAAAAAGAAGATTCAGAAACAGAATACGTACCTTTGCAAAACATATGCAAAAACCAAGGCAAATTCAATGTTTACAATTCATTGTTAAGCGAATATGCGGCACTAGGTTTTGAATATGGATACAGTGTAACAACCCCTAATGATTTAACAATTTGGGAGGCACAATTTGGTGACTTTGCCAATGGCGCTCAAATAATGATAGACCAATTTATAGCAAGTGCAAGCACTAAATGGGCACAATACAGCGGCTTAGTTATGATGTTACCGCATGGATATGAAGGACAAGGTCCAGAGCACTCATCTGCTCGTTTGGAAAGATTTTTACAACTCTGTGCAAGTTTTAATATGCAAGTAATCAATTGCAGTACACCTGCCAATTATTATCACGCTCTTAGAAGACAGTTAAAAAGAACTGATTTCAGAGTCCCACTTATTGCCATGACTCCAAAAAGCTTGTTGAGACACCCCCAGTGTGTAAGCCAAATTGAAGACTTTACTCAAGGAAGTTTCCAAGAGCTAATCAATGACAATTATGTAGAATCAAAAAAAGTTAAAAGAGTGGTTTTATGTTCTGGTAAAATCTATTATGACTTATTGGAAAAACAACAAATTGAGAAAATCAAAAACATAGCAATTGTTCGTATTGAACAATTATTCCCTTTACCAGAAAAACAATTGGCTGAAATTTACGAATTGTACTCAAATGCAGAATTTGTATGGGTTCAGGAAGAGCCAAGAAACATGGGTACATGGATGCATTTCAGTCGTTATGAATTACCATTTACACTTAGATACATAGGCAGAAAAAGCAGTGCAAGTCCAGCCACAGGCTACAAAAAAACACATGACAAAGAACAAGCTGCCATTATAAACGAAGCTTTTGCTTAGTATAAATAAATGAAGCTTCACTACAAACAATACGGAAATACTGGAGAAGCTATTTTTATACTTCACGGTATTTTTGGCATGTTGGACAATTGGCATAATATCGCTAAAGTACTAGCAGACCATTATATAGTTTACACTATTGATGCGCGCAATCACGGCAAATCTCCTCATTCAAATGAAATGAGCTACCAATTGATGGCTGAAGATGTTATTGAATTGGCAGACGATTTAGGCATCAACAAATTCATTTTATTAGGACACAGTATGGGAGGTAAAACTGCCATGTGGACTGCACACCAATTTCCTGAAAGAATTTCAAAATTAATAGTAGCTGATATTGCGCCAAAAACCTATGTTGCTGGTCATACTCCTTATTTTAAAGCACTAAAAGAAATTCCATGGTCTACATTACAGTCAAGAAAAGACATCGATGAGGCTTTATTATCTTATGAGCCAAACATGGGAATTAGACTTTTTTTAGCCAAAAACATTGAGCGTAATGAAAACGGAGTATTTGAGCTAAAATGCAATATCAGTGCGATAGAAAATGCTTATCCTGAAGTAATTGGTGCATTAAATTTTAGCCAAACAAACACTATCCCAACTTTATTTATCCTCGGCGAAAATTCCAATTATTTAAAAGAAGAAGACAAGCCCTATATAGAATCTTACTTCAAGAATGTGACTTACCAAACAGTTTCAAAAGCAGGTCATTGGTTACATGCTGATAATCCTAGAGAGTTTTTAGAGAAATTAAACTCCTACTATTTTTAAAATATTAAATTTTAAAACGATGGTTAAAAAACACCTCATTATATTTATATTAATTTCATTACCATTTTGGACCAACGCACAAAACGTTAAAACAAAAAGTTGCAAACAAAAAGTAGGATATTTTGCCTCAAGAAATATCGAAAAACTGAGTAAAAAGTTAACCCAAAACATGAGTACAGATGAAGAAAAAGTGTGTGCCATTCATTATTGGATAACACATAACATCAAATATGACTACAAAAGAAGTCAATCAAAAAACACAGATGTTTCTTCTATTTCAAAAGTTTTGAAATCCAAAAAAGGAATGTGTTATGAGTATTCATTATTATTAAAAAAACTCTGTGAATACGCTGATATTCCAGCTGTAATTATACCCGGATACACCAAAAACATAGGGGTTGATATTTGTGATTCATTTTATTTAGAAGACCACGCATGGAATGCTGTTTTAATTAACAATGAATGGCGATTAGTGGATGCTACATGGGATGCAGGCTATGTTAGAAACTACAAAAAGACGATTATAGGTCGCTTTGTTTATGTTTTTACTCTTGGTAAAAAACAGCATTATAAATACAAGCCTAAATTTATATTTGACCCAGATGAAACATATTTCTTAAAAACAGGAAATACTTTTATTTACAATCATTTTGCAGCCAATCAAATATGGCAATTGCTTAACACACCAATGAATATTCAGTCTTTTGAAAAAGACAGTAATTATTACTTTCTAAATAATAGAGATGAATCCATTGTTGATGACAATCAATTTATGAGTGAAAGAATGCAGTATTTCTCTAATGATGACACAAGTAATCTAATGATAGATGGCATTGCCTTTAACACTTCTAACCCAAGAAACCTTTTCAAAAAAGGCATCGCTTTTCATTTGAGGTCAATTCAAAAACTTGAAGAGGTTAACAGTGTTTCAAACATTAATCAACAAATAGAAGCCTGTAAATCAGCTTACGAATTATCTAACAAAGCCATTGAATTATTTGACAGCAACGCTCTATTTCTAAACCAACAGATTAAATCACAACTCAGAAACATTGATATTAAGAACAAACAATTAATTGAACAAAACAAAAAGCTCATGAAAGTGTCTAAAAATCAAGAGAAATATGTGAAAAAAAACAACAAACAAATTGGGAAAATATATCAATTCGCAAAAACCACCGTTAACAACAACAGAAACACAGTTAATAACACCATCAATTCATCTAATACAGCTCTTATTAAATACGCTAAGACCACAAAAACTAAAGAATTTGAAACCTTCAAAAAACAAATAGACAGTTTGGATTACATTATTTTCAGACATAAAGATTCACTCAATAGATTTACAAATCTTTCGGATAGATTTCAAGACGATATACTTGACAAATTGAACGAATCAAATAATTTAGAATACCAAAAAACACAAAGTATAAAAAAAACATCTGATATCCGATTAAAATATGGATTTGATAACTTTGATTTTGCTATTAAAACCATAAGAGACTCTATCATAATTAGAAATGACAACATAGATTCTATGATGTTTTTCAACAAACTATTTATGTATGATTCATTTTTAAATTATGTTAAAAACAGCAAAAAACTATATGCCGAAAATGTTAAACTTTTTAAACAAAAAGCATCATTACTTAAAAAATTAAAAAGTAAAGGTGGAGAAAACGAAGCCGATTGGATAGACCAAGAAGCCATTGAAAACATCAATGAATTCATAGAGATGAATAATCAATACAACACGTGGCTTGTAAAAAACTACAACCAAATAAGAAGTTATAAAGACATTAACAGTTCCATTGCAAAACACAGTAAAAAAAGTGAGAAATTAGCAAAAGAAGAAAAAAAACTAATTACGCCAAAAACATCTGTTAAATTAAGAAATCAAAACTTAACAACATTGAACAAAAAACTCATTTCAAATGCACAAAAGGTCAATACTCAATCCGTTAAATTAAAAAGTAATTTGGAACAAAAAAAGTAAAATTGATGTACGAAAAAAAACTTAAAATTATATCTGTAATTGGAGCTCGCCCACAGTTTATTAAGGCATCCCCTATTGAGTTAACTTTTTCTAAATCCCCTCAAGTTGAATTTTATTCTATCCATACCTGTCAGCACTATGACACAAATAAGAGTGATATATTTTTCAACCAATTAAAATTAAATCAACCAAATAAAACATTAGAAAACGGATGTAATACAATTGTTTTTGATGATTTAAATGAAATTAAAACCATACTAAAAACCGAGAATTTACATTTCGACAATTCTCTTTACGGCACCGCAAATGCAAGCAAGATAATCGCAGAACGAATTATTGATTTTACTCCAAAAGCATAATCCTCTAAAACTATTTAAACTTCATTCATTATTAATTTAGCATCTTTGCAATAAAATTGATTAAACAAAAGAGCCAATGATTTCAATTGTAAGAACCTCTACAATCCCTAAAAGATATCTTTCTGATATTTACAGCAATCATTTAACTGAGATTAGTCTATTAACATTTGAAGAACTAAGGGCAAAAATATTCGGCTTTTTTATCAATGAATTTGACCAATACTCTTTTTACCTAAACAAAGGTCAAAAATACCATTGCGAAGAAATTATAACCAATGATTCCATTCTTCAAAAAAAATGGGCAAGCGAACATGGACTAAATCCAAACTCAAGTTTAGAAGAAATATTTTTAGAACAAGTAAAATATTACAAACCAATTATTTTTATTGACAACAGCAGTTATTTCATGTCCCATAATGCTTTAGAATTTAAACAAAAGTACAAAGTGAGTAAAATCATTGCTTGGGATGGATATACAGGCAGTCAATTTATGCAACAAAGCAATGGAGTAGATTTAATCATTACTTGTGTTGATTACATTAAAAACATCTATCAAGATTTAGGATTTGAAAGCAAACTACTTCCCTTTGGTTTCGACAACAGAGTCTTTGAACAATTAAAAACGAGTTTAACCATTCAAAACCGATTGTGTTTTACGGGTTCTATATCTGACAATGTTCACAAAGAACGAAAGGAAATACTGCTTACTATTCTGAAAAATAAAATCCCTTTGGCTTTGCATATTAGCAACATTGGCAACAAAAATACGTGGATTAGTAGAGCTCAAATAAGAGCAATTAAAGACTTACGTCTCAAAGATTTCAAAGATTATTATACCTTGCAATCTCAAAATCTTGGAGGTGTATATGGCTTAGAAATGTATAGAACAATTGGTCAGAATGCTATTCAATTAAACAGCCATGGTGACGGTTCTTTACAAGCCGGGAATATGAGATTGTACGAGGCTACTGGAATGGGAACTCTATTACTTACGGACTGGAAAAGCAATTTACCCAATTTGTTTGCACCTGAAAAAGAAATCATTACATATAAAAACAAATCTGAAGCACTAGACAAAACCAAGTATTACTTAAAATACACAAACGAAGCCAAAGAAATTGCATTAAATGGTCAAAAAAGAACATTTGCTCAGTACAGTACTCAAAGTAGAATGATAGTATTTGAAAAAATTTGCGATGATATCCTCCAATAAATAACCCCAAAAGGGTTATTAATTTTGTATTAATTAGATTAAAAAAAATAAATGTAAATTTGCCCTTTCATGTTTTACTCATTTACAAGACAATAACATGAAAAAAAGTAATTAAAAATGCTAGCAACCCTTTACAGATCGATACTTCCGCCCAAGCTTAGAGCTTATATTTACACCTTTTTTTTAGGTGAATTACTGATCTTCATCAGGAATTTCAGAATGAATACAAAATGTAAATTCACTTTCTTGTTCCAAAAACTTCTCCCTAAAACAGATTTCAATAAAGCCTTGGCTTTTATGGGTAGACATGGCTTAAGTTCTTATCCTGCACCCTATGTTCTCGATTACAAAAACAGAACGGTTCACTTGGAATTTGACAGCGATAAACAAATGTATTATTGCAATCACAATGGCAAAAAACTCTATTTTACCTCAAAATTCGGGAAAGCACAAATTGTAAAATTATACAAAAGCTTAATCACCGAACAAGACGTTAGAAGTGCACATCGATATGTAGAAAATTATGAAGATTTAAATGGAATGACTTTATTAGACGTAGGTTCAGCAGAGGGTATTTTTACGTTGGATAATATTGAGAGAATTGAACATGCTTATTTATTTGAAGTAGAGCCTTTTTGGATAGATGCCCTTCATGCAACTTTTGAACCTTGGAAAGAAAAGGTAACTATCATTAAAAAATATGTAGGCGACCAAGTAAGTGAAGATTTTATAACCATTGATGAATTTCTGAAAGACAAACCTAAGCTCCATTTATTTATAAAAATGGATATAGAAGGCGCTGAGCTAAAAGCCTTAGAAGGTGCAAGAAATACATTAGAACAGGGTCAAGATATAACAACAGCAATTTGCACCTACCACAAACCCAATGACCCTGAAACTTTTGAGAAACTTCTTCAAAAACATGGTTTTATCACTCATTTTTCAGATGGCTATTTATTTTGGGGAAAAAGATTGAGTAAAGCAGTCATTAGAGGAGTTAAAAAATAAAAATGTCAATACTCAGCAAAATCCCAGTTATTAAAGAATTGGTTTATTCACTAAAAAAACGTTCGTTTAAGAAAAAATGGCGTCAGTTGAATTCCCATAATTTAACTTCAGTAGGTGAGCGTTTCTTCCCTATCAACAATGTCAAAGTTGGCAACATGAGTTATGGGGCATTAAATATCCAAAGCTTGTTTGAACAAGAGGGAGAAAGTCTTAAAATAGGGAATTTCGTTTCCATTGCTCCAGGTGTAATTTTTCTTTTGGGGGTTAATCACCAAATGAATACACTTTCAACGTTTCCATTGTATAGCCGTTATATTCAACCCTCAATCCAAGATGCGGTTATCAAAGGCCCTTTAATTATTGAAGATGAAGTTTGGATAGGCACAAATGCCATTATACTTTCTGGACTAACTATTGGTAAAGGCGCTATGATAGCCGCAGGTGCTGTTGTAACTAAAGATGTGCCTCCATACGCTATTGTTGGAGGCAATCCTGCCAAAATCATTCGTTATAAATTCCCTCCTGAAATCATCGAAATAGTATCTCCTATTTATTTAAATAATTTGCCTTCCACATTTATCAAAGAGAATATTAATTTACTTTACCAACCTCTTCAAAACGCCGAAGATGCATTCAAATTAGTGGAAAAAATCAAACATTATCAATCCCAAAATGGCTAGAATTATAGCAATATATTTACCACAATTTCACCCAATTCCAGAAAACGATTTATGGTGGGGAAAAGGATTTACAGAATGGACCAATGTGGGTAAAGCTAAACCACTTTTCAAAAATCACTACCAACCACGTGTGCCTGCCGACTTGGGTTATTATGACTTAAGACTTCCCGAATCACGCGAGGCCCAAGCCAAACTTGCACAAGAATACGGAGTTGAAGGTTTTTGTTATTGGCACTATTATTTCGGCAATGGCAAACGTTTACTGGAAAGACCCTTTAATGAGGTTTTACAAAGCGGGAAACCCGATTTCCCTTTCTGTTTAGGTTGGGCGAACCACAGTTGGAAAGACAAACAATTCAACAAAGAAGGCGATGATAAACTCTTAATTGAGCAAATATATGGCGGTGAGTCTGACTATACCGAACATTTTTACACGCTTTTACCAGCATTTAAAGACCAACGCTACATAAAAGTTGAAAACAAACCCTTGTTTTTTATATATGCACCCAATGAAATACCTGATTTAGACAACTTCATGCAGCTATGGCAAAAGCTTGCCAAAGAAAATGAACTTGAAGGCATTCACTTTGTTGGCAATACACACCACATTGATGAAATAAATAAATTAAAAAACAAAGGTTTTGATGCTGTTGGATTGGTTCGTTTATTCCATGTTTTCAAAAAAGAATACTCCTTACTAAGTAGAGCGTACGTTAAGTTTATGCGTATTTTCCTTAAACGTGGCAGGGTGTTGGATTACGAAAAATGCGCCAAATATTTCCATGGGAATGAAGACCAAAGAACGGACTGCTACCCTAGTATTTTCCCTAATTGGGACCACTCTCCACGTTCAGGTAGAAATGGGCATATTTTACACAATTCTAATCCTGCGGCTTTTAAAAAACATGTTAAAAATGTTTTGAATATGGTAAAAGACAAGCCCCACGAAAAGCAAATTGTGTTTATACGTTCTTGGAATGAATGGGCTGAAGGCAATTATATGGAGCCCGACTTAAAATTTGGCAAAGCATATCTCAAAGCCTTAAAAGATGCTTTAGATGAAACTCAATAAATGAACCAACTCATAAATTACACTTTTAATCGACAAGTTAAATCGACTCTTCTATTTTAATATAAATTCGCAACAGTAAAATGGGAGTAATAATCAGACAAAGTTTTAAAGCCTCAATTTCAAATTACATTGGAGTTGTCCTAGGATTTATTAGCCTTATCTTTTTATTTCCACTTTTTTTTACCCCCAAAGAACTAGGCGCTTATCGCTTATTTATTGAACTTGGTGGTGTACTTTCTGCTTTTGCATTAATGGGAACTAATTCAAGTATCAACCGTTTTTTCCCTTATTTCAAAACAAAAGACCAAAAACACAATGGCTTTTTCTTTTGGGTATTTTCCATTCCTGCTGTAGGATTTTTTCTTTTAATGTTATTCTTCCTGTTTTTTGGCGAACAATTTTTTGTGTTTATAAACGAAGACGCACTTCAGTACAAAGAACTTTTCCCAATGTTCATCCTATTAATTATTGCAAATATTTATATTGCAGTAACCGAAGTGAGTTGTGCTAATCATGGGAGAATAGCGGTTACTAATTTTTCGAAAGAAGTATTGATGCGACTCCTTATCATTGCAGGAGGCGCTTTATTTTATTTTAAAATCATCGATTTCAAAACCTGTATTTGGTTCGTAGTAGGGGCATATGCGACTACCTTATTCCTTAATTTATTTTTTTTAAGTAAACTCACTAAACTGCACATGGTTCCCGATTTTGAGTTTTTGAAAGCCAATAAAAAACTAAGAAATGAAATATTATTATTTACGTTAATTTTAATTTTTTCAGCTATTTCATCCTTAGTAGTTCCCAAAATTGATTTTATATTGGTTTCCAAATTAGAAAAAGACTTGAGTAACGTTGCTATATATAGTATTGGGTTTACCCTTGCAACCTTTATTGAAATACCTAGACGAACTATTATGCAAATTTCAATGCCTATTATTTCTTCGTATCTTAAGAACAATCAATTAGATGAAACAGAGAAATTTCACAAGAAAAATGGCACAACACAATTTTTAATTGCCAGCATTTTATTTCTATTAATTTGGTTAAATATTGACAATCTGTATGCTGTAATGCCCAAAGGCGACTATTACGCACAAGGGAAATGGGTTGTTTTTATTATTGGCCTAAGCAAAGTAATAGAATCTCTTTTTAGTTCACAAGGCGCTATTATTTCCAACTCTAAACTCTACAAATGGACCCCATTTATCGTTGTAATGAATGGTGGATTTGCCATTATGTTCAACTACTATTTTATTAGCAAATTTGGCTATGTAGGTGGCGCCATAAGTAATATTGCCGCAATGCTTATTTTAAATCTTTTTTGCCTTGGACTGATTTCTTATTTCTTGAAAATAAACCCATTTGAGAAAAAACAATGGTCTATTTTATTCGCTTTTAGTCTTTTCCTTTCAATTGTTTTCTTGGGAAATTGGTTCAGCAATCCATTTGTTGATGGCATTGTTAGAAGTATATCAATCGGCACATCTTATGTTTGGGTTTTAATCAAACTTAATGTTTCTAAAGACTTTAACGAATTAATTTTGAGCAAACTTCCTTTGCTCAAAAAAATCATTTAATGGGCTTCTAACCAATTTTCGCCCCAACCCGCTTCAGCTATCACTGGCACTTTGAGCAACATGGCATTTTCCATTTCATACTTTACCAACTCAACCATCACTTCAAGTTCATCCTTGTGAACATCAAACAACAACTCATCATGAACCTGAATGAGCATTTTTGAACGCAATTGTTCCTGTTTCATCCTTTTGTCCACTCTTATCATTGCTAACTTAATCATATCTGCTGCCGTTCCTTGAATTGGTGCATTAATGGCGTTCCTTTCGGCAAAAGCTCTAACAGTTGCATTGGCAGAATTGATATCACGCAAATACCTTCTTCTGCCCATTATTGTTTCAACAAATCCATCTTGCTTAGCCTTTTCTTTAACTCGCTCCATGTAATTTCTTATCCCAGGAAATTGAACAAAATAATTATCAATAATATCTTTTGCCTCTCCTCTCGAAATACCCAAATTTTCTGACAATCCGAAAGCACCTTGACCATAAATCAAACCAAAATTTACACTTTTAGCCTTATATCTTTGCTCTTTGCTTACTTCTTCAATTGGCACACCAAATACTTTAGAAGCCGTTGCACTGTGAATGTCTATGTTTTTAGAAAAAGCATCCATCATACCTTCGTCTTCACTAATACTTGCTATTACTCTCAATTCTATTTGAGAATAATCCGCTGACAATAACAAGAAATTTTCATCCCTTGAAATAAAAGCCTTTCTTACTTCCCTACCCTGCTCGGTTCTGATTGGAATATTCTGTAAATTAGGATTGGTACTGCTCAATCTGCCTGTAGCTGCTACAGACTGATTAAATGTGGTGTGAATTCTACCTGTTATAGGATTAACTAAGGTAGGCAATGCATCTACATAAGTAGACTTTAATTTCTGTAATCCCCTGAACTCCAATATATCTTTTACAATATCGCTTTTATGAGATAATTTTTGAAGCACATCCTCTCCTGTTTGATATTGACCTGTTTTGGTTTTCTTTGCTTTAGGGTCTAATTGAAGTTTCTCAAACAATATTTTACCCAATTGTAAAGGTGAAGCAATATTAAACTTCTCCCCAGCCAATTCATAAATACGGTTTTCCGTCAATACAATTTCTGATCCTAATTTCTTAGAATATTCATTCAGAAAATCACTGTTTATTCTTATTCCCTCACGTTCCATTGAAGCTAAAACCGACACCAATGGCATTTCTACTTCCTTAAACAATCGTTCCCCATTTTGCTCAACTAAGAGTGGATTCAAAACAGTTTTCAATTGAATGGTAACATCGGCATCTTCTGCTGCGTATTCTGCCACTTTCTCAACTTCAATATTCGCCATATTCAATTGATTTTTACCTTTTTTCCCAATGAGTGTCTCTATGGAAACTGGATCGTATTTCAAATATTGTCTCGACAAATCGTCCATGTTGTGTCGCTTGTCTGGCTCAATAATATAGTGTGCCAACATGGTATCATAGTATGGAGGATTTATCGCTATTCCTTGACTAGCCAAAACTTGCATGTCGAACTTTAAGTTTTGAGCAATTTTAACACTAGCACTTTCAAATACAGGCTTGAACAAGTTTAACTCCTCTTGCTCAGTGATAGACACATAATACCCTTCATTGGCATTAATTGAAAAAGACATTCCTATAATTTTGGCACTAAAAACATCTAAACCATCTGTTTCGGTATCGAAACAAAACTCTTTTTGCTGTAATAATAACTCAATTAAACTTTTCTTTTCATTTTCAGAGGTTACCAAATGGTAATGATGTGCTGTATTTAGAATGTTATTTAAAGGTTCTGACACATAATCCAAGTCTTCATTGTCTGTAATTTCAACGGTCGATTCAATTGGTTTTGCCGTTTCATTTACGGGTTGATTAAAAAGGTCGAACCCATTGCTTACTGGAGCAGTATCTTTGGTAATAATTGGCAACTCTTCACCCAAAACCCTTTTGGTTAAATTCCTAAATTCCAATTCAGAGAACAAGGTTTTAACCGCTTCTTTATTGACTTCTTTTACAATATAGTCTTCCAAATGATGCTCAACAGGCACATTAATATTAATGGTCGCTAACATTTTTGAAAGCAAGGCTTGTTCTTTAAAATTTACTAAATTTTCTTGCTGCTTTCCTTTGAACTGATGTGTATTTTCTAAAATATTTTCAAGGGAACCATATTCCTTAATTAATTTTTTGGCTGTTTTTTCACCCATACCAGGAATTCCGGGGATATTATCTACAGCATCGCCCCATATCGCCAATATATCTATAACTTGATGAATGTGTTCAATTTCCCATTTTTTCTTAACTTCTTCTACACCCATTATTTCATAATCATTCCCCATCCTTGCTGGCTTAAAAATAAAAACATTTTCATTTACTAACTGACCAAAATCTTTGTCAGGTGTCATCATATAAACTTGACAATCGGGCGAACCATCTCTAAGGGCTATAGTTCCTATGATATCGTCGGCTTCATAACCATCAAAAGTGATGCATGGGATATTAAAAGCTTCTAAAATCTTGAAAATATAAGGCAAACTTTTGGCCAAATCTTCCGGCATTTCCTCGCGGTGCGCTTTGTACTTCTCATATACTTCGTGTCTTTCTGTAGGTGCAGAAGTATCGAAAACACAAGCAATATGTGTTGGTTTTTGTTTATTTAAAATATCCAACAAGGTATTAACAAAACCAAACATGGCATTAGTATTCAAACCATAAGAGGTAATTCTAGGGTTTTGACTAAATGCAAAAAAAGCACGGTATATTAAAGCCATACCATCTAATAGAAACAATTTCTTCTGACTCATCGCAGGCAAAGTTAATGCATATTGGTTAATTGTTAATGGTTATTAGTTTCAAGACATAAAGCGGAAGGTTAATGGCAATTAGTTTTAGCTATACACCGTGTAGGGTATGCACTTTACTGAGCTTACATTTCTATAATTTGCTTGAATAATAATCTTGTATTTTTCATTTCACTTCAATGGATTAAGTCTTGCAATATTTTTAAAATTGTATACTTTTGTAATTCCATGAAACACCTTTTCAATATTGGCGACACCAAAACTTTTACTAAAACCGTAACTCTAAGTGATATTGCCCAATTTGATGAAGGGACTGTTCATGAAGTGTATGGCACTTTTGCCTTGGGCAGAGATGCCGAATGGAGCAGTCGCTTGTTTGTCCTGGAAATGAAAGAGGAGGACGAAGAAGGCATAGGCACTTTCCTTAACATTAAACACCACTCGCCTGCCTTGCTTCATCAAACAGTGACTTTTACCGCCACCATTACCCTTTTGGAGAAAAACAAGTTGGATTGTAACGTTGTTGCCAAAGTGGGTGACAGGCTGATTGCAGAATGTGAAACTGGACAAAAAATAATCAAAAAAGAAAAGTTAAATTTGCTGTTCGAAAGTTTAAAATAATTTGGCACTGAAACCACTACATATCACCAACAAAAAAGCCAATTACGAATATTTTGTAGATTTAAAATTCACTGCCGGTATCGTATTAAAAGGTACTGAAGTAAAAAGCGTAAGAGAACACAACGTCAATATCAATGACGCATATTGTTTGTTAGAGGACGGCGAACTGTGGATTAAAAATATGCACATTAGCGAGTTTAAGCAAGGCAGTTACAATAATCACCTTCCTTTGGCTAACAGGAAACTACTCCTAAACAAACAAGAACTTCGCAAAATAACTTCTCGTGTTAAAGAAAAAGGGGTTACTATTTTTCCATTAAAACTTTTTGTCAATGACAGAGGATTTATAAAGCTAGACATTGGAGTCGGCAAAGGTAAAAAATCATTTGACAAACGAGAAGATATCAAGCAAAAAGACATTCAAAGAGAACTTTCTAAAATAAAATTCTGATGATTAAAACAGTCCTTTTGTCTTTATTTTTTTTTTCAATTTCACTTGCAAAAGCTCAGTTCTTTGGAAGAAATAACATTGGCATACATCAAGGTGTCATATTATTCAATGAAAGTGCATTGAACAACCCAAACAATGCTAACAATAAAAACAGTTGGGTGAATGAAATTGACAAAAATTTCACCTTAGGCAGTAAAACCACTTTCAACAGCGGTATTGGTTTTGGTAATTACCAAAATCCCGACAAAAGATTTGAATCATACCAAAGTACCAATTTTTTTAGAATTAAAATTGCAATGATGATTCATCTTCCACAAACAATTAATCATTACAAAACAAAA
>JBILJV010000057.1:0-14027 GCA_044377005.1 Bacteroidia bacterium
CTCCAAAAGCAAAAGCTAAAGCGGCTCCAAAAGCAAAAGCTAAAGCGGCTCCAAAAGCAAAAGCTAAAGCAGCTCCAAAAGCAAAAGCTAAAGCGGCTCCAAAAGCAAAAGCTAAAGCGGCTCCAAAAGCAAAAGCTAAGAAAAAGTAATTAGTAACCGTTTTCAAAAAGCCTGTTCTATTGAACAGGCTTTTTTTATGTCTAAATTATTTTAATCGATTTTATCGATTATGTCGAATGGATTCAATGCATTCAAATTTAAACGAAAGCCAATTCTTCTGTTATTTAATATCCCGTTTTTTAACAAATCATCATATTGTTTTGAATAAATCAAAGGAAAATAAATTTCAAAGTGATTCTCTATAATTGGTATGCTTATCCCTCCTACATAAACCAATGTATTTGTATAACTTATCTCTTTTCCGTTATTTGTATTTACCTCTTTTTTTGCAGGGTAAAAACTCATATCGAAAAACAAATTTAAAGGGATTTTTCCTGGCATTGTAATTTCATTGTTTATTGCAATCATCCACTTATCAGTATTTTCTCCTGTTACAACTGGTAAAACAGTTCGTAAATTGCCATTAATTTCTAATAACTGTTGACCAAAAATGGTTTTATCAAAGTAGTTTTCCCCACGTCCAATCATAGCATTTTCGGCTAAATAATCTTGTATAGATCCATTGCTACTTGCAAAAAAACTTTGTGAAAATAAGTCGCCGGTTTTATTCAAAAACAACCCCGCAAATAATCGTGTTTTTAAGTATTTTTTTTGTTTGTTCAAGTGTACTTTAAGTTTTAAACTACTGGCAATTTTTGTGTAATTCGTACTTCTATTATTGTGCTTGTTTTCTATGTTAATTTCAAATTTGTTTGGGAAAACAGGATGAACATAGTTTCTTGTAAATGTGGCTCTTATATAATCACCTCGAAGGTTTTGATTGAACCTAGTAGCATTGTTTGATAATGAAAAATAATTGACCTGAATGCCATTAATGTAATGGTTGTTTTTCTTGAATGATAGCAATAAGTATGGTTGTATTTTTTGATAGAGGGACGGTTCAGCAAAATTGCTTCCAAATCGTTGGAATTTGATACCTGTTTCCATTAAGTGTAACTTTCTTTTGTTTTTTAAAACTAGTAAATTTAGTTGACCAAATCCAATTAGATTATTGTTGTTTATATTTATACTTGGCATCAACTTATACTCTATTCTTTTTCTTATTATAGTTCGATTGTAAAATAACCCTCCAACATAGATTTTATCAGTGGTATTAAAACCAATAATAGGTGAAAAATAGTGTGCTGATTTTACATTAAATGATGGTGCTTTGAATGGAATAGAGAAGCTGATTAGTTTTGTTTTTTGACCATTGTTTGTGTAGTTTGTCTCTAATAAAAAGCCATTTTTATTGTTAATGCTGTCCTTGTTTTTGTTGAGATAAGTTTGGAATTTTTGTGCATTTTTAACAACTACACTGTCTCTTTTTACTTTAATATCAATACTATTTACATCAGTTAATAATTCGCTAAAAAACCAATCAAGTGAAAAACCACAAGTTTTTTCAAAACTATTTTGAAGATCGCTAGGTAAAGGGTGTTTGAATTGCCATTCTTTGTAATAATTTTTAAAACAACTTTTAAATAACTCGTCTCCCAATTTCTCGTTTAAATATGCAAATAATAATGGACCTCTGCTATACACAACAGAACCATAATTCGACGATGAGTATTCCTCTGAACTTAAATTACAAGATTGCATATTTCCTTTACAAGCTATCCTTATTTGATTGAATTGCGAATTGTATTGATTTAGTATTTCTTTAAATTTCTTTTTGCTTAAAAAGTTTTCTTTATTCTTATATTCATTGTCGAATTTACTGTGAAAAAAAGTATTTATACTTTCATCCATCCATGGGTATTTTCTCTCGTTACTTCCAAGTATGCCATAAAACCAATTGTGCCCAACTTCGTGGATAATAGTACTTCTGTCAAAAGAATTGCAAATGGTAATTGTTGGATATTCCATGCCAGATCCTGCCAACAATGGTCCTATTACAACTGAACAATTTTTATATGGATATTGTCCAATGGCTTCACTGTATTTTTTAACACCTTCATTAAGAGCAAAAATAGGATGTTCACTCTCTCTATTGTTAAATTTTTCAATAGAATAAATTCTATTTACTACTGTATCTCCATTTGGTAATTCCAAGTCATACTGGTCCAAATAAAAAGCAGTATCAGCAAACCAAGCAAAATCATGAATATTTTTTTCTGTAAAACGCAGTGTATATGGTTTTTCTTCATTTTTTTTGTATAAAAAAGGTTTATGTTTATTGTCGTTTAAGAGTATTATTTCACTTTCACTTTTTAATTCCCCCGTTGCAGCACAAACATAATTTCCAGGCAAAGTAATATTTACCTCATAATCGCCAAACTCACTGTAAAATTCACCTTGGTCTAAATAAGGCATAGGATTCCATCCATTAATATCATATACTGCCGGTTTGGGATACCATTGTGTTATTGAAAAAAAACTATTTAAAACTCCCATACGTGAAAATATGCCGGGAATTTTAACCTCAAATTTAGATTCAATGTTAATAGCAGAATTAGGTGCCAAAGGTTTGTTTAATTTTAATAAAACAATGTCTTCATTGTTTTGATATAAACTAAAATTTAAAAGGTTGTTGTTGATCGAAAATGATAAACTATCCATGTAACCCTTTTCTGAATCTTTACTAAAATAAAATGAATTTTTGCCATTTAATAACTCCTGTTTAGCAAAAGCTGTTTGGTTATTTTTATAAGCATTAGGCCAACAATGAAAAATTATTTCTTTAAGTGTATCAGGAGAGTTGTTGATATAATTGATAAGTGCAGTTGCACTAATTTTATTGTTTTTTGGGTGTAGTTCAACATTCATTTTATAATTAACTCTTTGTTGCCAATTAGATTGGTTTGTTTTGTTTTGACCAAACATTAGGGTATTTGCACAAAGAATAAAAATAATTGTAAAAAAAAAATTCATGATGCAAAAGTAAATCGAATGTTCCTTATTTTTGTAGGGAATAGAAAATCTATACACTAAACTACTGATTACTTATGTTTGATGATTTTGAAGACGATGAAATGGATGATGATTTGAATGATGATGCATTTGATTTAGATGGCGCTCTTCTTAAATTTGACTTATTAGCCTCAGATTCATCGGTTTATTTTTCAGAAGATGAGATAGAATCATTGTTTATGCACTTTTTATTCAATGGAGAAGCCGACAAACAACAAATAATTATTGAGCATGGCTTGTACTTGTATCCCAATAAGGTTGAGTTTTTGTTAGAGAAAGCCTCTATATTCGTTAACAATAATCAATATATTGAAGCCTTAGAAGTACTCCATAAAGCAAAAGGTTACGAACCCTATAATCCTGAAATTTTAAAACAAGAAGGTGAAGTACTTACCGATTTGAATCATTTTGATGAGGCAGAAAATTGTTTTAAATCTGCTTTAAAATTGGCTCAATTCACAGATGATTTCCAACAAGTAGAAATTTATAAGTCCTACGCTGACTTAATGTGTTCCAAAAATGATTTGAAGAAAGCGATTTCGATTTTAGAAACAGGAATCTCTAAGATAAAAGAATGTGAACCTTTGTATGGTCAAATTATTCATAACTATTTGGCATTTGGTGACTTGAATGACGCAGAAGTGTTTTTTAAGAAAAGAATTGATGAACATCCCTATTCATCTTTGGATTGGATGGCATTAGGTAAAGTTTCTGAAATGAACAAGAAAAAAACACAAGCAAAAAGTGCATTTGAATACGCATTACTCGTGGATGCCAATGCTAAAGATGCTCATTTTCACATGGCAGGAATTTTGGAGGAAGAAAAAGATTATATCCAAGCCATAGAACATTATTCAAATAGTTTTAAATCTACAGACGATCATTATCCAAATATTTGTATCGCCCGTTGTTATTTGGCAATAGACAATGGTGAGTTGGCAAGGCATCATTTAAAAATTAGTGAAGAGTTTTTGGATTTTATCCCTGAATTTGACTATTTGTTAGGATATTCTTATTTGGTAGACAAGCAACCCAAAAAAGCATTGCCTTATTTCCTTAAATCACTGGACAACGACTCAGAAGACATAGCAGCCATCAAAGGCATTATGGTTTGTTATTTCGAATTAAGTGATAATGAATCTATTCGTTCAATGTATTTTGATTACAAAAAACAAAATCAAGTTTTTTTAATAGACAATTGGAAAGAGTTTTTAAGCATTTTTCATGTATCTGAAATGGATGACCTTTTTCATAACATGGTGGATTTTATGACCGATAGATTGGATTTTAGTCAAGAAATTAACAATATTTACGACGTTATCAATTACGATAAACACCCTAGTGGCACTAATAAACACACGATTATTGAAAATTTAATTCATAATTTTGATGAAACTATGGAAAATGTGAAGTTATTTTGCCCCACACTTTACCACGACGATAAAGAATTTAAAGACGCAGTTGAACTTTACAAACACAACCAAGATGAATAGTGAAATATTTAATTTAACACAATTACCTGAACGTCCTGTAAAACCAAGAGACAACGGATTAACAATGGTAATGGACAAAGGCTTAAGCATACGTGAAGCCTTAGATTTTATTGAACATGGCAGTCATTTGACTGATTTATTAAAATTAGGTTTTGGTACGGCTTATGTAACTCCAAAGTTGAAAGAAAAAATTGAGCACTACAAACGTGCTGGATTTAAAGTGTATTTTGGGGGAACCTTATTTGAAGCATATGTTATTAGAAATCAGTTTGATGACTACAGACGTGTGGTCGATTATTACGGTTTGGAACATGTAGAAGTGAGCGATGGTTCTATGGATATCCCGCACGATGTAAAGTGTGAGTATATAAGTACATTGGCTAAAGATTTTAATGTTATTTCTGAAGTTGGAAGTAAAGATGCAGAAAAAATTATACCTCCATACGAATGGATAGAAATGATGGAAAAAGAATTGTCTTCAGGTTCATGGAAAGTGATTGCCGAAGCCAGAGAAAGTGGAACTGTTGGACTTTTTAGAGGCGATGGCGAAGTGCGTTCTGGACTTGTAGCTGAGATAGTAAGAAAAATTCCTTTAGAAAAAGTAATTTGGGAAGCCCCTTTAAAAGCGCAACAAGTTTGGTTTATTAAATTGTATGGTGCTAATGTAAACTTAGGTAACATAGCCCCAAGTGAAATTATACCACTTGAAACATTAAGATTAGGATTAAGAGGCGATAGTTTCGACTTTTTCCGTAATCAATAATTTTAGTCAAACTTATTTTCCTTATGCTGTACAGCGTAGAACCATTCAACAATTAAACAACTGTTTCGCACTCGCTGATGTTATTTCAGCAATTTCATTGATGTTCATTTCAAAAGTATCTGCCACTTTTTGGGCTATTAGCGGAATATAACTGCTTTCATTTCTTTTGCCACGGTGCGGTGTGGGAGGTAAGTAGGGAGAATCGGTTTCTAACACTAAATCCTGTGGTTTAAAATTTTTTAAAATTTCAGGCAATGTGCTGTTTTTGTAAGTAACTACCCCTCCAATACCCAACTTAAATCCAAGTTTTGTGATTTCTTTCCCTTCCTCCACTGAGCCAGAAAAACAATGAAAAACACCTTTTGGGCATTGTTTCATCGATTTGAGTATTTGAAGGGTTTCATAGGTAGCACTTCGGGTATGAATCGAAACGGCTAATTGATAGTCGACAGCCCATTCACATTGTTTTAGAAACGCTTCAGCTTGAATTTTTTGGGTTGACTTGTCCCAATACAAATCCATTCCAATTTCACCAATCCCATAATACTTGTATCCCGATTTAAGTTCCGCTTTTATGATTTCCAACTCATTTTTATAATTTTCATCTACAGAACAAGGGTGTATCCCTATCATCGGAAAACAGTGGTTTGGAAAACGCTCAGCACAGGCTTTCATAGCGCTAATACTTTCAATATCAATATTGGGTAAAAGCATTTTTTGGACATTCAATTGCTTTGCTCTTTCAATCACCAATTCTATGTCATCATTGAATTCTTCAGCAAATAAATGTGTGTGTGTATCTATAAAAACCATTAATTCCAGCTTAATTTTTCTTTATTCAAAAAGGCGTTAATTCCTTTTTTACAATCCTCTGTTGAACGGGCTTTGGCATTGGCAACAGCGGCCATATTGAGTTGTTCATTCAATGATTTCCCTTTGATGTCTGATAACAATTGTTTGGTCATTTGAATCGAATCTGCGGAAACAGTTTTTGCCAACTTGCTTGCCAAATCATTCACCACATTTGAAATCGTTTCTTTATCGGCAATATCACTAATTAACTGCATGTCTAAAGCTTGTTTTGCTGAGAAAATATCACCCGTTAATAGCATTTTTTTGGCTCTATTTTCCCCAATTTTAGCACTTAAAAACACAGAAACAATGGCAGGAATAAAGCCAATTTTTACTTCGGTGTAAGCAAAACTTGATTCATGTGTTGCATAACTGAAATCACATAAACTAACCAAACCACAACCACCTGCAAAAGCGGCACCTTCCACTTGTGCAATGGTTATTTTAGGAAAAGCATCCAATGCTTTAAACATTTCCATTAGTGAAGTAGAATCTTGCAAGTTCTGTTCGTAACTGTTGCTTTGCAATGTTTTTAAATAGGATAAATCTGCACCAGCACAAAAGGCTTCACCATTCGCTTTTATAATGAGCACCTTGCAATTTTCATCGTCTTTGAGTTGAATTAATGCTTGATGTATGGCTTGAGCCATTTGATGGTCTAAAGCATTTCTCTTTTCAGGACGATTCAGTGTGATAGTCGCTATTTTGTTTTCAATATGACATTCAATCATACAGCAAAAATAATGATTTGTTTTTACGATTGGTTTGTAAACTTTAATTTGTTTAATCCCTTCTGTATCGATTATCTTTGAGCCTTAATATTTCTAAAACAATGAAAAAAATAGTATTTATTTTATGTGGTTTATTCTTTGTAACTGCCATTCAATCACAGTCTTTTTTGATTAAATTTAATTTAAAAAAAGGAGCAGAATATAAACAAAATTTAAGTTCTACCATGCAAATTACTCAAGAGGTAAGTGGGCAAGAAATGCAAATAAATATGGGTATTAAAGCTACTACTACTTTTAAAGTTACCAAAGCAAAGGATACTTTATATGAAATGGATGTTACTTATTCAAACATGTCAATGTCTATGCAAATGGCAGGTCAACCTACATCTCCTGCAGTGGATGATTTGATGGGAAAATTGTTAAAACAAATTGAAGGAAAATCTTTTCAAATGACTTTGTCATCTTCGGGAAACATTATATCAATCAGAAATTTAGAGCAATTATTTAATCAACTTTTTGACAGTATACCATCTTTAAGCCAAGATCAAAAAGAACAATTTAAAGCTCAAATTAGTCAATCTTATGGTGAGGAATCTTTCAAGAGTTCTTTTAAGGTCTCTACTTCAGTATTTCCAAATTATGCAATCCCAAAAGGGGGTCAATGGACTATTCACAACATTTTAGTATCAAACTATTCCTTTGACGTTAATTCCCAATTTCAATTAACCGATATTGATGACAATTTTTATTACATCAAATCAAAATCAACTTTAAATACCATCAATCAATCAGATACCTCTTTCAAAGAAGTGAATGGGGTTTCGTTAAGAGTAGCACTCAATGGAAATTCTGATTCTGAAATTAAATTGGATAGAAAAACAGGATGGATTATGGAATGTAAGTCCAAGCAAACATTGCAAGGCAATACCGAAATTAAAGAAACCGAACAATTTAAAGGGGGAATGAAAATTCCATTAAGAATGACTCAATCCACTACTATAACAAACTAATTTTACTAAGTAGAGGTAGGTGTAAATATTACTCATTTACCTTCTTTTTCATTTGATTAGAGAAAGATTGACTTCTGATTTTAAACCAGCAATAGCCAAAAATCTCTTAAAATTACCTAAATTTGCGCCCACATGTCAAGAATTGTAGCTATAGTAGGAAGACCAAACGTTGGAAAATCAACATTATTTAATCGATTAATTGGTGAACGAAAAGCCATTGTTGACGACTTAAGCGGTGTAACCCGTGACAGACATTATGGTGAATGTGAGTGGAATGGCGAAACATTCAATATAATAGACACTGGTGGTTATGTTAGTGACAGTAAAGATATATTTGAAGCTGCGATAAGAGACCAAGTGAAAATAGCAATAGAAGAGTCAAATCTTTTGTTATTTATGGTTGACGTTACTACGGATGTAACCGATTTGGACAGTCAGTTTGCTAGTATTTTAAGAAAATCAAAAAAGCCAGTTATAGTAGTCGTTAACAAAGTAGATACGCACGACAAAATCAATGATGCGGCTGTTTTCTATACATTTGGTTTCGAGAATTTATTTACCATTTCTTCTGCCACAGGTTCAGGAACAGGTGAGTTATTAGATAAAATAGTGGAATTATTGCCCGAGGATAAGGGGGGTGATTTCCAAGACGAGTCGGTTGAAAATTTACCTAAAATTGCGATAGTTGGTCGTCCAAATGTTGGAAAATCATCTTTTGTAAATGCTTTAGTTGGTTACAACAGAAACATAGTAACCGACATTGCAGGAACTACAAGAGATTCTATTCATACCAGATACAATGCTTTTGACAAAGATTTAATTTTGATAGATACAGCCGGTATTAGAAAAAAATCTAAAGTCGAGGAAAATATCGAGTTTTACTCTGTTATGAGAAGCATCAAAGCCATTGAAAATTGTGATGTTTGTATCTTAATGTTAGATGCTAATAATGGGATTGAATCACAAGACATGAACTTACTCCAATTGGCTCACAGATGTGGTAAAGGTATTGTAGTATTGGTGAACAAGTGGGATTTGTACGAAAAAGAAACCAATACAGCAAAGGAGTACGAAGAACACATGAAAGAAAGAACAGCACCTTTTAAGGATTATCCTGTTCTATTTATCAGCGCCTTAAACAAACAGCGAATTTATCAGTCATTAGAAACCGCTTTGGCAGTTTATGATAACTTATCTAATAAAGTAAAAACATCTAAACTCAACGATATTCTATTGCCTATTGTTCATGCAACACCACCTCCTGGAACAAAAGGAAAAACAATTTCGATAAAATACATACAACAATTGCCATCAAAAGCAGTATGTTTTGCTTTTTTCTGTAACTTGCCTCAATACATTTCTGAATCTTACAAAAGATTCTTAGAAAACAAATTGCGTGAAAACTTCAATTTTAAAGGAGTTCCAATCAAAATATTCTTAAGGAAGAAATAAAAATCAAGTCAATATTTTATTAATTATTATACCATGAAAAAATTAATTATTTTATGTTTATTAGCATTTTTTGCCGTTTCATGTGGTTCAACTGCTCCTGAAATTAATGAGGAAGAAGAGCAATTAAGAGATCAAAATGACAGTATTATCAAGGATAGAAATCAAGAAATATTAGATTCACTTGAACGCGCATTAGAAGCTCAAGAAGAAGATTCATTAAGTTGATTTAATCTATTGTAAATCAATAATTATCAACTTATATAAATGAACTTTTTATCTCATTATTTTTTTCATCAACAAGACAGTTATCATTTTAACTTTGGCTTAGTTTTGCCCGACTTGGTTCGACATTTTAGCAAAACCCATTTAAACTTGTTGCCCGATTACAATCACCCACAAAAAAATGAGATTAAAAATGGAAGTTATTGGCATTTTCAGGGAGATAAATTGTTTCATCAGTCCGATTTTTTTAACAAAATGACCTTGGTTTTGAAAGAAAAGTTAGATGAAAAGGCACTGTGGCCCCGAAAATGGTTTTTGAATCATTTACTTATTGAAATGACACTTGACCGAGCTTTAATGGAGGAGAATCCCGACTTGTGTCATCAGTTTTATAGTGATTTATCCAAAGTGGAAGACGATTTGATTCACTCTTTTTTGATTGATTCAGGAATTACTAACACAAGTGATTTTATAGAAAAACACAAACGGTTTGTCAATTTTCCATTTATTTTTGATTACTTGCACAATGAAAAATTAATTTATGCGTTAGGCATGGTGTATAAAAGAGTTGGGATTCATTATGAATGGCAGTCACAAGACTACGATTTGTTACAAAATGCCTTGCCAGAAATAATAGAAATTGCAAAGAATAGTATACATGTAGTTAAAAAAAATGTGAGTATAATATCATAATATTGAAAAAATAATAGAAATTTGCAACAGATGACACTATTTAAAATAATCCTTGGAGTAAGCTTTATGATAAACATAGGCCAATTGTTTGGTCAAAATGCGACCAAGTATAGTAATGAGTTTTTGCAAATAGGAGTGGGTGCGCGTTCTTTGGGAATGGGTGGTGCAAATGTGGCTTCTGCCAATGATGTATATGCAGGTTATTGGAATCCTGCTGGCTTAACAAGTATTGATAACAATGCACAAATTTCATTGATGCATGCCTCATACTTTGCGGGAATTGCTAATTATGACTATGGTGCTTGGGCAAGTAAAATAAGTGATAACAGTGCATTAGGGATTAGTTTAATAAGATTTGGTGTTGATGGAATTGCCAATACTTTCGATTTAATCAGGAATGGTGAAATAGATTACACAAGAGTTTCTTCATTTAACACCTCTGATTTTGCTTTTGTTTTATCCTATGCACAAAACCAAAAAATCAGAAATTACAAGCATTTAGATTTTTCTTGGGGAGGTAATCTTAAAATCATCAGAAGAAAAATTGGTCCATTTGCCAAAGCAACAGGATTTGGTTTAGATGCAGGTTTTAAATTGAAAAGCGAAAAAAGGGGCAATTGGTCAGCGGGGGTTGTAATCAGAGATGTTACATCCACTTTCAATAGTTGGAGATATACCTTTACAGACGCTCAAAAAGATATTTTAGCCTCAACTCAAAATGTCATTCCTCAAAATACGCTAGAAATTACACTGCCGCGTTTAATTGCAGGTTTTGCAAAAACTTGGGATTATAAAAATTGGGAATTTGTAACAGAATTAAATGCACAATTTACATTAGATGGAAAGCGTAACACATTGGTAAAAAGCAATTTTATCAGTATTGATCCTAATTTAGGTGGTGAAATTTTGTATAACATTAGCGATAAAAACAAGGTGTTTTTTAGAACGGGTGTTAATAATTACCAAACCTATACCAACAAAAATGGCAAAAAAGTGCCTTCTATAATGCCAAACGTTGGAGTTGGAATAGCATTAGGGAACTTTACTATAGATTATGCTTTAACAAACTTAAGTGCTTTGTCTGGTAATGGACCTGCTTTGTATAGTAATATTATTTCCCTAAAACTTGGGATTAATAAAAATAACTAGGTAAGTTTCTTTTCTTTTCCTTTTTTTAAGGAGAATTACATTGGCTTAAAGGTTTTATTTATCTACCTTTGCAATCCATGTCGTTTCAATCATTTATTGACAAATTAAAACAAAGATGGCACGTTAAATCCACTCTACAAGTGGTTGTTATCCTTATCGTTTTTTCATTAACAGGTTCATCAATAATTGTTGTAAAAAGACTATTTGGAATAGATGCTGAAACGGATATTATCACCCGTATTTTATTCTATATAGGGGTGCTTCCAATATACAATGTATTGTTACTGACGTATGGTTTTGGCTTTGGTCAATTTAAGTTCTTTTTTGAGTTTGAGAAACGATTTTTTAAACGAATCATTGGTTTATTTGTTAAAAAGAAATGAGTAATATTATTCAAGAAATAGATGTTTTAAATGCCCTGCGTTATGTAGATGATCCCGATTTAAATAAAGACATAGTTACCCTAGGTATGGTTAGGAATGTGGCCATAGAAGGTAAAAATATTTCTTTTAGTGTTGTTCTTACTACACCGGCATGTCCCATGAAGGATATGATAGAAAATGCTTGTAGAAACGCCATTTCTCACTTTTTAAGTTCAGACATCAATTTACAAATAGACATGACTTCTGATGTTAGTGTCAATAAAAAATCCAATGATTTTTTACCTAATATTAAGAATATTATTGCGGTTGGAAGCGGAAAAGGTGGTGTTGGAAAATCAACGGTTGCCGCAGGTATTGCATCGGTTTTAAACCATTCAGGAGCGAAAGTTGGGTTATTAGATGCCGATATTTATGGACCATCGGTACCATTGTTATTTGGCGTACAAAATCACGAAATAGATGTTGAAGAAAGAAACGGTAAAGAGTTTATGAAACCAGTGTTGGTTCAGGGTATCGAGCTGTTTTCAATAGGATTTTTATCTAAACCCAATGAAGCTGTGGTATGGCGCGGTCCAATGGTTTCACAAGCTTTAAAGCAATTTATTTCAGGCGTTAGTTGGGGCGATTTGGATTACCTCATTATAGATTTACCTCCAGGTACAGGGGATGTGCAAATTACCATGACTCAAACTTTGCCTTTGACAGGTGCTGTAATTGTCTCTACACCACAAAAATTAGCTTTGGCAGATGCCAGAAAAGCCTGTGCCATGTTCAATATGCCTTCTGTTAATGTCCCTATTCTTGGGATTGTAGAAAATATGTCATTTTTTACTCCTGATGATGCCCCCGATAAAAAGTATTATATTTTCGGCAATCATGGTGTTAATGAACTTGCCAATGAATTTAACACAAAACTGCTAGGACAACTACCTATTATTCCCTCTGTAATGGATGATGGAGATTCAGGGAAATTAATAAATGATAAAAATATTCGATTTTTTTCAGAAATTGCAGGCCAATTGGTTCGTGCAATTGCAATAAATAATAGTAAAGAAATACAGAATGGATAAATTAAATACTGTAGAGGAAGCGTTAAATTCTATTCGCCCGTTTTTGAAAATGGATGGAGGAGACGTTTCTTTGGTTGCCATTGAAGATGATAATGTCGTAAAAATTAAATTATTAGGCAATTGTAGAAGTTGTGATATGAGTCATATGACTATGAAAGCTGGTATTGAAGAAGCTATCAGAAAAGTATTTCCTGAATTGAAAAATGTTGTGGCGGTAGATTAATAAATTCGATTAAAATTGTAAAATTTATAGTAGTTAATCATTTACAAGTAATAGTTGTTATTCTTGTAAATTTTTTGTTTTTTTCTCAAACAAGTTCCACTTTTTATGTTCACTATTTTTATTTTTTTGGCTTAGGATTTGCGACTTGGCTCATTTATTTCATTGACCAAATTTTAGATTACATCAAAAGAAAAAGTAAGGAAAATGATAGGCATCATTTAACCCCTAATACTATCATTTTTCAATTGTTTGTGGGTGCCGTTTTATTTATATTGATGCTCGTTAATAGAACGACACTTTTAACACATCATTTTTATTTTATTGCGTCAATTGCCTTTTTTGTAATTTATTATTTTACAATTATTTTAGTTAAAGTGGAATTTTTAAAAGAGGTTTTTTCAGCCTTAATAATGGTCGTTTCTATTGCAATTTTGCCGAATTTTTTACAAGGTATTTTTGAGTTTAAATGGGAGTTTTTTTTCTATTTTTTAATTCTGTTTTCTAATCTAGTTTTATTATCTATTACGGATGCCAAACACGATCAAAATTTAGGGTTTAATTCACTTGTAAAATACTTAGGTAATAATCTGACTATAAAATTATTAATACTGATTATAGCCATCTTATTACTCGGTTCGTTATGGTGTTTTGAAACCATTGGTTTATGGCTTTTTGTGCACGCTATTTTGACTCTTTTATTATTGTTTTTTAGACAAAAAATTGAGAGTCATTTAATGCACTTTTTAGCGGATTTTATTTTACTATTTCCGCTGTATTATTTGAGTGCGTATTTATAATATTAAGATTGTTCAAAACAAATGCCACATCGTGGTTCATAATATTCCTTTCCACCAATCAATAAAAGTACATTATTGTTTAATTTTCTGTAACTATAATCGGCTGGTTTTTGGCAA
>JBILJV010000058.1:0-13999 GCA_044377005.1 Bacteroidia bacterium
ACACCAGCAAACATAGTACTTGTAGTTTGTTTAACAACGTTGGTTTTAACAAGAAAAAAGCCTGATTCACTCACTAAGAATTTTCCTGGTTCGAACCAAAGCTCTAATTCTCTACCATATTCACTACAGAATTTTTTAAATCTTTCAGCAATTTTATTACCAATATCTTTAATATTAGTGGTGATATCATTTTCTTTATAAGCAACTTTAAAACCACTACCAAAGTCCATGTATCTTAAATCTTTGAATCCTGAGGCAGCTTCGAACAATAATTCCGCCCCTCTTAAAAACACTTCAGCATCTAAAATATCACTGCCAGTATGCATATGAAGACCTTCAACATTGATGTCATACAATTTTACAACCCTTTCAACATGCCTAAGTTGATAGTAACTAATTCCAAATTTAGAATCAATATGACCTGTAGAAATTTTAGTATTACCACCTGCCATAATATGAGGATTAACGCGAATACAAACAGGAACTTTATTGCCATATTTAGCCCCAAATTGTTCAAGGATAGAGATATTATCAATATTAATTTTTACACCTTCATTGATTGCCATTTCAATTTCATCCATACTAACTCCATTGGGCGTATAAAGTATCTCATTAGGTTCAAAACCGGCTTTAAGACCTAACCAAACTTCTTGAATAGACACCGCATCCAAACCAGTTCCAAAAGATTTCATTAACTTTAGAACATTAATGTTAGACAAAGCCTTACAAGCATAATGCAAACCAAGCTTGACACCAGGGAAAGCTTCTTGTAAAGTTTTAAATTGATCGTGCATTTTTTGCGCACTGTAAACATAGAGAGGAGTATCAAAATTTTCAGCCAATTCTAACACATCAACTCCATCAATTGTATATCTACCATTGGTAAGTTTCATAATAGTGCGAAAATAATTTTTTTATCGAGGAATAAAAAATGCAATTTGCGGGTCGTAACAATGGGCAGAATATTAGCAATAGACTATGGATTAAGAAGAGTGGGTTTGGCAGTAACTGACCCTATGCAAATGCTTGCTATTCCTTTAGATACTATTGATACCACTAAGATTATTCAATACTTAAAAGATTACATTTTAAGAGAAAATGTAGAGACTATTATATTAGGTTTTCCTAAAAATATGGATGGAAATGATACAGATGCTACTCCTATTGTAGAGAAATTCAACATTGAATTAAATACAAATTTCCCCAATATACCCATAAAACTAGTGGATGAAAGACTTACAAGTAGAATGGCAAAACAAACTTTAATTGATGCTGGTTACAAGAAAAAAGATAGAAAAAATAAAAAACTTGTAGATACGGTAGCTGCTGCATTAATTTTGCAAACCTATTTAGAAACAAAATGATTTTACCAATATATGCCTATGGAAGTCCTGTTTTGAGGAAACAAGGCGAAAACATAACGCCAGAATTTCCTCAATTAAAAGAATTATTGGACAATATGTATGAAACCATGTACAACAGTCATGGCATAGGATTAGCTGCACCTCAAATTGGTTTACCTATACGATTGTTTATTGTTGATGGTTCTCCCATTGAAGACATAGAGCCTGCCAATTTCAAACAAACATTCATCAATCCAGAAATAATAAAAGAATGGGGCGATGAGTGGAAATACGAAGAAGGCTGTTTAAGTATTCCTACAATTCGTGAAAATGTATTACGCAAACCTGAATTAACCATTCGTTTTTTAGATGAAAATTTCGTTGAACACGAAAAGTCCTACAGTGGAATGGCAGCAAGAATTATTCAACATGAATATGACCACATCGAAGGCAAACTTTTTGTTGACCATATTACGCCATTAAAACGAAATTTAATAAAAGGTAAACTTAATAATATTAGTGTAGGAAAAGTCTCTCACGACTATAAAATGAGATTTCCCAAAAAATAATAAAATGACCGAAGAAAGAACAAAAATATGGCAGGACATTTTGGAATTTATGACCAAGAATTTTGGTAAAAAACCAAACATGGATGCTTTATTATTTATTATAGGAATGCGTGAACTTGGCTATATTCAAGAAACTAATTTCAAGAAAGATGATAAAGTCTCATTAATGCATATTGCTATGTGTAAAATTCTGAGTTACTCAGGGCATTACGAACTTAAAGGTATGGATGACGAAGGATGGCCGCATTGGGAACTTGTAAATTCACTCCCAGATATGTCATTTTTAGAACAAGAAACTTATATTCGCGAACACATTATTGAATATTTTATTAACGAATCAATTTTAGAAACCCCATAAACAATTATGAAAAGAATTATTTTAAATTTTGTAAGTCCCTTATTATTAAGTATTTTATTACTAAATGCTTGCCAATCTTCTACAACAAAAACCAATACTGAAGATGTAGATTATCAAAGTATTACAAATGAACCAATAGAAGATGCTATTACTCCACCTACTCAAAATTCGGATCAAGATTCAATTTTAAATGAAACAATGGATAAAGATGTAATAGTAGCTATAGAAACTAACTTGGGAATAATAAAAGTTAAACTATATAATGAAACCCCATTACATAAAGCAAATTTCATTAAATTATGTCATAATAATTTTTATAACGACATTATTTTCCATAGAGTTATTAGCAATTTTATGATACAAGCAGGTGATCCTAATAGTAAAGCTGCCGTTCCAGGTGAAACATATGGAAATGGTGGCCCAGGATACACAATTCCTGCTGAAATTGTTCCTCACTTAAGACATAAAAAAGGTGCTTTAGCAGCTGCTAGACTAGGTGATATGCAAAACCCAAGAAAAGAAAGCAGTGGTAGCCAATTTTATATTTGCCATGTTGAAACGCCTTCTTTGGACAATCAATATACTGTTTTTGGTGAAACCATTAAAGGATTTGAAGTCATTGATAAAATTGCAAATTTAAAACGTGACCCTAACGATAGACCATTAGAAGATGTTAAGATAATAAGCACAAAACTAGTGTATTAAGATGTTTTAAACAAAAACTTCACTAGCCATTTGCTTGGCTTTGTTAAACTCTTCTTTTTGTATGAATGAAGTTTCATAGATTGAATCGATGTAATCCACTAATATTTCTGTTGGTAAATTCCCTAATAGTTTATCTGTTGCAAATGGACAACCACCAAATCCTTTAAGTGCTGCATCAAATCTTCGACAACCTGCGGCATAAGCTACTTCAATAGGTCTTAAAGATGCTTGATATTGGGTATGAAAATGAGCCCCAAACATAACGTCTTTTATTTCTCTGTTACATTTTTGAAACAATGATTTAATATCATCCTCTTTTGCAACACCAACAGTATCAGATAAACTAATGGTTTGAATCCCTATGTCGGCAATTTTTTTACACCATTCTAATGCTAAATCAACACTGTAATGTTCGCCATAAGGATTACCAAAACCCATAGAAAGATATACAACCATCGACTTGTTTGCTTCTATTGCTATTTTATTTATATTAGATAAACGAACCAATGCATCTGCCATCCCTTGATTGGTATTTCTCTTTTGAAATGCTTCTGAAATACTAAACGGGAAACCAACATAAGAAACATTATCAAAACTCACCGCCTCTTCTGCACCTCTCTCATTGGCAACAATAACCAATAATTGTGTTTGATTCTGAATTGAATCTATATTTTGTAAAACCAATTTTGTGTCTGCCAATTGTGGAATTGCCTTTGATGAAACAAAACTTCCACAGTCCAAAACATCAAAACCAACTTTTATCAACTGGTTCAGATATTTAATTTTAGTATCCGTAGAAATAGCATGGTGAAAACCTTGCATTGCATCCCTTGGACATTCAATTATTTGGATAGGCATGACTAATTATTGTTGATTGAACTTGTCGGTAAATCGCTTTATTAATTCCTCTTCAGACAAACCAACTATTTCATTCATTTGCTTAACTTCTTCAATTCTTTCGTGCGTAGGAAATTTCTTAATAAACAAATCAAGCATTCTTTTTGCATTTGCTGGATCTGGAACTGATTGAAAGCAAACTGAGGCTCTAATCAATGCTTCTGGTGCTAGTTCCTTGTCATTGAATTTGGTGCCTATTGTTTCGTATAATTTAATACCTTCTAATAAATTATTCTTTTTAACTTGAATTTCGGCTGCCTTGAACATGTACTTAATTGTATTGGGATGTTCAGGATATTTAACATAAAATAAAGTGTAAATATTAACTAAAGAATCACTGTTTTGATATTGTTTATTGGTTTCTAACGATTGAATTTGTTTTGACAACTTTTCTGATTCATTTGTGCAAGCGAACAAAACCACAACAAAGAGAATAGAGATGATGTATTTATTAAACATGATGCAAATTTAACTAAGTTTAATGTGTTTTAAAAACCTTTATTTATTGGACTGTTGACCGCCGTTTTGCATTAAAAACGCTTTGATAAAATCGTCTAAATCACCATCCATGACTGCCTGAATATTACTGGTTTCCTGACCTGTTCTAACATCCTTTACCAATTTATATGGGTGAAATACATAATTGCGAATTTGTGAACCCCATTCTATTTTCATTTTACTGGCTTCAATCGCATCTCTGGCTTCATTTTTTTTCCTCAACTCCATTTCATACAACTGCGACTTTAACATTTGCATTGCCAAATCTCTGTTTTCTCCTTGAGAACGTGCTTTTTGACAAACCACGACAATTCCTGTTGGTTTGTGAGTTAATTGAACTTTGGTCTCAACTTTATTAACGTTCTGACCTCCCGCACCACCACTTCTACTGGTATGTAACTCAACATCAGCTGGATTAATTTCAATATGAATATCGTCATCAATCATCGGATATGCATAGACACTGGCAAATGATGTATGTCTTCTTGCATTGCTATCAAATGGTGAAATCCTAACCAAACGATGAACTCCACTCTCCCCTTTCAAAAAACCATAAGGAAAATGTCCTTCGTATTCCAATGTTATGGATTTTATTCCTGCCACATCGCCATCCTGACGGTCAACTTCTGTGATTTTATATCCATTTTTTTCTCCCCACATAATATACATGCGTGATAGCATTTCAGCCCAATCGCAACTTTCAGTTCCTCCTGCACCACTGTTAATTGTTAAGATAGCTCCCAAACGGTCCTCCTCACTCCTCAACATATTTTTCATTTCCAAGTCTTCCAACAAGGAAATAGTATTTTTATATTGTTCATCTAACTCTTCTTCAGAAAGTGCATCACTGTCAAAAAACTCTTTTGCAATTTCTAATTCATTTATTGAATTCTGACAATGTTTGTATGCATCTGTCCAGAATTTTTTTTCTTTGATTTTTTTTAAGTGCTTTTCTGCTTTTTTGGGGTCGTCCCAAAAATTAGGTGCCAATGTTTGATGTTCTTCGTCTTGAATAAGAACTAGTTTTTGAGCGACGTCAAAGATACCTCCCCAACGCCTCAACTCGGCCTTTTAAATCTTTTAATTGTTCGTTTGTCATTTGTATTTTTTTTAAACTAAGACTCTGTATATGGGATACAAGTCCTTAATAAGAACTGCAAATATATTGAATTACAAACAAACTTACCTTACTGAAAAACAGCAAAGTGATTTGTTGAATTTTTTTTTCTAAAAAACAGACTTTAACTGTGCGAAACTATTCAGGCGTACCATTTTGAATCCAACAAGAAATTGTTTTCAATTGAGCATCCGATAGTTTACTTCTTCCTTCTGGCATTGCTTTATACCCACTTAAATGTTGCATACTTCCTAGAAATGCATTAGAATTAGATCCGCTTTTTACAGAACTGAAGTTACTATAATCTCTACCATCTGCTCTTGAACTTGCATTGTGACATCCTGAAATTGCACAATTGTTATCCATTATTATTTTTACATCAGCTGTATAAGTTGGCACAACACCCGAACAATCATAGGTGATAGGAGTTGCTGATTCTTTTTTGCAACTTGATATAGATACTAATACAAAAGAAGAGATGATTGCGATTTTTTTAAATTTAGATTTCATTTTTAATTTACTTTACCACAAAAATAGTTAAAAAAATATTAAAAAAACTCAATTCACTGATAGTGATTAGGTTTTTAAATTATGATATTACTCCTAATTCTTTGCCAACTTTTGTAAATGCAGCAATAGCTTTGTCTAGGTGGTGTTTTTCGTGAGCCGCTGATAGTTGAACTCTGATTCTTGCTTGGTCTTTTGGCACAACTGGATAGAAGAATCCAATAACATAAATTCCTTCATCTAATAATTTATCAGCCATAACTTGACTCAATTTTGCATCATATAGCATTATTGGCACAATTGCACTTTCACCGTCTTTAAAATCGAAACCTGCATTTTTGATACCTTCTTTGAAGTATTTAACATTGCTTTCTAATTTGTCTCTTAATTCGGTAGATTCACTTAAAATATTAAAAACTTCGATACTTGCAGCAACGATAGATGGGGCAAGTGAGTTTGAGAATAAATAAGGTCTAGATCTTTGACGCAACATATCTATAACTTCTTTTTTACCAGTTGTATAACCTCCCATTGCACCTCCTAATGCTTTTCCTAAGGTACCAGTAACAATATCAATTTTACCATGAACACCGCAATATTCAGGAGTTCCTTTGCCTGTTTTTCCTATAAAACCTGCAGCATGACACTCGTCAACCATCACTAATGCATCATATTGGTCGGCTAAAGCTACAATTTTATCTAATTGTGCTACATAGCCATCCATACTAAAAACACCATCTGTTACAATAATTTTATGTCTATGTCCTGCCTCTTTCGCTTTTATTAGTTGTTGTTCTAGGTCGGCCATATCATTATTTTGATAACGGTATCTAGATGCTTTACACAATCTTACTCCATCAATAATTGAAGCATGATTCAAAGAATCAGAAATAATGGCATCTTCTTCACCAAATAAAGGTTCAAAAACACCACCATTAGCATCGAATGCAGCAGCGTACAATATTGTATCTTCGGTACCATAAAACTCAGCAATCTTAGCTTCCAATGTCTTATGAATGTCTTGAGTACCACAAATAAAACGAACACTACTCATGCCAAAACCGTGTGTATCAAGTGACTTTTTGGCAGCCTCAATAATTCTTGGATGACTTGATAATCCTAAATAATTATTAGCACAAAAATTCACAACTTCCTTACCATCATTCAATTTGATATCTGCACCCTGAGGTGAAATAATGATACGTTCTTTTTTGAACAGACCTGCTGATTTAATTTGTTCTAATTCGTTTGACAAAAAGTCTTTTAATTTACCGTACATATTTATTTGGAATATTTTTTGCAAAAATAAGAGAGTTGCAATCGTATTTAAACGAAATTATTAAAAAATATTTTAAACATTTAGTTTAGTTTTGCGGTTTAACTAAAATAGAGATATATATCCAAAAAAAATGAGTGAAAAAAATTCAAAAAACGAAAATCCTTTTGGTGAAAAAAAACCAACTCCACCTAAATTCAATATGTATTGGATATGGGGAATATTAATTGTTGGCTTTATAGTAATAAGCTTTTTTCCAAGCAATGAAGGAAAAAAAACCAATTGGAACGAGGTTAAAGAAATGATTATCAGCAATGATGTTGAAAAAATACAAATTGTTAATGACCGTTATGCCAAAGTATATTTAAACAAAGAAGCTTTAGAAAACGAAAAATATAAAGCAGTAAAACCATCTAGTCAATCAATTTTTGGACAACAAACACCTCAATACTTTTTTGAAACTAGTAAAGAATATTTTTATCCAAACTTTGAAAATGCAAAAAAAGAAAATCCAAACGCTTCTAAAATCATTTTAGAACCAATTACTGAAAGTGATGCAACATGGCAAATTTTAAATTGGATAATAATGATTGCTTTATTTGTTGGTATTTGGAGTTTTATGATGCGAAGAATGGGTGGTGGCGGAGGTGGTTCTGGTGGTCCAGGACAATTATTTAACATAGGACGAAGCAAAGCTACCTTATTCGATAAAAATACCAAAGTTAACATTACCTTCAAAGATGTTGCTGGATTAGATGAAGCTAAAGTTGAGGTAATGGAGATAGTTGACTTTTTAAAACAACCAAAAAAATACACAAAATTGGGCGGTAAAATACCTAAAGGTGCTTTATTAATTGGCCCTCCAGGAACTGGTAAAACTTTGCTAGCAAAAGCAGTTGCTGGCGAAGCGAATGTTCCTTTCTTTTCTCTTTCAGGTTCTGATTTTGTTGAGATGTTCGTGGGTGTTGGTGCTTCTCGTGTTAGAGATTTATTCAGACAAGCCAAAGAAAAAGCGCCTTGTATCATTTTTATAGATGAGATTGATGCTATTGGAAGAGCTAGAGGTAAAAATTTAGTAAGTGGTTCTAATGACGAACGCGAAAATACATTGAATCAACTGTTAACTGAAATGGATGGTTTTGGAACAGACAGCGGTGTTATTATATTAGCAGCTACTAACCGACCTGATATTTTAGATTCAGCATTGTTACGTCCAGGAAGGTTTGACAGACAAATTTCCATTGATAAACCAGATTTAATTGGTAGAGAACAAATATTCAAAGTACATTTAAAAGGAAAAGAACTTTCTGAAGATGTAGATGCCAAAAAACTATCGGCTCAAACTCCAGGTTTTGCTGGAGCAGAAATTGCCAACGTTTGTAATGAAGCTGCCTTAATTGCTGCTAGAAAAGACAAAGAGAAAATTGACATGACCGACTTTGAAAATGCTATTGATAGAGTTATTGGTGGCCTAGAAAAGAAAAACAAACTAATCTCTCCTGAAGAAAAAAACATTGTTGCATATCACGAAGCAGGCCACGCAGTTACAGGTTGGTTCTTAGAATTTGCTGATCCACTAGTAAAAGTATCGATAGTACCTAGAGGAGTTGCAGCATTAGGATACGCACAATATTTACCTAAAGAACAATATATCTATAGAACCGAACAATTGATTGATGAAATGTGTATGACTTTAGGAGGAAGAGCTGCTGAGGATATTGTCTTTGGGAAAATAAGTACTGGTGCTCAAAATGATTTAGAAAGAGTTACTAAAATGGCTTACGCTATGGTGACAATTTATGGTATGAATGAAAAAGTTGGACATATCAGTTTCAACGATCAAAATTCAGAATATGGGTTCAACAAACCTTATAGTGAAAAAACATCTGAATTAATAGACCAAGAGGTAAGAGAACTTATCAATCAAGCTTATCTTAGAACCAAAAATTTATTAACAAGTCGTAAATCAGAATTAGAAAGTTTGGCACACGAATTATTGAAAAAAGAAGTGTTGTTCCAATATGACTTAGAAAAAATCATAGGGAAACGCCCTTTCCAACACAAAACCAATTTTGAAAGTTATATGGAAAACAATCCTGTTCCTGTAATTGACGAAACTAGTACAATCGAAGAAGCGCCAAAAGAAACTACCGAAAATTTAGAAAATATAGAACCTGAGTTACCAACCGAACCTACAATAAACCAATAATTCAATGTTTTTTCGAGCTGCATTAGTTTACTTTATTTTCTTTAGTATCAATGAAGCAAAAGCATCAGACACTTCAACTGTTTGTTCGGGAAAACTTGATAAAAATGGAAATAAAACGGGTTATTGGATTTGCAAAAAAAACCAAACAATTGTAAAAAAAGAAAAATACAAATCAAATCTTTTGTTAGGTTATATTCTTTTTGATTCTAAAGGTAAAATTATAGAAACAATGAATAAAAAAGGAAGGATTAAAAAATATTCTTCCTGCGGTTGTTATTAATTGTTTATTTTTGGCACAAACATTGTAATTTATAAATCTATATGAAATTTAGTTTAATCTTTTCGCTTTTATTAATAAGCTCTTCTTTATTGGCTAACGACACAACTCTACAAAAAAGTACAGCTACTCTCCCATCAGTTATGGTTAAAAAACTTGATGGTACTCAAGTTAATATTCAGGATTACGGAAAAACCGGAAAAATTACTATTATTTCCTTTTGGGCAACTTGGTGTGGTCCATGTATTAAGGAATTGGATAATATTTTAGATGTTTATGAAGATTGGCAATCAAAATACAATTGTGAATTGATAGCTGTTACTATAGATGATTCAAGAAATATTCCCAAAGTTCAACCCTTTGTGAATGGCAAAGGATGGCCTTATTTAATACTTACAGATGAAAATAAAGATTTAGCTAGAGCCATGAATGTAAACAATCCTCCTCAAGTAGTTTTGCTTGACCAAAATGGAAATATCGTTTATGTTCACAATGGTTATACCGAAGGCAGTGAACTAGAACTTGAAGAAAAAATGAAAAAATTGATTGAGAAAAAACCTTAGTTTATTTAGGTTGACAATTTTCTTATAAGTTTTTCCGTTTAGAAGTAACATCTACTCTAAAAAAATTATTTTTGCATCATGTACAATTCAATTGTAAAAATCTTATTGGTTTTATTTTCATTTCATTTATCATTATCCGCTCAAAACAAGCAAGAATTAATAGAACCTAAGGCAAATAATAAACCCATAGTAAGGCGAACCCCTATTGAAAATTTAGAAAACATCAATGAAGTGATGTACTACAAAGGAGTTCCATACACAGGAACATCTGTTGAAAATTTTGCAAACAAGGTGAAAAAACAAGAAATCCAATGGGTTAATGGTTTAATTCATGGCACTAAAACTGAATATTTTGAAGGTGGAATTGCCATTAGAGCACAATTAAATTTTGTTGAAGGTAAAAGACATGGATATTTTTATTATCGATATCCCAATGGACAAATAAGTTTACAAGGAAAATACATTGAAAATGAATTAGACAGCACTGTTAATGCTTTTTACAAAGATGGCAAACCTAAATATATCCATAATTATAATTATGGCATTAAAAATGGTCTTTCTATCACTTATTTTCCTAACGGCAACATTGAACAAAAGGTAATGATTGTTAATGACTTACCTAATGGTCAGATGGTTAATTTTTATGAAGCCGGTAATATTAGATTAGAAAGTTTCTATAGCCGTGGAATAAGAAATGGTTACTATTACAGATACCATCTAACAGGAATTAAAGCCGAAGAATCTTATTTTAAAAATGGTATTCAGGACAGTGTATGCAAATATTGGGATAATGTTTTCGGAAGATTAATGAAAATAGAATATTATTTGAATGGTCAATTAAATGGGCCTCAAGTAACTTTTAATGAATTTGGAGACACTATCAATTCTTTAAACTATGAAAATGGCGTTTTGAATGGTCCATATAAGAAATACTATACTGGTACACAAAGTATAGGGAAGAAAAAGAACAAATATAAAGGTTATATTTATGGTATAAATGAAACAGGTTTTTATGTTAACGGTTTATTAGATGGTCCATTCAAAACAGGTTTAACTAACAAAGAAAGTCGTGCAGAGGGCACTTATAGTAATGGCAAAATGATAGGAGAATGGAAATATTTCAACGCCAAAGGAAAGGTAGTTCTTCATGAAAAATACAACGAAGATGGCGAATTAATTTACCAAAAGCCCAAACTCCCTCCTCCACCAACTGAGTAAATCGATTTTTTTAATTTGTTGGCTTAACTTTGTTGGCCGGTTTAGCTTTTTTCTTATAATCACCGCGTTTCCAAGCTTCAAAAAACTGCAACCAAGCAAATGGATTCATAATATTCATTGGTGGAAGTTGACCACCAGCATAGTAGTTTTTCTGAGCATACATATTAGTTAAATTTTTATACGCAAGGGAAGCATCTTGAGAGTTTAAATTCATTGCTTCCTCTCTTAAACGCTCTCTTTCTAAATTCATTTTAGCTCTTTGTAAATCGTCATTTGGCAATTGTTTAGTGGTAAACATATAATCGAAAGTTGCCCTATTTGGCATTGGCATAACCACAACCCCTGGAAAGAAAAAAGTATCTTGAACCATTAACTTGACAATATTATATTTAAAATCTTGCAAAGTATCAGGAATTACAAAATATGATTTTTGAAATTCAACATGAGTAAAAACGATAGTATCTCCTTTTTTAGCAACAAATGAAAAATAGCCATCTAAATTAGAATAAGTTCCATATGGTTTACGTAAAATAAAAATATTAGCAAAAGGAATTGGATAAATACTATCTGCAGAAACTAATAAACCAGAAAACTGTATCAAACCAGTATCTCTAGTTTTGTATGCGTTGCCTTGGGCATTTATATCTGTTAATGTAGATATAAATAAACATAAAACGAAAATGATTTTTTTCATATTGAAAGATTAAGTCACAAAATAACCCAAACATATTGAAAGTACTACTAAAAATATGGCCGGAATCATTTGATAACGCAAAGATACGAAAGTAATTAAAAATACAACCAAAGAAAGATGTGAATCTAGATGATTAAAATCAATTTGTTTAACAAAAGAAAGCAACATTATAAAGGCAGCTGACCACAAAAAACCAACTGAAATAGCAATTATACCATCTAAAGAACGATACACTATTGGATATTGTTTTATTTGATTCCAAATAGGATATAAGAAAAAAATCAATAGCGTTCCAGGGAGAAAAACGGCTATAGTTCCAATACCACAACCTAATAATTGACCCAAGATTCCATAACCTAACTTCTTCATTGCTATGCCATTTGCATAAGTAGCGATGGTAAATGTTGGCCCAGGTATGGCTTGTAATAGTCCAAGTCCCGTTGAAAATTCCTGTAATGTTAAATATTGTTTTTGTTTGAACTCTACAAATTCTGTAAGAATCATGGAATACAAAATATTACCACCACCAAAAACCAATGAACCCATTCGGTATGTATTTTCAAATAGTCTAACAGGTTCAGATAGTTTAGGAAAATTACTTTTAGTTATTGCGCCTAATAAAGCTGCAAAAACCAAAATCATAAGCATTAAAGATAAATTTGACCATCGAATATTTACCAATGGTTTGTTATTAGGGATAAAATTTTTATCCCCAAAATTAACATTCATCACTGCCCCAAAAATCAAAAGTAAAGGAAATACATAGGGTGTATGCAAAAGAAATGATATTATAGCTGAGAAAATAACTAAGAATAATGGTAAATTTGTTTTTTTTACTTGTTTGTTTAGTTGCAGTGCAGATATAAATACAAAACCAAGTGCCATTGGACCAATAAATCTAAAATAATTCAAATCTATAATATTGGTTGAAAGCGCAAATAAACTCATCAAAATTGCAGCAGGTAAAATCCATATTAACAAAGATAAAAAAGCCAATCCAGGACCTCCTCTTTTATAAGCAATAGCAACTAATGTTTGTGTTGAAGATGGTCCGGGAAGAATTTGACATAAACTATTTAATTCTAATAATTCCTTATCAGTTACAATTTTTCGTTTGTCTACAAATTTGCGTTTAAATAAAGCCAAATGCATTTCAGGGCCACCAAAAGAAGTTAGTGACACAGACAGGATATCTTTCAAAAACCTGATATTATTAAAAACAATTCTTTTACTAGAAATAATTTATAAGTTATTTAAACTTCAAATCTAAAGATATTTCGATTAATTTCGCAAAATGAAATACATTTTTTTATTGATTGTATCAACTGTTCTATTTTCTTGTTCTAACCAAAACAAAGCAGACTTTGAGGTAAAAGCAGAGCTTATAATGATTGACACATTAAACGGTCGATTAAATGAGATTAAATCATGGTTAGATGAAATTTCACTTGAAGAAATCAATGAACGTAAAGAAATCATTAATCACAACTATAATTTTTGTGACCAAATCTATAGAGAAAACAAGTTAATTGTTGACGAAGAAACAGCGCGTTTAATGGATGAATATAAAGGATACGGAAAATTATATTCAAGAGCTGCAGACAGTTTTAAACCTATTGTGATGGAAATGGAAGAATTGTATATCCAACTCAAAACATTAAAAGCTTCAGCCTATACAAAAGACTACAAAAAAGAAACGTTTTTAGTTTATTTTAATAAAGAAAAGGAAGCCGTTTTAAAACTTCATGACTACTGCAAAAATATTATT
>JBILJV010000114.1:0-3923 GCA_044377005.1 Bacteroidia bacterium
TCGGCTGTTACCGAAGCAGGAGGTATTGTAGTTTCAGATGACGTAAAAATATTGGCGAATATCCAATACCAAAAAATATAATTTCCCATAGATTCATTTTAATGCGCTAAAAGCCGTCTGAATTCGTTCAGGCGGTTTTTTTTTGACAGAAAGTATGTCAAAAAAACGATTAAAGACAAGCGTATCAACTTGGTACAGACTTTGAGTACTTTAAGTAAATAAAATCAAAGTAAAATTAATATATTTGCACGTTTATGATTAACTCCCTTGTAAAAAGTATTTCGAAGCTATTTGGCGGTACCAAAAGTGAAAAAGACATTCGTCAATTAATGCCATTAGTTGAGGAAATAAACAATCATTTCAATTCATTCAATCAATTAACACATGATGAATTGAGAGCAAAAACGGCAGAACTTAAAGCGACTATTGCCGAACATTTAAAACCTATTGACACAAAAATATCAGACATAAAGGCAGAAATTGTGGCATTAGATCCCAACTTAGTGGTTGAGAAAGATGAATTATTAACTTCAATTGAGCAATTGGAATTGGAAAGAAACAAATCATTAGAGGTTGTTTTAATGACTATTTTACCAGAGGCCTTTGCAGTTGTAAAACAAACAGCAAAGAGATTTTCGGAAAATAGCACATTAGAGGTCACTGCCAATGCCTTTGATATTGAAATTTCAAAACGCAAGTCGAACGTAAAAATTTCAGGAGAAAAGGCTGTTTATGAAAATGAATGGACAGCGGCAGGAGGAAAAATTAAATGGAACATGGTTCATTACGATGTTCAATTAATAGGTGGGGTTGTTTTACACCAAGGTAAAATATCAGAGATGGCAACGGGAGAAGGAAAAACATTGGTTTCTACACTTCCTGCTTACCTCAATGCATTGAGCGGCAGAGGGGTTCACATTGTAACCGTCAATGATTATTTGGCTCGACGAGATTGCGAATGGAACGCTCCTATTTTTGAATTCCATGGCATTACAGTAGATTGTATCGATTATCACAGACCAAATAGTGACGAAAGAAGAAGAGCCTATCTAGCGGACATAACTTATGGCACAAACAATGAATTTGGGTTTGACTATTTAAGAGATAACATGACCCATTCTGTTGAAGAGATGGTTCAAAGAAAACACCACTATGCCATGATAGATGAGGTCGATTCAGTTTTAATTGACGATGCTAGGACTCCATTAATTATTTCAGGCCCAGTACCTCGTGGAGACATTCAGGAGTATTCGGCTTTAAAACCAAGAATTGAAAAACTTGTAGAAGCTCAAAAAAAGGCAGTTAACACCTTTTTAAATGACGCCAAAAAACTTATAGAATCAGGCAATACAGGCGACAAAGAAGGTGGCGGAGGATTGGCTTTATTAAGAGCCCACAGAGGTTTACCAAAAAACAAAGCAATCATAAAGTTTTTAGGAGAACAAGGTATGAAAGCATTGTTGCTCAAAACTGAAAACTACTATTTACAAGACAGACAAAGAGAGATGCCAAAGGCAGATGCTGAGTTGTATTTTGTAATTGATGAAAAAACCAATCAAGTTGATTTAACAGAAAAAGGGATTGATTTAATTACTTTTTCTGGCGAAGAAAAAGACTTTTTCATTATCCCTGACGTAGGAACTGAAATTGCAGACATCGAGAAACTAAGCATTACTGCGGAAGAAAAAACACAAAGAAAAGAGGAATTAATGAGAAATTTCTCAATTAAATCTGAAAGAATTCACGCCGTTAATCAACTCTTAAAAGCCTACACATTATTTGGCAAAGTAAAAATAGTAGACGAACAAACTGGTCGTGTGCTCGAGGGCAGAAGATACAGCGACGGATTACACCAAGCGATAGAAGCCAAAGAGAACGTAAAAATTGAAGCAGCATCACAAACCTTTGCTACCATTACCTTACAGAACTATTTCAGAATGTATCATAAACTTTCTGGGATGACAGGAACAGCGGAAACGGAAGCAGGTGAATTTTGGGAAATTTACAAACTAGATGTAGTTGTCATTCCTACAAACAAAGCTATTTCAAGAAAAGATTTTGATGATTTAATATACAAGACCAAACGAGAAAAATACAATGCTGTAATAGATGAAGTGGTAAAACTTACCTCAGAAGGCAGACCTGTTTTAGTAGGTACAACATCGGTTGAGATTTCGGAATTGCTATCAAGAATGTTAAAGTTAAGAAACATTAAGCACAATGTTTTGAATGCAAAGCAGAATCAAAGAGAGGCTGAAGTTGTTGCCGAAGCGGGCTTACCGGGTGCAGTTACCATTGCAACGAACATGGCTGGTAGAGGAACGGATATTAAGATAGGCGAAGAAGTTAAAAAAGCGGGCGGTTTGGCCATTATTGGTACCGAAAGACACGATTCGCGAAGAGTTGACAGACAGTTAAGAGGTCGTTCAGGAAGACAAGGAGACCCAGGAACAACATTGTTCTATGTTTCACTAGAAGATGATTTAATGCGTAAATTTGGAAGTGACAGAGCTTCTAATGATGAGTAAAACAATTGAAAGAAGTCAGAAAAAAGTTGAGCAAAACAACTTTGGAATGAGAAAACGATTGTTAGAATATGACGATGTAATGAACAAGCAAAGAACGGTGATTTACAAAAGAAGAAAAAATGCTTTGTTAGGAGATCGTCTTTCTTTGGATATCAGACACATGATTTCTGATTGGTGTGATGAACAAGTGATGAACGCCAAGCAAGTTGATCAATACGAGCAATTGAAATTGGCATTAGCACTCTCATTTGCTGCTGAAATGCCGATTGAGGAAGGTGATTTCAAATCATTAAAGGCCGAACAAATAGCTGACCAATTGTACGATTACTTAACAGAAACCTACGAACACAGAAAAAACAACATCAAAACCGTTGCATTACCTGTTCTTAATAGAATTTACGGACAAGAAGGCGAAAAAGTTGGGTTTGTGATGATTCCTTTTTCTGATGGTATCAAAAACTATGGCATTCCGGTTGACCTAAAAAAATGTCTTGATTCAAAAGGAGAACACTTAAGCAATGAATTTGAAAAAATTATCAGTCTTGAGATTTTGGATGATGAGTGGAAAGACCATTTAAGAGAATTAGATGATTTAAAAACGGCGGCAAACAATGCGACATTCGAACAAAAAGACCCATTATTGATTTACAAAATTGAATCAGTAAAATTGTTCCAAGGAATGATTTCAAGAATGAATGACAAAATATTATCGACTTTGTTTAAAGCGCAAATTTCAAGCGAAGAAAACAAATCGGTTCAAAAGGCACAACAGCCACAAAGAACAGATATGAGTCAAATGAAATTGACCCGAAATAATAATATTCCTGAAGGACTTCAAGAACAATTGTCAAGCAATAGCAGTTCAGAAGCAGACCAAAAGCTAAGTCGTACTGAGCGCAGAAAACAAGAAAGAGATTTACAGAAAAAAAGATAATTTAAATGAAAAACTTAATTATAATCTTATTGTTTATTACTGTACAGAGTTTACAAGCACAAATTACAGTAAACAAACCTGCAGAACTTGATTGGAGTTTAAAAAGCCGAATTGCCAAAAGAAAAAACCCTGACACCAAAATTGAAGGTTATCATATTTTAATTTTCAGTGGCGATAACAGGAACAAAGCGGAGGCGATTAAAAACAAATTCGATATGGAACACAATGCTTTTAGCGAAGTAGTGTGGGACGAGCCCAATTTTAAAGTATATGTTGGATTGTATAAAACTAAATTTGAATGTATGTCACTCTACAACCAAATTAAGACCAAATTCCCGATGGCTATTGTTGTAAAAGACAAAATCATCTATCCACCAATACAGTAAATAAAATGATATTACCAAAACTATTGAGCTATTTGAGCTTCAAAAAACAACCTGAATTCAACAAAGAGAGTCAAA
>JBILJV010000115.1:0-3897 GCA_044377005.1 Bacteroidia bacterium
TTAATTGGAAAAAATCAATACAATTGCGAAGATACTGCCATTGGTTACGCTTACGTTTATGCTAAACCTGTTGCAAATTTTGCTTTAAATGCAAACTCAGGATGTACTCCTTTTACTGTTAAAACTAACAATCAGTCATTCGGTAAAGATACTTCTGTGATTTCTCACTATTGGGATTTCAATTCGTTACACTACTCTTTACAAAAAAATGATTCATTTGCATTTATAAACAATACAAACACCAATAAAATCTTTAATATATTGTATATAGCAACTACTCAAAACAATTGTAAAGACACAGTTAGTTCTATTGTTACCGTTCGTCCCAAGCCAATTGTTGATTTTAAATTGTCTTCTGATAAAATTTGTGCACCTGCTCAAGTAACAGTTACAGACCAATCTCAAAATGCTGCTATTAATTTTTGGGGTACTTCAAATTCATTAAATTCAGGGAACACTGTTGATGGTTTTAAATTTGCAGGTATTTATTTGTTTGATACAACTTATACTATCTACCACCAAGTCGCTTCTCCATTTGGATGTTTGAGTGATTTGGTTTCAAAAAATGTAGTTGTAATGGGTAAACCAAAAGCTGATTTTATATTCTCTAAAGATTCATTGTGTTCATCTGATAAAGTAATAATGTCAAACAATTCATTTGGTGCCTCTAGCTATATTTGGAGATTTGGTAAAAACCAAACTAGTTTGGCTGTAAATCCAATGTTTGGTACAACATTAAATCCATTTACAAAAAGAGATTCTTTGATAAATATTGGTTTGTTTGTAACCTCAGCTAGTGGATGTAAAGATACTTTAAATAAAAATGTTTATTTCGTTAACAAACCTGTTGAAAAAATGAATATAGAAAATGCATTCGGTTGTACGGATTTAAAAGTTAATTTTGAAAATGGTTCATCTAAATTTAAAGTTCTTTCTTGGGATATGGGAGACAATAATATATTCATTAACACAGAAAAAGTAACCCATTCTTTCCGTAACACTTCTCAAGAATTGATTTACCAACCCAAAGTTCAAATGATTAGAAAATATTTAAATTGTAAAGACACTGCTTATGGTAATGTTATTGTTTATCCTAAGCCAAAAGCTGATTTTATTTCTAACCGTCCAGATGTTTGTGATGATGGATTATTCCAATTTGTAAACCAATCTAAAAACTTTAAAGCAAATACATGGTTAATAAACGAAAATAAATATTACAACCAATATGACTTGAATGCTCAATTGTCATATTCTGCAAAAAATGACACTTTATACCGTGTTAAATTGATTGTTAATAATGCTTATTCTTGTGTAGATAGTACAGAAAAAGACATTAAATTAAGTCCTAAAATGGTAATTAAATTCAAAAGAACACCAATAGTTTCTTGTGAAAAAGGAAATGTAACCTTTACCAACCAATCTGAAAATGCAGTTAGGTATTTTTGGAAATTTGGAGATGGTGGTATCTCTAACGAAATTAATCCTAATTATGTTTATAACCTATATGGAAGCTACAAAGTGACGCTTTATGGTTATAATCAAGATGGTTGCGTAGACAGTAGTGACAATAGTGAATTTATTAAGGTGTTAGAAAAGCCAATTGCTGACTTTATCTTTGGCCCAACTTCGCCAAAATTACCAAATGCAAAAGTTGATTTTGTTGCTAAACCAATCGTTTATGGGGTTGATATGAATGTTTTAAAATACGAGTGGAATTTCGGAGACCAATCTGCAGTTTCGCCCAACAATATACTTAAAAATCCTGTTCATTTTTACAATCTAGCAGGTAATTTTTTAGTTACACTTAAAGTGTCTAACGAACATTGTACTCACTCTGTAACAAAACCAATTAATATAGAAGATCCAAAACCAATTGTTGTTTTTGAATCTTCAATAATCGAAGGATGTGCTCCATTAAGTATTTCGTTTAAAAATCAAACTTCTAACGCTAATACTTATAGATGGATTTTTGGAGATGGTAGTAACGATTCTTATGAAAAAGAACCTACTCACGTTTTTGAATACGGTGGTCAATATAATGTTACTTTAATAGCAACAGGTAACGGTGGTGAAACCAAACTCACTAATTTTAAAATGATTAATGTTTTGGATAAACCAACAGCAGGATTCTATACCAAAACAAATGAATTAAGTATACCAAATGCGGTGTTTAAAATGATAAATACAACTGATAATGTGGTTGAAAATAGATGGAAATTATATGACAGCGCTCAAAATGTTATTCAAGAGTCAAGATTAAGAGATGCTTCATTCTTTGTTAATCAAGTAGGTAAATTCTCGGTTGAACTAGTCGCATCAAACTCTATGGGATGTAAAGATTCTATCATTAAAGAACAATATATCTCTACCATTTTGCCAGGATATGTATACACACCAAATGCTTTCTCTCCTAACAAAAATAGAGTGAATGAATTGTTTAAACCTTCATTGTTTAATGTTAAAGAAAGTAATTACTCTTTCCGAGTATTCAACAGATGGGGCGAGTTGATATTCGAAACTAATGACATTAATGGTGAGTGGGATGGCTCTTTTAAAGGCGTTGATTGCGCTCAAGAAAACTACTTGTGGACTATAAGTGGGGAGTTTTTAAACAACGAAACCTTTAGTCAAAGAGGAACAGTAGCTTTGTTGAGATAATATAATATTTTAGTAACATAGTTTGTTAATTTTTAACGACTTTTGTAAGCTTGTTTAAGCATTTAAAAGTCCACCGAAATTTATACCAATACATTATTCAACTAGCCATTCCTATTACCATTGGTCAATTAGGGATGGTTTTAATGGGTTTTGCAGATACCGTTATGTTGGGTAAGTATAGCACAATTCAAATGAGTGCGGCAAGTTTTGGTAATGCTGTTTTTTTTCAAACTATAATTTTCGGAATTGGATTACTCTATGCAGTAAGTACTTTGATAGCTATTGCGGATGGGGAAGGGAAGTTGGAAAAATCAATTCCTATTTTTAAATCTTCCCTACTTATAAGTGTATTCCTTTCTGTAGTTTTTATTCTTATTCATTATTTACTCATTTATAATATTGAAATATTTGGACAGACCAATAAAGTTAACGTTCATGCCTCTTCTTATTTGGAAATTGTTAATTATGCAACGCCTGCTATTTTAGTGTTTTACGCTTCAAAACAGTTGATGGATGGTTTGAGTTTTACTAAAATTGCTATGTATGTTACTTTTTTTGGGTTGCTATTGAATGTGTTTTTGAATTGGGTAATGATTTATGGTAACTTAGGATTTCCTGAAATGGGTATTAATGGTGCTGCTTGGGCAACCAATGTTGCTAGAGTTTTTATGGCCCTTCTGATGTTTTATTTTGCATGGTTACACCCAACGGTTCGCAAGTTAAGAATGGAACAAAAAGTGTCACAATCGTTCTCTTATTTTTGGTCTATTCTCAAACTAGGAGGTCCCATTGGTTTGACGTTTTTTTTCGAAATTGCCGCTTTTTCTGTTGGTTTAATTATGGCAGGGTGGATTTCGGAAAACAGTATGGCGGCACATCAAATTGCCATTAATCTAGCTTCAATTACATACATGTTTGTAACAGGAATTGCTGCTGCTGCCACTATTGTTGTTGGGAATTATTATGGAGCAAAAGACAAGGAAGGAATTCGACACTCCGCTAGAATTGCGTTTACAATTACAATCATTATCGAAGTGGTATTTGCATTGATGTTACTCTTGCTTAATTCTCGAATTGCTGCAATTTATTCCGACGATGAAGTGGTCTTACAATTAAGTGTAGGACTTATTGTTTTGGCCGCATTCTTTCAGTTAAGTGATGGTTTGCAAGCTGTGGGAGCAGGGGTGTTAAGAGGAATTAAGGAAACCAAAATTACAGGATTGATTGCCTTATTTGCCT
>JBILJV010000116.1:0-3883 GCA_044377005.1 Bacteroidia bacterium
TAAATATGTACAAACAGATTTTGGTATTTATCCGTTAAAATACTTTTTCAGTGAAGGTATTTTGAGCGACAGTGGGGAAGAAGTTAGTAACCGTGAAGTTAAGAAAATATTGAGTGATGCTGTGTCTCAAGAGGACAAAAAAACGCCATTGACAGACGAAGCATTAATGGCAATATTGCGAGAAAAAGGGTATAACATTGCACGAAGAACTGTTGCTAAATACAGGGAGCAACTGAATATCCCTGTAGCTCGATTAAGAAAAGAACTTTAAAAAAATTATTACATATGTTATCAAAAAAAATCCAAAACGCTTTAAACAATCAAATAGAATTAGAAGCAGTTTCTTCCAATTATTACTTAGCCATGGCCTCATGGGCAGAATCTGAAGGATTCAATGGCGTAGCTAATTTTTTGTATACTCACAGTGATGAAGAACGTTTACACATGATAAAATTAATTCGTTTTATCAATGAAAGAGGTGGAAAAGCGGTTGTGCCTGCCTTAAAAGAACCTATTTCAAAGTTTAAAAATTTGACAGAAGTGTTTGATATTATCCTTAAACATGAAATATTGGTGACTGCAGAAATCAATAAGGTAGTGGATGCTTGTTTGTCAGAAAAAGATTACACGACCCATAATTTTATGCAATGGTATGTTGCTGAGCAATTAGAGGAAGAATCTTTAGCCAAAAATAATGTAGACAAATTGCGTTTAATAGGTGATGACAAAGGAGGTATGTATTTGTTTGACAGAGATATAGCCACTTTAATTCCAACTGCTGCACCTAAAGTTAAATAATTTTTTTTGATTGTTTCATCAAGTGATTCTAGTTTAAATTCAAACTTGAAAACAACATATTGTCTTGATTTTAGTAAGTCGTTTTAATATTTAATATCCTTTAAAAAATAAAAATTCATCATTTTATTAGACCTTTCATTTCAAATCAATAAAATCAATATATTTGTTCATTCATTTTATCATGCAAAAAGATCAACAAATATTTGACCTCATACAATTAGAAAACGACAGACAGTCGCACGGAATTGAGTTAATAGCCTCTGAAAACTTTGTATCAAAACAGGTAATGGAAGCTATGGGTAGTGTACTTACCAATAAATATGCCGAAGGATTGCCGGGTAAACGCTACTATGGTGGTTGTGAGATTGTTGACCAAGTTGAACAAATTGCGATTGATAGATTAAAGAAACTTTTTGGTGCAGAATGGGCCAATGTTCAACCACACAGTGGTGCGCAAGCAAACGCCGCTGTTATGTTGGGTTGTTTAAATGCAGGCGATAAAATTTTGGGATTCGACCTTAGTCACGGTGGACACTTAACACATGGTTCTCCTGTAAATTTTTCAGGAAAATTGTACGTACCAAGCTTTTATGGAGTTGAGGAATCAACTGGAACAATTGATTTTAATAAAATTGCAGAAATAGCTGAAAGAGAAAAGCCAAAATTAATAATTTGTGGTGCTTCTTCATACAGTAGAGACTGGGATTATGCAACTTTAAGAACTATTGCGGATAACGTTGGTGCATTGTTACTTGCAGATATCTCTCATCCTGCGGGTTTAATAGCAACTGGATTATTGAATAATCCACTACCTCATTGCCATATAGTTACATCTACTACTCACAAAACATTAAGAGGTCCAAGAGGCGGTATCATAATGATGGGCAAAGATTTTGAAAACCCATGGGGATTAAAAACACCAAAGGGCGAACCAAAAATGATGAGTGCTGTATTAGATGGTGCTGTATTTCCAGGAACCCAAGGGGGGCCTTTGGAACATGTTATTGCTGCAAAAGCAGTTGCATTTGGTGAAGCATTAACGCCTGAGTTTAAAACATACATGCAACAAGTCAAAACCAATGCTAGTGCACTTGCACAAGCGATGGTGAATTTAGGTTACCACATTATTTCAGGAGGTACCGAAAATCATTTAATGTTAATTGATTTGAGAGCTAAAGCTGATTACTTAACTGGGAAGTTAGCTGAAAATACTTTGGTTAAATGTGATATTACTATTAATAAAAATACAGTTCCTTTTGAAACCCGTTCGCCATTTGTAACTTCAGGAATTCGTTTAGGAACACCTGCCATTACCACACGTGGGATGAAAGAAAATGATATGGTTAAAATAGCAGAATTAATTGATCGTGCGCTAATGAATCACGACCAAGAATCAGTTATCAATGATATCAAACAAGAAGTCAATACTTGGATGAAACAATTTCCATTATACTAATTAATGTATTATGTTAGTCTTTAGGTCTATCGTTCTTTGGTTGGCTTTTTTATTTATATTAATTAGTCAATTTATAACTTTAGACACTGTTCGCTTACTTTTGTTTTACAGACTTACACCCGCTGTTTTTTTGTTCATTTGGGTTTTTTCTACCTTATTTTTCAATAAAAAATTAGTGGTTGACACCTCTATTCATGGTGTTAAGGTGTTAAAATGGATTAAGTGGTTGCGATTATCATCCTCTGTTCTTATAACCGTGGGTGCGGCTATTAAAATAATGAGTTGGGATTATGGTGATATTTTTTTAATGATTGGAATAGGTTCAATGGCTGCCTATTCTTCGTTGTTAGCTTATGTTGCAAAAGCAAAACATGAGCACAATCCTGATGTTATTGATGATATTTGATTAACGATATTTAGGTTAAAATTAATCGATCCAATCTGCAATAAACAAATTCGTATCACGCGTTCCATTGTTGTTTCTATTTGATGAAAAAATTAGTTTTTTCCCATCAGGACTAAACATTGGAAATGCATTAAAAATACTTTCATTTGTAATTTGTTGTAAGTTTTTACCATCAATATCAATCATGAATAATTGAAAGGCATAGCCTTTACTTGAATAGTGATTACTAGAAAATAGAATTTTATTACCAGACGGATGAAAAAATGGTGCCCAATTGGCTTTTCCTAAATTGGTAACTTGTTTTAAGTTTTGTCCATTAGTGTCAATAACAAATAATTCCATATTTGTAGGTGCTACAAGGCCTTCTAATAGCAGTTTTTTGTATTCAGCTATTTCGGTTTCACTTTTAGGTCTAGAGGCTCTAAAAACCAATTGTGTACCATCAGGAGAAAAGAAAGCACCACCATCATAACCCAAATCAAAAGTTAATTGCTTTAAACCGCTACCATCTATATTCATAATCCACAATTCTAAATCACCACTTCGCGTACTTGTAAAAACTATTTTATCACCTTTAGGACTAACCGTTGCTTCGGCATCATAACCTGTTGAATCTGTTAATCTTTTTATGATTTCACCCTTAGGATTTGCAACGAAAATATCGTAATCAGGATAAATACTCCACAAATATTTACCTTGTACACTTACTGTAGTTGGACATTGGTGCGAACCTTTAAAAGTTGATGCATATAAAATATCTTTACCATTAGGCATAAAATAACTGCAAGTGGTTCTACCTAATCCGTTACTTAGTTTATTAGGTAAATAGTTTTCTTTTTCTTTTTTTGCTTTTGCTATATCAATAGTAAATATCTGATCACATTCAACACCCCATTTTTTATTATTACTTTGAAAAACCAAATTTTTACTATTGGGGCTAAAATAGGCTTCTGCATTATCTCCACCAAAAGTAAGTTGAGTAATGTTCTTTAAATGTTTAGATTCAATAGAGTCATTTACCTGAGCAAATGAGATGTTAATAGTAACGAGAGCAATAAATATAGAATAGGCTTTTAACATGTTCATCATTTAACAAATTTGATGCCACGTTGTTTTTTATTTATACATAAAAAAAGGGCTACCCAATGGTAGCCCTTTTCCTATATAAGTTTAAATCAATTACTGTAATACAACTCTTTTGTTTACAACTTGACCTTCAACAG
>JBILJV010000059.1:0-13604 GCA_044377005.1 Bacteroidia bacterium
TGTCCTATTTTGAATGATTTTTCTTGTTGAAATTCAAACTCAAACATTAAACTTCTCCAATCATTTAAGGATTCTTGAGAAAATTCTTCAATTATTACTTTGTCTATAATATCATTTTGTATTTTACCTGAAGCAAATAAATGCCTAAATTCAACAATTGACAATATTGTTTTACTACCAAAAATAGCAGAGGACAAATTTAAAGCTTCAAAAAAATCTTTATCTTGAAAAGCATGCAATGTATTGTGGTGAATAAAATCTTTAAGAGGAGCTTGAGCTGGTAAATAGTGTTTTATTCGTTTTAAAATAGCATTAATTTCCATAATCTTTATTCGTTTTAGTAAAATCTAATGCAATCGTTAAACCAACTTGAATGGTATGGTTATTCTCTATTTTTTGTTCCAAATTTCCCATAGTATTTATGGCACTATTTTTAAATAATGTTTGTTCTAAGAACCCAATTTCTAACCTACCAACTGAAGGGATTTTATAACCTAAAGCTATATAGGCTCTGTTTTGGTCAAAAAAATTGGTGCCAATGTGCTTGCCAAAACCAATCATAATTTCATTATAAACACTCAAATACAAACTTTTATCTTCGATCTTCTTCCCTTTAAAAGGCATTGAAAAACGATTCATGATTCTTAATCGATTTGTATAAACACTTTTGCCTTTGATGTATACAGAATTACTGTTAAGAACTGGCAAATATGAAAATCTTTGTTCTATTCTAATTCTATTAATTTGTTCAAGTTTACTTATTTGGTGTTTAAATAGTATCTGTTCCCAAAGTCTAGATTCTGGGAATATAGAATTAACAGGAAACTGACCATAAGGGTGTGTATTTACATAACAATAACCTGCTGTAAGAGAAATAGAATTATTTAACTCATAATTCAAGCCTGTTCTTAACAACAACTGTTGTGGTAAACTCCCCCATTCATTTCTTCGCCATTGGCTTTCAAACCCAATATTCCAATGCTTGTTTACCTTTAACTGACCAAAAAGCATAAACCATGCATTATGATTAGATGTATTGACTCTGTTTTGTGAATATAATTGTAAATGGAACAACAATAACACAAAGAGTATATTATTATTTTTCATGCTTTTTTCTTGTAGAAAAAGTATGATTGGATAATGATTTGTGATTGTCTAAACCAATAATTTGAACAACACCTCCATTGGATTCATAATCCAATTTAAATTCATCCAAACTTTCCATTACAGAATTATCAATTAGTTTAGTATTATTTAAATCAATTGTAACTGTTTTACCAAATGGAATAGCTTTTAATCGACTTTTGATTCCTAAAAAATTGGTGAAAATAGCTGATTTTTCTATTGTCACTATATATTCATTTTCGGTAAATGAGATACTCGAAGGAGCTTTAAATATTGAACTAATAGGAGCTCCATTGTATAAATGGAAAATGATTTTCAATAAAACACCAGCTGCTATTCCTATCAATAAATCTTCTGCCAATGTAACAATTACCGTTATTAAAAATACTGCCACTTGATCTTTGCCTATATTATACATGTGCAATATTTCTTTGGGATGCGCTAATTTAAGTCCTACTGAAATTAACATAGCGGCTAATGCTGTATTGGGGATTAACTCAATTAATGGGAGTGCTAAAAGGATAAAAAAGAGAATAAAAAACCCGTGAAAAAAATTAGCCCATCTTGTTTTGGCTCCATTTTTAATATTGGCTGAACTACGGGCTACTTCTGAAATCATAGGAAGTCCACCTAAAAATGCAGCAATAGTATTCCCTATTCCAACGGCAATTAAATCTTTGTCATTGTTTGACTTTCGTTTAAATGGGTCTAAAATATCTGCCGCTTTTACGGTTAACAAAGATTCTAAACTGCCAACCAAAGCAAACATAATAACATACTTTGTAAACAAGCCAATTTGTGACAACCCATCAAAATTGGCATTGTATTTAACATAATCAAATAAGTTACCAATATGTACCAATGCGTAGGAAGGTTCTGTATGTTGAAAGTCCAACATCAATTCAGCAGGTATGGCAATCAACAAAACAACCAATGGTGCAGGTATCATTCTTAAAAACTTAACGGAGTTATTGTGCCATGTCATCATCACCCATAAACTAATAACACCTATCAATGTCGCTTTAGCATCTAAATTTTTTAGATAATAAGGCAATTCTAACAATAAGTCAATTGGTGATTTCCCTGTGGTTAACATTGGATTAATATCTAACAGAACGGGCACTTGTTTTAAAATAATAATAAGACCAATGGCCGCCAACATTCCATGAATGGTAGACAAGGGGAAGAAATCAACCAATCTCCCTAACTTTAAAAATCCAAATAATACTTGAACTAATCCTGCTACAACCATTATTCCACAGGCAATATGCCAACCTGTTTCACCTCCACCAAAATCGGACACAGCCCCAGCAACTATCACAATTAAGCCGGCAGCTGGCCCTTTAATAGTTAAATGTGATCCCATGAACAGACTAACAATAATACCTCCAATAATGGCAGTTATCAATCCTGTTACAGGAGGAAATTCAGAAGCTTTGGCTATCCCTAAACTTAATGGCAAAGCCAGTAAAAACACAATAAACCCAGATATAGCATCTGATTTGAAATTTTCTTTTAATCCTAATATCCCATCTTTGGGAATATGCAATTCATTTTTTTTCATTTTTTCATTAAATAATTTATTAATCTTTTTTACACTTTAAAAAAGATAAAAAAAGCAGGTTTTAAACTAACTTAATGAATAAATCTTTAATTGATGATACAATAAATATTTGGGGGGGGTGTTGAGATGAAAAGATTGTTTTTGTTTTGATAATTGAATATCAAAAAGTTGTAGAGATAAAACAAACTCTCTCTCTTTTTTTGCTACATAAAAGTCACCAAAGGAAGTTTTATTATTATCGGTTTCTTCCTCTTCTGATTTTAGCAATTCAACTAAATCGTATAATTCGGATGAAAAATTAATATTATCACTAACACTACTAAACTCTAAACCATCATTGCTTAAATTATATCCTTTAATTAAATAAAAAGAAGACAAAACTGTTATCGAATAAATCAAAAGCATCAATGTGAAAATTTTACATTGATAAGTTCTTATATTTGATAGTAAGTTTTTCAAATTAGAAATAAATTCGTTGCAAAGATAATTAAATTTCAATATCTAATTACAACTTATTCAAAATCACCATACTATTTTTTACTAAAATTAAATAAAATACAGCTTAATTGGTTTAAATTTGTACAGCGTTGTTTGTCTAATGAAACTCACTCTTATTAAATCCGAAAAAGACCTCTCCTTTTATTCTGCCGATACCGAAAGCAGTTTGAAACTTCCTTTCGTTGGAAAAGTAAGTGCTGGTTTCCCCTCACCTGCCGAAGAATACACTGAACTAAGTTTAGACCTCAACCAAAGCTTAGTGAAAAATCCAAGCTCTACTTTTTATGCCCGAGTTAAAGGCTCTTCAATGATAGATGCCGGCATCAAAGAAGGTGATATTTTAGTTATAGACCGGTCCTTGGAACCTAGCAATGGCAAAAAAGCGGTTTGCTATATTGATGGCGAATTTACGCTCAAAACCATTAAAAAAGAAAAGCAGAAACTTTGGCTTTTGCCCGCTAATCCCGATTACAAACCTATAGAAATTAAAGAAGAAAACGACTTTGTTATTTGGGGTATCGTTACTTATGTCATTCACAAAATGTAACCGAAATGTTTGCATTAATAGACTGCAATAATTTCTATGCCTCTTGTGAGCGTGTATTCAACCCTTCCCTCAATGGAAAACCTATTGTAGTGCTGTCGAATAATGACGGTTGTGTGATAGCCCGAAGCAATGAAGCTAAGGCACTTGGCATTAGAATGGGCGCTCCTGCTTTTGAAATTAAAGCAGAGATAGAAAAACACCAAGTTCATGTATTTTCGTCCAATTACGCCCTGTATGGTGACATGAGTCAACGGGTAATGCAAACCCTTTCTGAATTTTCGCCTGATATTGAAATTTACTCCATAGATGAAGCGTTTTTGAGCCTCCACGACTTTAAAAATACGCCTTTACTAGCTTATGCTTCTTTGATAAAGAAAACCAGTTTTAGAAACACTGGTATTCCTGTAAGTGTGGGCATAGCACCCACCAAAACACTTGCCAAAATAGCGAATAAAATAGGTAAAAAACACCCTTCAAACAGTGGTGTATATGTGATAGATACCGAAGAAAAACGTATTGAATCCCTAAAAAAGACAGATGTTGCAGATGTTTGGGGGGTCGGTCGGCAATATGACAAATTCCTAAAAGCCCATCAAGTGAATACAGCTTTCGACTTGTCTCGCTGTAGTGAACAATGGATTAAAAGCAAAATGTCTGTGGTGGGACTTAGAACGGTGAAAGAACTGAATGGCATTTCGTGCCTAGACCTCGAAATGCACGCGCCTAGTAAACAAACCATTTGTGTGTCGCGTTCATTTGGAACGATGTTGAATGAGAAAGCCCCTATTGCCGAAGCGGTTGCCAATTACGCCTCGCGATGTGCCGCCAAACTTCGCCATCAAAAAACCTGTGCCAGTCAAATCCTTATTTTCATACACACCAATCCATTTAGGAAAGATTTGCCACAGTACAGTAGAAGTATCTCTATCCCATTACCTGCCGCTACAAATAGCAGTATAGAACTTATAGAACATGCCCTTAGAGGCTTGGACACCTTGTACAAAAAGGACTATTATTATAAAAAAGCGGGTGTCATTGTGAGTGAAATTGTTCCTGAAGGCAATATTCAACACCGCTTGTTTGACACTGTCAACAGAGACAAGCACAAAGCAGCGTTGTCTGTGCTTGATAAATTAAACCAACAATACGGAAAAGACACCGTAAAAATAGCCTCGCAAGGTTTTGCGAAACGCTGGCGACTCAAACAGGAGAAACTATCTTCCAATTACACCACCAATTGGAACGACTTAATTGAGGTGAAAATTAATGGTTAAATAAACCATTAAAATGGTTTGATTAATTATCTGATTTATATTAACCCACGGTTTCAACCGAAGGTTGTAGGATGTAATCGATATTTGATGAATGGATTTATCCATTTCCCTCTACAATTTAAATTTCCTCCTCCGTCAATTCGCCAAGTTGTCTCTCTGTTTCAATTATTTTTAACTTTGCTCTTGCTATTTTTCTTTTGAGGATATAAGGCATGACAAGAATCGCTAATAAACTTAAGAGAGACAATGGAATGGAGAAATACGATAAAATCCGAACCCATTTGAAGTCCCAAAAGATTACATAAAACACCACTGAAAATACATTTCTAATCGCCCATAAGACCAATTTCTTTTTCTTGTATGCAGGATCTAAAATGGTATTGGTTGAGGCCTGTTCTAATTCCCTTTTAAAACCTTCGCTTATTGTTTCATTCTCTTCCATGTGTATTTACTTATTACTCTCTGTTGGTCTGTCTTATTGCAAATATATCCAAATCCTGTATCTTTTTTAGCCATTCAAGATAATTCAATATGGTTAATCTTGAATCAATAAAAAACCTATCCTTTTTTGGGGATAGGTTTTTTATATCTCATTTGTGTTTACTACAAACCCGCCACTACTTTATCTTTGGGATATTTAACCTCGAATGAAAAACGGAGCTTTTTAATATCCTTTGGTTTTATGTTCATTGCCCAAGTGAGTTTTCCTGTTACTTCGTTGTAAACGGCTTTATCATTGTCGATTAATGTTACTTTAATTGCGGGGTCTTTTGAAACCGGTATTTGATCGTCTATTTCAAAATCTAAAGCAATGCCTTTGGTATTTCTAATCGTAATCTCAATGGTTTTTGTAACAACTTTAAATTCACCCAAAATGGTTTCTTTGCATTTTTCTTTAACATTCTGACGTTTGATAACAATCGATTTATCTCTGCCCAAATTCACATACAAGGTGTCTTTCAAGCTTTCTGGGTAAACAGAAGATGTGCCTATATAGGATTCGTCAAAGTAGATTCTAGCCATGGCCGGAATTAAGTTCAAATCCTCCCAATTGGAAATTTTACCCATCAAAAATGCATCACTGTCCAACTTAGGAACTGCCAAGTAGGCTAAATTAACGGGCACTTCGATGTTATTGATAATTACATGGTGCGACTTATTATCAGACTGAATGTTATATTTGGTTTTAATTTCGTATTCCGTTCTTAGTAAGTTTCCATTAACCGTGAATAGTTGTTCTATTTCACTGCTGTTATTTCCATTTATTTCTACACCTCTTGAATCATCTTCTTGCATGCTTATGTTCTGTTCCTTTAAACTTTTACTTGGTAAAGTATTGTAATTTAAAGCATTGGGAGTTTTAGTTTTTTTGTAAAGATTGTCTGTATAACTGTTGGGATAGCCAAATACTAGGTTCCATTCATTCAATACAGGTTTGGTATTTCCAATAGATGGATTACTTGTAGATAAAACCAAAGAAATGTCTTTCCAATTTAAACCTGAGTTTTGGTAAACTTGGGCACGGTATATCAGTTGAATTTTAGAACTTCCCGATGTAGACTGTATATCGTATAATGGCATCCAACCTGCATTAGCAATATAGTATTTTACAGATAAATTGCCGGTGATTGGAATGGTTGCCTCTATTGTCACAATAATTTGATGAATGGGTGTACTTAAATTGGGGTCAACAAATTGGTGATTGGATTGTAGATTAACGAAGTGATTATATCGGATTTGTAGTATGTTTTTTCTTTTCTCTAATTTATTCAATCGTTTTTCAACGTTTAAATCTTCCTCATCAATATTGGTCAGTCTATTTCGTAATAAGTCCAAGCTTGATTTTAACAATCCCAATGAATCTTTGGCAAACTCCCCTTTAATTAAACGGTTGTTTAAAAGCAATTGTCTTTCACGTTGGTAACCGCTTATTTTATTGTTACAGTCTTTGATAAGGTAAGAAAGATCTTCCAAAGAATCCGTAATTTTATCAATCATAACTTGATAGTTTTGTTCTATTTTATTGGTTTTAGCTTGTTCTGGATAACGCAAAGATTTCCTTGAATCGATGATTAATGCGCCTTTAAAATACGCAGATATTGACTGTTCATCAACATAAGGAGAAACCCCTTCGAGGATAATTTGGTTGGTTCCTGCCACTAAATAAATAGACTCGAGGTAAGAAATTTCAGCCCCGCTTAAATAGACGGTTGCTTTTTTGGGTTGCGGCTGAATGGTTTTAATTGTTTCCGCTTGTGCTAAATAAGAATAACAAAGTACGAATAATAAAATTAGATTTTTCATACCCTTTATTCCTTTCAATTGAAAAAGGTAAATAAAAAAAGCTTCTAATAAATCTTATTTAATAAAACTTATTAGAAGCTTAACTATTTTTTCTGTTATTTACTGATACTGCTGCAAAAGCTTCACCAATTCGTGTTTGGGAATTGCGCCGCTTTTTCTCCACAACATTTTACCTTGCTTAAAAATCATAAAGGTAGGTACTCCCTGAATTTGATAAGCACTGGCTACTTGCGGATTTTTGTCAACATCTATTTTGATAATAGAGGCTTGTTCACCCACCATTTCCTTAACTTCTTTGAGCACAGGCGCCATCATTTTACATGGTCCGCACCACTCTGCAAAAAAATCAACTAAAACGGGCTTTTCACTGTTTGTGATTTCTGTAAAATTCATACTAATTAATTGGTTTTAATAGGTTCTTTTTTTAGTAAACTTAATAATAATCCTCCCATAATAGCACCGTAAACAGTACTGTTTATTGGTTTGGAAGTAATGGCGCACGAACCACTTGCACAACCAACAAAATGGTAATACAAATAGCCACCCGTAGCACCTAATATTACGCCAATAATAACTAGCGCATTTTCTTTAACGAACTTCTTCAAATTCAACATCTTCTATAGATTTATTGTTACTTTTTTTGATTGGAGTAGCACAAGCCCCTCCTGCACATCCAAACCCAAACAGAGCCATGGATGCAAATAGGCTCCCCATTATTCCTAATCCCCAATCGTGAACCATCACCCCTTGGGCAATAATAACACCACCCAATACCAATCTTACTATTCTAGCAAAATTCCACTGACTTAAAATTCTATCTTTTAACATTCTTGTTTTTAAATTTAATAAACAGCTCATTACCCTGTCTTTTTTGAAATGAATTGTAACATGTTTCCATCGTCAAAACCTCAAATTCGTCGGCAAAACCATCTTTATATTCCGGCATTGTTCCACCAAATGGAGGGCCAGGCGTTTGAAAATGACTAGCAAACAACAAACCAACTAATAAACCATCAGGCTTTAACAGTTCACTCATTTTATTGACATATTTCTGCCTCAACGAAGGGTGAAGTGCACAATAAAAGGTTTGTTCAACGATTAAGTCATATTGGGCTTGGTGTTCAAAAAAATCACCCTCAATAATATTAATGGCTGAATTTCCTTGGTGTTTTTGTTGAAGTTGATTGACTAAAGTTGGGGAAATATCTATCAGTGTAACATTTGTAAATCCTAGGCTTAGCAAATAATCCGCTTCGTATGAATTACCACAACCAGGAATTAAAACACTTATTGATTTATTTTCTATTGTATCGAAATAGGCTTTTAAGGGAGGCGAAACCTCCCCTAAATCCCAGCCTATTTGATGGTCTTGATAACGGGTATCCCAATAGTCTTTATTGAAAGGTGTATCAGTCAAAATTATTTAACTAAACCACTTACATTTTGCCAAGTACCACCATTGATTACGTTGGTAAATCCATTTTTTTCTAAAATGGCTTTTGCTTGACTACTTCTGCTGCCACTTCTACAAAAAACAACAATGTGCTTTTTGTTTTTGAACTTAGCAATATGATTTTGCACTTGGTCGAGCGGAATATTAACAGCACCTTTGGCTGTTCCATCGGCGAACTCACCAGGTGTTCTTACATCAACTAAAAAAGCACCTTCATTAATAGCAGTTTGTAATTGGGTATTATCACCCTGAGCGAATAAATTACTAAAAAAATTAAACATAACGATAATTCCTCCTAATATTAAGATTGTTTTAAAACTTTTGACTGACATACAAAATCTGATTTTGGCACATTGGTATTAGAAATAGCAGCAAATCCACCTTCTACTTCTGTAAAATTACGGTATCCTCTTGCTTGTAAAATACTAGCAGCAATCATGCTTCTGTATCCGCCAGCGCAATGCATAAAGAAGTGTTCTTCTGGTTTAACATCTTTTATCCACTCATTAATGTCAGCTAACGGCATACTGTAGGCTTCATCCACATGTTCTGCGGCGTATTCTGATTCTTTTCTAACATCCACAATTTTAGATTCACCAATTTTAACTTGTTGTGCAAATTGTTCTGCAGTAATGCGGTTAACTTTATCAGTCTCTTTACCAGAGGCTAACCAAGCATCGTATCCACCCTTTAAGTGACCAAGAATATTGTCAAAACCAACTCTACTCAATCTTGTTACCACTTCTTCTTCTTCACCAACATTAGTAACTAATAAAATAGGTTGTTTAACGTCAATAATCATTGCACCAACCCAAGGCGCAAAGTCACCTTTAATTCCAATATTGATAGATTGAGGAACAAAACCATTGGCAAAATCACCATTTGCTCTTGTGTCTATAATTACAGCGCCAGTTTCCTCAGCAGCAACTTCAAATTCTTCAACTGTTAATGCACGTAACCCATTGTTTAATACATGTTCGAAACTGTCATAACCAAATTTGTTCATGGCAACGTTCATTCCAAAATAACCCGGAGGTGGCAATAAACCATCTGTAACGGCTTCAATAAAAGCTTGTTTACTTGGTTGATTTAAGGCATAGTTCATTTTCTTTTGGTTACCCAAAGTATCGACAGTTTCTTTCATCATGTTTTTACCACACGCACTTCCAGCACCGTGAGCAGGATAAACAATAACATCGTCTGCCAATGGCATAATTTTGTTATTTAAACTTTCGTACAATAACCCAGCTAAATCCTCTTGAGTCATACTTGCCGCTTTTTGAGCTAAGTCAGGACGACCAACATCACCTAAAAACAAGGTGTCTCCACTAAAAATAGCATGGTCTTTTCCGTTTTCATCAATCAACAAATAAGTTGTACTTTCCATGGTGTGGCCAGGCGTGTGTAACACTTTAATTTGAATATTGCCTACTTTTAATATTTGATTATCTGTTGCAATAATGGCATCAAAAGTTGGTTGAGCCGTTGGTCCATAAACGATTGGGGCACCTGTTTTTTTACTTAAATCAACGTGTCCACTTACAAAGTCAGCATGGAAGTGCGTTTCTAAAATGTATTTTAATTGAACGCCATCTCTTTGTAAACGCTCCATGTAAGGTTGGGTTTCTCTAAGTGGGTCAATAATTACAGCCTCACCATTTGACGTGATGTAATAAGCTCCCTGAGCTAAACATCCTGTGTAAATTTGTTCTACTTGCATAATATTCTTATTTTATGGTACAAAAATAATTGTAGTTTTTTTTATTTAACGTTACTTTGGTTACATAGATCCTAACTTTCCAAAATACTCTTTTTTAAGATTGTAATTTTATTGCGACCCAACTCTACCACGCCTTCATCTTCTAGCTGTTTTAAAAGTCGAGATACCACTACTCTGGCTGTTGCCAATTCATTTGCTAACTGCTCGTGCGATACCAATATTATATTATTTTTCATTAAGTCTGCCTTTTTTCTCAATAACAATAATAATCTCTCATCTACTTTTTTAAATGCTATAGCGTTTACCACTTCTAACAATTCCTCAAATCTTTTATGATATAATCGGAAAATATAATCTAACCATTGCGGATAATCACGAATAAACAAGGTTACTTTCTCGACCGGTAAAAACAAAATTTCGGCATCTTCTTCTACCTCAGCTCTTACTTTTGATGTTTCGTTGTGCATTCCACCCAAAAAAGACATGATACAACTTTCGCCTGCTTTAATGTAATAAAGAAAGATTTCCCTGCCTTCATCATCGCTTCTCATTACTCTAATACTTCCTTTTGTAACAATAGGAATTGATCTTATACTTGCATTTTCGTCTAATATAATATCGCCTGCCTTATAATTCTTTACAATACTGTTATCGTATAATTTTTGGCGTAATTCGCCGGTAATATTAAATTCTTGTTCAATAGCATGTTCACTCATACTTGCAAATATACAAAAAAAATTTTTGCCAATTGGAGATTATAGAAAATAGCATTATCAATAGAATAGATTGACCGTAATCATAAAATCAAATTGATGATAAATTAAATATTCCATTAAATTTGCCCTTATGACTGATATAGAAATTGCGCAATCTGTAGCTATAAAACCAATTAAAGAAATAGCTGCTAAATTAAATATTCAAGAAGATGATTTAGAGTTTTATGGTAAATACAAAGCCAAACTCCCTTTGTCGTTACTCAATCAAGATAAAATTAAAAACAGCCATTTAATTTTGGTAACCGCTATTACTCCTACTCCCGCTGGTGAAGGTAAAACAACGGTAACTATTGGATTGAATGAAGGTCTTAACAAAATAGGAAAATCATCAATCGCTGTTTTAAGAGAACCTTCTCTTGGTCCTGTTTTTGGAATAAAAGGCGGTGCAGCTGGTGGAGGATATTCTCAGGTTATTCCGATGGAAGACATTAACCTACACTTTACAGGTGACTTTAGTGCGGTAGAAAAAGCCAATAATTTTTTGGCTGCCATCTTAGACAATGTGATTCAAAACCCCAATCATCCAATTAAAATAGACCCAAAAACTGTGGTTTGGAAACGGGTGATGGACATGAACGACCGTAGTTTAAGAGATATTATTACAGGAGTAGGACCCAAATCAAACGGTGTAATGCGTCAAGGTGGGTTTAATATTACAGCCGCTTCTGAGATTATGGCCATTCTTTGCATGTCTAATTCATTAAAAGATTTAAAAGAGAAAATCGGCAACATCTTTATTGGCTTTACTTATCAAAATGAACCTGTTTACGCTTCACAACTAAAAGTTCAAGAGGCGATGGCTATTTTACTAAAAGACGCAATTAAGCCTAATTTGGTTCAAACATTAGAAGGGAATCCTGCTATTATACATGGTGGGCCGTTTGCCAATATTGCTCAAGGCACAAACACAATTATTGCAACTAAAATGGGCTTATCATTAGCAGATTATGTGGTAACAGAGGCTGGTTTTGGGGCTGACTTAGGTGCCGAAAAATTCTTAAATTTGAAATGTGTTTATGGTCAATTAAAACCCAAAGCCATGGTTATCGTTGCCACTATTAGAGCTTTAAGACACCATGGTGGTGCAAAAACAGATGAACTAAATACCCCAAATTTAGAAAAAGTTAAAATGGGATTTGCTAATCTTGAAAAACACATTGAAAATGCCCATAAGTTTGGATTAAAACCTATTGTTGCTATCAACTTTTTTAACACAGATTCCGAAGAAGAAATTAACTTATTAAAATTGATGTGTGCAGACTTAGGAATAAATGCAGTATTAAGTAAAGGTTGGGGATTGGGTGGAAATGGCACTATGGAACTTGCAGAAGCAGTCGTTAGTCAGATAGAAAAAAACGAAAATCAATACAAACCTTTGTATGATTGGAATTTGAGTATTAAAGAAAAAATTAAAACCATTGCCGAGGAAATTTACGGCGCTAGCACTATAGAATACACACCAAAGGCTTTGGGTGACTTGAAACAAATTGACAAATTGGGATTAAACCACTTGCCAATATGTATGGCAAAAACACAAAAATCCTTTTCAGACAATGAGAAGCTTGTAGGACGACCTCAGGGATTTACTATTACAATAAGAGAATTTGAAATAGCCTCAGGGGCAGGTTTTGTAATTCCTATTTTGGGCAGTATGATGCGAATGCCTGGACTACCAAATATCCCTGCGTCTGAACATATGTTTATCAATGATGAAGGCGTAATTAGTGGATTGAGTTAGATATTACATCAATTTATCTAAGTATAAGGGACTTTAATTATCACCTCAACTCCCTTTCCTATATCTGTTATTAATTTTAATTCTCCATTTAAAATTTTCACTCTTCTACGAATATTTTCCAATCCTATTCCTTGTTTTTTGTGATTAATATCAAATCCAACACCATTGTCTTTTACATTAAACCAAATAAATGCTTTGGATTTATAAATTTTTATTTCCAATTTGTTTGCTTTAGAGTATTTTAATGTATTTGTTATTAACTCTTGTAAAATTCTATAAAAATGAAGTTGTATATTATCATTTATTTGAAAATTTGTTTCATCTATTTCGATAGATAATGAGACTACCAAACTCTCGTAAAGTTTTAAATTTTGAATTAACCAATCTATTTTATCTTTTAAACTAGATTCTGTTTCAACCAAAGGTGCTAATTGATGAGATAGCCTTCTTAATTCATTGACTGCACTATCATTATATTTTTTTAATTTATTTAACAGTAATATTACCTCTTCTTTTTCATCGATTTTTTTGAGTGCTATATTTAAGTAAATTGAAATTCCAGATAAAATTTGCTTAACATTATCATGCAATTCCATACCAATTTG
>JBILJV010000060.1:0-13593 GCA_044377005.1 Bacteroidia bacterium
AAAGATTTAAAAAATTCTTTAGTGAATATGGTAGAGAATTAGAGCTTTGGTTCGAACCAGGAAAATTCTTAGTGAGTGAATCAGGCTTTTTTCTTGTTAAAACCAACGTTGTTAAACAAACTACAAGTACTATGTTTGCTGGTGTTGACAGTGGTTTGAATCACCTTATTAGACCCATGTTGTACGATGCTTACCATCATATTGTTAATGTTAGCAATCCACAAGGTGTTGAACGTATATATGCGGTGGTTGGTTATATTTGTGAAACAGATACTTTTGGTTGGGACAGAAAATTAAATGAAGTAAGAGAAGGTGATATTTTAGCCTTTCATAATGCTGGTGCTTATGGCTTTAGTATGGCAAGCAACTATAACTCTCGATTCAGACCTGCTGAAATCTTAATATTAGAAGGAAAAGCACATTTAATCAGAAGAAGAGAAACTCTTGAGGATATTTTGAATACTCAGATAGAGGTTGTTATATAATTCAAATATTATATGTTAAATGTTTTAAGCTTTAAAAAAGTGTTTTTATTCATTTTTTTTATAGTTTCTTCTTTCAAAAATATAAATTGTCAGGTGCAAATTGGTCAAGATATAGATGGTAAATTGCAAGATGAAAAATTTGGCAGTTCTGTTTCTTTAAGTAAAGATGGTTTATCAATTGCAAGTTTTTCCTCTAATGAAAAATCTAATGTTAGAGTTTACAAGTATCAAAACAATATATGGGCTCAACAAGGAAAAGATATTGGAATAAAAGGTGATAATAATTTAAACAAGTCAATTTCAATTAATGATGATGGTACAATTATAGCAATTGGTTCTCCCAATATCAATAATAAAGGGCAGGTAAAAGTATATAAAATGATTGATAGTAATTGGATACAGCTTGGAGAGGATATTAATGGCTTATTGGATTTTGATAATTTTGGTCATTCAGTTTCATTGAATGCAAGTGGTTTGACTTTAGCAGTTGGTTCTATAAATAGCCCAAATAGTTCTTTAAAAGGTGTTGTGAAAGTATTTAGTTTTATAAATAACATTTGGGTTCAACAAGGACAAGATATTGTTGGAAATTCAAATGATGATTGGTCTGGTTGGTCTGTTTCATTAAGTTCTAGTGGATTAATTTTGGCAATCGGATCAATAGGAAATGATGAAAACGCAAATAATGCAGGTCAAACAAAGGTTTTTTCGCTTACAAATGGAATATGGTCACAATTGGGAAACAATATAAATGGTAAGTCCTCAAACGATCAGTTTGGTTGCTCAGTATCATTAAGCTCTGATGGGTTAACAATAGCGATTGCAGCTTCAGGAAATGATGATAATGGAGATGAAGCAGGTCATGTGAAAATTTATAAGTTTATTAACAATTCTTGGGAACAATTAGGCAAAGACATAAAAGGTAATGAGGCTAAAGATTGGCTAGGTTGGTCAGTTAGCCTAAGTTCTGATGGATCAACAGTTGCTGTAGGAGCTCCAAGTTATATGAAGAAAAATCCAGCAAATGGATATGCGAGGGTTTTTAAATTTATTAATAATTCATGGGAAAAGTTTGGTGTTGATATGAAAGGAGAATTTGAAGATGATTGGTTTGGTTTTTCTGTTTCATTAAGTGCTGATGGATCTATTTTGGCTGTTGGAGGACATTTTAATGATGGAAACGGAAGCGATTCAGGGCATGTTAGGGTTTTTAAATTAAATATAAAAAATGATAAATAAGGGTTATATTTTTCTAGCATTTCATAATGCAGGTGCTTATGGCATCTGTATGGCAAGTAATTATAATTCAAGATTTAGGCCTGCTGAAGTTTTAATATTAGACGGAAAAGCCCATTTGATTCGTAAAAGAGAAACAATAGAAGATATATTAAATAATCAAATAGAATTGGACTTTTAATAAGTCCTATTCTATCAATATTTTTTGAGTGACTATTTGTTTTTGATTCGTAAGTCTTAAAAGATGTACCCCTTTTGGGAGTTTACTGAAATCTAAAACATTGGTTTGACTGTTGTCAATTATTCTTTCTTCCAATTTTTGCCCATGCATTGTCCAGATTTGCACATTGCTTAAACCGCTCATTTGTACTGCCTTAATTGTAAATATGCCATGATTTGGATTGGGGTAAATTTCTATTTGAATTGTATTTAATTCATTGACATATAGTTTATTGACTGTTATACAACTTGAGGTGTCTTTACAATTGTTTGTGATAATTTCAACCGCATATTCACCATTGATATTAGGTCGGAATGTTCTTGAGGTAGCCCCTTCAATTTTTTGCCATTTGGGTGAGCACACATACCATTGATAATTAACTTGAGTTGCACTTGCTATTAATACAGTGTCTTCTGATAAAACAGTTATATTCGGTTTAATGATAGTGAGTTTAATAATAATTAAACTGTCACATCCTAAGTGATTGGGAATTGTAACAGAAAATGAATCTGAATCGTAATGTGGATTTCCAATTGGATCAATGTAAATTCGACAACTTATAGTATTAATTAAACTGGTGGAGTTCTTAATTCTTAAATTAATTTGTATCAAACTGTCACAACCTTTAGAATTCGGGATAACAACATTAAACGATTTGCTTTCTTGATGTAATGAACCATCGGGTGCAATGAAGGTATTGCAAACTGCTGTATCAATTCTACTTTTAGAATTTAAAATACTTAATTGTATGGTTATAATACTGTCGCAACCAAGATAATTGTTAACAATGGAGATATATTGTCCTGACGAGTCTATAGTTCTCCCATCTGGAGTAATATATGACTGACAAGCTTTAGTAATTATTGAGCTATAACTTTTGGTTTTTATCGTAATTTGTAATTGAATAAAACTATCACAACCCCAATAGTTAGAAATGGTATCCCTATATAAACCTGATTTTTTGTAGATATATTTAGAACTAGGGGAAATAAAACTGTCACAACTACTTATAATAAGATTTGATTCAGTAGGAAGGCAAACAGAGGTAAGTTTACCGGAAGGTCTTCCGCTATTAATATAGTTGAAATCATAAGTTTTCTTTATGTTAGAACTGCTTAAATTAAATTCAAATAGTTGTCCTAAATCGAATTTTCCACCCAAGTTGGAAGTACTGTATATTTTGTTGTTTTGCCCAAGAGTTAATCTAGAACTTGAGCTAGGATAAATCAAAGTGTCAAAATGATGTATCGTTGATATCGAATCATTACTCAAATGGAAAGTGTAAAGCGTTCCTTTGTTATAATTTCCACCTTCAATTGTTAAACCTAACAAAATGTTATTATTGACTTCAATTAAACTTCCTGATGGGTGGTATCCAATAGTATTGTTATTAAAATCTAAAAGTTTACTTACAATTTGGTTTTGAATATCCACTTCAAACAATACACCAAAACCATCTTTTCCTCCTTGTGTTGTTACTCCATATAGCTTACCATTTGAAGCTCGAAAAAGTTCGCTGTTAGGTTCAAATCCCCAAATTGTGTCATCAAAATCTATTATAGGGGTAAATTGTGAATTTCTTGGATTAAATTTAAATAGAGTTCCGAAGTCATTATTACCGCCAAATGATGTCATGCCATACAAGTTGTTGTCTTGAGCTAAGGTTAGTCCAGCAATTGGTTCAGCTCCAACAGTTGAGTAGTTGAAATCTGCTTTTTTTGCGGTTTGTAAAGTTTGAGGGTTGTATTCATAAATGGTGCCATCATTATTATTCCCTCCAAAACGAGCTACTCCCCAAACGCGATTTTGGAAATAGCAAAGTTGACCAGTTGGTTGAAAGCCAAGGGTAGTTGAAAATTCAGTTCTTTTGTAATAGAGATTGTTTTTGAGGTCATATTCAAACAAAGTGCCCATATTAGTAGACCCATTATTTTGATTGGTGCCGCCAAATAAAGTTGTTCCAAAAAGTGTAAAAGCGTACGGATTTAAAACAGCACTTTGTGGAGAATAGCCATTGTCAGATTGGTTTAAATGTTTCTTTACGTTAAATGTATTGTTGCTAATTGAATATTCAAATAATACCCCAGAATTATTTAATCCACCTCGGTTTGTAAGTCCGACTATTTTTTGGTTTGGCATTAAAACTACACTTCCAAATGGATTTCTACCATTATTACCATTAAAATTTACACGAACATTTAAATTAGAATTGTTGGTGTTGTATTCAAACAAAGTTCCTTGTGAATTACTTCCACCTTGAGAAGTGAGTCCATATAAAATACCATTTCCAGTGTGAACTAGTTTTCCAAAAGGATTTCGTCCATAGTTTGACCCATCAAAATCAATTTTCTTCACAAAAGAATCATTTTGAATATTGAATTCAAATAAGGTTCCAATATTATTACTACCTCCTAAAAAAGTCATACCATATAAAAGGCCATTAGGAGCTAACTCTAAATCTCCATATGGATTACTACCTGAATTAGTGCCATTAAAATGGTATTTAACTTTAAAAGAATCTACACTAGGAGAATATTCAAAAATAATTCCGAAGTTATTTTGCCCTCCTTGGAACGTCATTCCGTACAATTTATTATTTATTAATTTTAAACTACCGAAGGGATTTCTTCCTGAGTTTGTTCCATCCAACTCAACTTTTGCTTTCAAGCTGTCCGTTGTCATGTTATATTCAAATAAAACTCCTGCATTGTATGTGCCACCTTGATAGGTTAAGCCATATAATTTGTTGTTAAGTAAAGAGACGCAGCCAAATGGATTCCTTCCATTAATTGGGCCATTAAAATGAGCTAAAATTTGATAAGAGTTATTGCTAATTGTGTATTCAAAGATTACACCATGGTTGAATTTGCCTCCAGCACTTGTTAGTCCATATAATTTACCATTATTAAAGATTAAACTACCTGTTGGGGTTATTCCATTAGCCTCAGAAAAATCGAATCTTTTGATGTACGAATTAAGACTATCATTGTATTCAAATAAAACGCCGTTGTTGTATTTTCCTCCCGATGATGTAAGACCATAAAGCGTGTGATTGCCTACATAGGTTAGATGAGTATAGCGAGGATTGGCACCAGAAACACCATCAAATAAATGAATATTGTTTAAGTTTTTTCCGTTAAAATCGGTTTTAAAAAGAGTTCCAAACTCATTACCACCATTTGATGTTACGCCGATAAGTCCAGGTTGGGCTTTTAAACTTGCAAATGTTAAAAAGTAAAAGAGAATAAATATGTTTTTTTTTAATATCATTGTATTAAATTAAATGTTTTTATAAATTCAATTTGCTAAAATAATACAAGAATTTATTTTTTTCAATTTTTTTATCAATGTAATGTTTGTTACACAAATTTGGTTTAATAGAACTTAGTTTTGCTCATTATGGAAATTATAGGATATATAGCATCAATCTTAATTGGCGTCTCTTTAGGATTAATCGGTGGAGGGGGTAGTATTTTAACTGTTCCGGTTTTGGTTTATTTATTTGGGGTTAACCCCGTAGTCGCCACTGGATATTCATTGTTTATCGTTGGTATAACAAGTTCTGTTGGAACTTATTCTTACTTTAAAAAGGGTTTAGTAAATATTAAAACTGCCATTGTATTTGGTATTCCCTCAATTATAGCAGTGTTTTTAACTAGAGCTTATATTGTTCCTGCCATACCTTCAGAGGTATTTACCATTGGAAGTTTGGTGGTTACCAAAAGTATTTTAATGATGATCATATTTGCTGTTTTAATGATAGCGGCTTCTTACAGTATGATTAAAAAAGACAAAGCAAAAAAAGAGGAAGAAGTAGGTAAACAATCTTTTAACTATCCAGTCATTTTAATAGAGGGTATGGTTGTTGGTATTTTAACTGGTTTAGTAGGTGCAGGTGGTGGTTTTTTAATTATTCCTGCTTTAGTAGTGTTGAGTAAATTACCAATGAAAGAGGCTGTAGGAACATCATTAGTGATTATTGCAGCAAAATCTTTAATTGGATTTTTAGGTGAAGGTGCCGAAGTACAAGTTGATTGGACATTCTTAATGACGATATCTGCATTTGCAATAGTAGGTATCTTCTTAGGTACTTATTTGTCAAAGAAAATTGAAGGTGCTAAATTAAAGCCTGCTTTTGGTTGGTTTGTTTTAGTGATGGGGATTTACATTATCGTAAAAGAACTATTTATAAAATGAAAATATCATGAACAAGAAATTTCAAATCGTTATTATTGGTGCAGGGAACGCCGGCATTTCAGTAGCTGCCCAGTTACTTAGGAAAAACAGTGGTTTAAACATTGCTTTGATTGATCCTTCGGAATACCATTATTATCAGCCTGCCTATACTTTGGTTGCAGCAGGTGTGTTTGACATCAATAAAACAAAGAAATTTCAAAAAGATTATATTCCTCAAAACACTACTTGGATCAAAGATTCTGTAACAGAATTTAATCCAGACAATAACAGTGTCGTTTGTGGAAATGGGGATGTAATTAGTTATGATATAATGATTGTTGCACCCGGAATTCAATTGGATTGGTCGAAAATTAAAGGTTCAAAAGAAGCCATTTTTAATAATCCTAAAGTTACATCAAATTATTTATTTGAATTGCCTACCAAAACATGGCAAATGATTCAAGACTTTAAAGGGGGTGTTGCAGTGTTTACCAATCCAAATACACCCATAAAATGTGGAGGAGCTCCTCATAAAATCATGTATTTGGCAGTAGATTATTGGAGAAAAAAAGGCATATTAGACAAATGTCAAGTTCACTATATAAGTGGTGCAGGCGTTTTGTTTGGTATCAAAGAATATTTAGGTGCATTAGAGGAAACCGTTGCAGAAGGAAATATACACACCCATTTTGGTTCCAATGTGGTTGAAATTAATTCAAGCAACAATACAGTCGTTTATGAAACTAAAGCCGATAAAGAAGTTTTAGATAATGAAGTTAAACAATTTGGGGGTGCTTGTTATGGAATAACAGAACAAGCAAACGAGCAAGTGAAAAAAGTAGAAATAACTTTTGATTTTTGCCATGTAGTACCTCCACAATCTGCTCCCGATTTTGTAAAAAATAGTGTATTGGCAGACCCTCAGAATCCTCAAGGTTATGTTGAAGTGGATATGCACACTTTGCAACACAGTAGATATAAAAATGTTTTTTCTTTAGGGGATGTTATAAATGCCCCATGCAGTAAAACGGGCGCAGCTATTAGAAAACAAGCGCCTGTTTTGGTTGAAAATATATTGAGTTATTTAAAGAATGAAGCATTATTAGCTAAGTATTCAGGATACAGTGCTTGTCCAATCCCAACAAAATATGGTAGATTATTATTGGCTGAATTTGATTATACAAATAAACCTGCAATGTCATTTCCTATTAACCAAACCAAACCTTGGTGGGTGATGTGGATATTGAAATTAAAGATATTGCCATGGCTTTATTGGCATAAAATTTTAAAAGGAACCGCTTAGTGTAACAAAAGTGACTAAACAAAAGTGACGAACATCATATTTTTGCATTAATAAATTAGAAGAAATGAATATTATAGAATTTATCACACAACCTTGGCCATGGTATGTAGCAGGACCATTGATTGGATTAACAGTGCCAACATTATTGATTTTAGGGAACAAAACTTTTGGAATTAGCTCATCAATGCGACACGTTTGTGCCGCTTGTATTCCAGCTAAAATCCCATTCTTTCAGTATGATTGGAAAAAAGAAATTTGGAATTTGGTATTTGTTTTAGGGGTTTTCTTTGGGGCAGTAATTGCAACTCAGTTGTTTTCCAATCCAGAAGACATTATCGTGAGTGAAAAATTAGTCAATGACATTAAACAATATGGCATTACAGATTACAGTCAATTGGTACCCACAGATATTATTAATTGGGAATCATTAATAACTTTAAGAGGGTTTATAATGATTGTAATTGGAGGATTTATGGTTGGTTTTGGAACCCGATATGGTGGTGGATGCACAAGTGGACATGCTATTATGGGACTTTCTAGCTTACAATGGCCTTCATTAGTTGCAACATGTTGCTTTATGTTAGGCGGTATTGTTATGGCCAATTTTATTTTACCTTTTATTTTATCAATACAATTTTAAACAAGAAAAATTATGCAAGAAAAACAAGAATATCAAGTTAGATCAACGGATGCAGTTTGTGTCAATGAAAGTCAAATAAAAGACAAATGGTATAGCAATATCAAGTATCTTATAGTTGGTATCTCTTTTGGTTTCATCTTTGTAAAAGCTGAAATCGTAAGTTGGTTCAGAATACAAGAAATGTTCAGATTTCAATCTTTTCACATGTATGGCGTTATCGGAAGCGCTGTTATTGTTGGAATGATATCAGTTTGGATTATCAAAAAATTTAAAATCAAATCAATTCAAGGTGAACCAATTGTCATTCAAGACAAAACCTTCAATAAAGGTCAAATTTATGGTGCGTTAATTTTTGGATTTGGTTGGGCTTTAACAGGAGCTTGTCCAGGACCATTGTTTGCGCAAATTGGAACAGGTGCAACGGTAATTTCAATAACCTTGTTAAGTGCCATTTTGGGAACTTGGGTTTATGGCTATTTCAGAGATAAACTACCACATTAATTAATTAGAATATGGAAAACAATAAACAGCCCTTGAATTCGAAAGAAAAGGATTTACTAAAAATAATACAAAGTTTAATTTCGGTTATCTTATTATTTATTTTTTCAATCGTTGTTGTGTTGATTTTCTTTATCTATCAACCAGATTTTAGTTCATGGTTTGGAGAAAATGAGGAGGAGAAAAAGAGTGAACAATCTGTCAATAGTATAACAGAATCAACACCACAAGTTCCTCAAGATGATTTTTGGAAACCGGCATTAATTACAGATGATTTATCACCTGAAATAAAAGCACAAATTGAATATGGGAAAGAATTAATTGTTCATACTTCCAAATATTTAGGACCAAAAGGTTCGGTAAAACCAATCAGCAATGGAATGAATTGCCAAAATTGTCACTTAGATGCAGGAACAAAACCTTGGGGAAATAATTATGGGGCTGTGTTTTCTACTTATCCCAAATACAGGGCTAGAAGTGGGAGTAAAGAGGATTTAACCAAAAGAGTGAATGATTGTTTTGAGAGAAGTTTAAATGGGAAACCTTTGAAAGAAGACAGTAAAGAAATGATTGCGATTAAAGCATACATTGAATTTATTGGAAAAGAAGTTCCCAAAGGCGAAAAACCCAAAGGTTCTGGAATCTATGATTTATCTTTTTTAGACCGTCCAATTGATCCAATTAAAGGGAAAGTGTTGTATGAAGGTAAGTGTCAAACTTGTCATCAAGCAAACGGTGAAGGGCAAATGAATGCAGATGGTACAGAATATTTGTTTCCACCTTTGTGGGGTAAAAACTCTTATAATCATGGCGCAGGCTTATACAGAATGAGCAGAATGGCAGGTTATATTAGATACAATATGCCTCAAGGTGCAAGTTTTGCTAATCCTCAATTAACAGATGAAGAAGCTTGGGACATTGCAGCTTACATTAATTCTCAAGAAAGACCTACTAAAAGTTTGAAAAATGATTGGCCTAAAATTGAAGAAAAGCCTTTCGATCATCCTTTTGGTCCATTTGCTGATAAGTTTTCAGAAGCTGAACATAAATTTGGTCCTTATCAACCTATAGTGGATGCCAAAAAACAAAACAAAAAATAATCTCATGAAAAAAATAATTCTAATCTCTACAGTGTTAATTTCACTTGTGTCTATAATAGCATTTACAAACAAAAAAGAAAAACAACACCGCATTGTTTTTCAATTTACAAATGCAGACACAATGCAACAAAAAGCCTTTACCAAACAATTACAAAATATTACAGACTATTGGCCCAATGTTAAAATAGAAGTGGTGGTGTACAACAAAGGATTGGAATATTTGATGACTGATTTTTCTAAACATATAACAGAAATTGAGTCATTAAAAGCAAAAGGGGTTAACTTTGTTGTTTGCGAAAATACAATGAAACAGCGAAAAATAGATAAATCAAAATTTATACAATCTGTAACCTATATTCCTGCTGGAATTATTGAAATAGTAGAGAAGCAAGAACAAGGTTGGAGTTATGTAAAAGGAGGGTATTAATATGAAGAATAATAATAGAAGAAATTTTTTAAAGTCTTTAGGGACAATAGGATTAGGTGCTACAGTTATAGCGCCTATTTCTGTTTTAGCGGACAATGCTAAAAATGAAAATGTAGACAACGCTTACGCCAAAGATGAGGTAATAAAAGTGAATATATTACAAACGACTGATATTCATTGTCAAGTTCATCCTCACGATGAGTTATTTTGGGAAAATAATCAATCCGTATTTAGAAAAACTGGAGGTTATGCCCAAATTACAACTTTACTTAATCAACTAAGAAAGAAACACAAACATACTTTTTCAATTGATACAGGAGATATGTTCCAAGGGAGTGAACTAAGTATGAAAACGACTGGTAAAGCATTTGTTCCAATTTTAAATGCCATGAATTATGATTTATATCTACCCGGAAATTGGGAGGTAATTTATGGTAAAAGAAGCATGCAAACACTTTTGGGTTCGTTAAATGCACCTAAAATATGTGCCAATATGTACCATGATTTAGGCGAAGGCAAAAGAGGTGAATTGATATTTCAACCTTACCATATTTGGAATGTGGCAGGTGTTAAAGTTGGATTTATTGGCTATACAGACCCATTGGTACCAATCAGACAAAGCCCTAACTATAGCAAAGGGATTCTTTATACCAAACCTGAAGAAAATTTGGCGCATTACGTTGATGTTTTAAAAAATCAAGAACAATGCGCAGCTATTATGATAATTGCACATTTAGGATTGTCACAACAAATTGCTTTAGCAAATATGCCTGAATGTGAAGGTGTTTCTTATATTTTAGGTGGAGATACGCACGAAAGAGTAAGAGTCCCTATTCAGTGTAAGTATTCCAAAGTTGTGGAGCCTGGAGCATTTGGATCTTTTATCGGTAATTTAGAATTAAGTATTAAAAATGGCGTTTTAATTAGTGATAAATACGATTTGATAGAAGTTAAAAGCAATGCGTTGAAACCCAACAAAGAGGTGCTTTCTATTATTTCCGAAAATGAACATTTATACAAGGAACATATCAATGAAATAGTTGGTTATAGTAAATTGCCATTATACCGTTATTTTGTGATTGAAAATCCAATTGATACAATGATAGTGGAAGCACTTAAATGGAAATTTAGTGATATTGATGTGGTTTTGTCCAATGGATTTAGATTTTGTCCACCTCGTTCTACACCAGACAAAACTGGAAATATTCCAATAACTAATGGTTATTTATTCGATATGCTGCCTATTGATAGCAATATTAGAATTGGAAAAGTGACTGGTGCACAAATCAGTAAATGGCTCGAAAAAGAATTAAACAATGTATTTGCAAAAGATGCAATGAAACGATTTGGAGGTTGGGTTGTAAAGTTTGATGGAATGAAAGTTGAGTTTAAAGCTTTTGCTGAAGAAGGTCAAAGAGTACAAAAGGTTGTAATTAATGGTGAACCTTTGAATTTAGAAAAAACTTATCAAATATTAGCCTGCGAAAGAGATGGAGATCCAGAAGATATGCTTTGCCGAATGAAAAATGTAAAAGAACCAAAAACATTACCGAATACACTTCATCAAACCATGAAAGAGTATTTAAAAGCATTTTCTCCTATTTCTCCCGTAGCAAAACATAATGCAGTGGCATTGGATGCCCCTGAAACATTATTAACTCAGGTGTATGGGGTTGACTATACTTTCAGATAAGAAAAAGAGGTAATTTTTATTTAAAATATTTTCTTAGGGTAACTAATGTTACATTTTCTAAGTTCTATTATATAGAAATTTGCACCTAATTTTATGAATATTATTTCTTTTACAAAAGCTTTATTTTTAATTTTCGTTTTTGTTATTTCGATTTCCCTAAATGCACAACACCAAGAAATTAATGAAAATCCTCAGGTATGGAAAGGGAAACAACATGACAGTTTAAGTAAACATGAAGATAATTTCCTTCAAGCATTTAAAAAGGGGCATGCAAGTGGTCATTTAAGGTATTTTTTTATGAATACCCAAAATCAAGGAGAATTAACCGATTATTTTGCCAATGCTATAGGAGGTGGTTTAAAATTTGAAACAGCCAAATTTCATAATTTTCAGTTTGGTGTAAGTGGATTTTACATATTCAATATTGGTTCATCAAATTTGAACTACCCAGATCCAAGTACTGGACAAATTAATAGATATGAAATTGGTCTTTTTGATATTTCTGATTATCATAATAAATACCATATGGACAGATTGGAAGAACTTTATATAAAATATAATTTTAAATCTTCAAAATTTCAATTTGGAAAACAAATGATTAATACGCCATTTATTAATCTTCAAGATGGCAGAATGAGACCTACAGAAGTTGAGGCTTTATGGGCAGATATAAAAATAAACAAAAAAATTAGTTTCGAGGGTGGTTATATTTTTAATATTTCACCTAGAAGTACATTGAAGTTTTACTCTGTACCACATTCTATTGGCGTTTACCCATCGGGAGTTAACATACTTGGAAAACCTTCTAATTATAAAGGTAATTTATCATCAAAAGGGATACTTCATTTTGGGTTTAATGCCAAAGTTGCCAAAAATTTAAATGTACAAATTTGGGATTTGTTGGCTGAGAATATATTTCATTCTGTGTATTTTGAGGCCAATTATAAGCGCACATTGAGTCCAAGTCACGAATTAAACTTTGGGTTTCAGTCGGTGTATCAACATGCTTTAAACAATGGAGGAAACGATAGTTTTCATAAAACCTATTTTCCCACTTCCGAAAGAGGATTAACCTTTGGTGGCAGAATTGGGATTAAACACAAAAGATATTCAATAAGTGCCAACTATAACAGAATTACAGCACATGGCCGTTATTTGATGCCTCGTGAATGGGGAAGAGATCCATTTTATACCTTTTTGCCTAGAGAGAGAAACGAGGGTTTGGGAGATGTGAATGCATTGGTGTTAAAATCTTCATTTCAACCCTTGAACTCCAATTTTAAATACAGTTTAGGTGCCGGCTATTTCGATTTACCAGATGTTAAAAATGTGCGACTTAACAAATATGGTATGCCTTCCTACTATCAAATAAATGCAGATGTAAGGTATCACTTCAAAGGAGAATTAGAAGGGTTTGATTTACAAGTATTGTGGGTGCATAAAATAAATGCTTATAATGGGTTTTTAGAAAACCGATTTTTAATCAATAAAGTAAACATGAATAATTTAAATGTTATTCTAAACTTTCACTTTTAATCAAGATCAATACATGAAGTATTCTAAAACGTCTTATTTTTGATAAATTTTTTGTTTAACGAACTGAAAAAATAGTATATATATACTAAAAATATGGCGTTTCCTTTAGATTAAGGATGATTATTTAATAAATACTATATATAAAAAAATATTTAATCGTTTGATTATTAGTTTTTTAAAAAAACTAATAAAATTATGTTAATCCTGATTGTTATCAGTTTTATTGATTTTTGGGTTTAAGTTGTATTTATTTATAACTAGTAATCAAGGTGTTGTGAA
>JBILJV010000011.1:0-47650 GCA_044377005.1 Bacteroidia bacterium
AATTTATATTGATAGTCATAATAATTTAATGAAAGTGAATCCAATTTTTTTGAAAACACATTAATACCAATATTTTTAAATTTTTTATCATTATTAAATAAGAATGTTGTTTTACATGTATCAATTTCTTTCCCAGTGCTAAATAACAAATCTGCAGAATATAAATTGCCTTCATTGATATCTTTTATACCTTCATTGATAAAAATTTGATAAGTTGTATTTTTATTCAAAGAACTATCAAATTCTATTTCTAATGTTTTTTTAACTAATCTGCAAGTTAATGTACTGTGATTAGGAAATAATTTAATATTTTCAGTTTGATTATTAAGTTCTATATATTCATCAAAGACAATCGATATTTTCTTTTTATTAAATTCTGTTTCAGTTAAGTTTGTTTTTAATATTTGAGGTGCAGTTACATCTTTATCTCCACCAGTTAGAGAGCCTATACTTGCACAAGAGTTTAACAGTAATATAAATAAAAATATACTTAATTTTTTCATCTTCCTAAATAAACAATTAGTACTGAAATATCCGATGGTGAAACACCACTTATCCTTGATGCTTGACCTATGTTTTCTGGTTTCATTTTATTTAATTTTTCCCTACTTTCAATACTTAAAGATTTTATTTGATTGTAATCAAAATTTGGACTCAACTTATAGTTTTCAAGTTTTTTTAATTTTTCAGCCATTAGATTTTCCTTTTCTAAATACCCTTCGTATTTTATAAGTATTTCAATTTGTTCAAGAATTTCTGAATCAATTTCTTTTAATTCATAAACATAAGGAATAAAATCCATAATAGTAAGTTGAGGTCTCAATATTAATTTATCAAGTTTTACTTTTTGATTTATTTCTGCTGTTTCTTTTTCAATCAATAGATTATTGATAGAAATAGGTTCAATTGATTTATTTTTAATTATGCTTAGACTATTTTTTATTTGTTTTCGTTTAATATATAATTCATCCATTCTTTCCTTTTGAGCCAAATTAATTTGATAGCCTAATTCTGTTAATCTTTCATCAGCATTATCTTGTCTTAGTAAAATTCTAAATTCTGCTCGAGATGTAAACATACGATATGGTTCATCAGTTCCTTTATTGATTAAATCATCTATTAAAACTCCAATATATGCATTTGAACGACTTAATATGAAAGGTTCATTATCTTTTACTTTTAAGTGTGCATTAATTCCTGCCATTAAACCTTGACATGCAGCTTCTTCATAACCTGTTGTCCCATTTATCTGACCAGCAAAAAATAGATTATTTACCAATTTAGTTTCAAGTGTTAATTTAAGTTGGGTAGGAGGGAAGTAGTCATATTCAATCGCATATCCAGGACGAAATAATTTGGCGTTTTCAAATCCGGGAATTTGTTTCATAGCTTTTAGTTGAATATCTTCTGGCAACGATGTAGAAAATCCATTGATGTACATTTCTATAGTCTCCCACCCCTCAGGTTCAACAAATATTTGATGTCGGTCTCTTTCTGCAAATCTGTTGATTTTATCCTCAACCGAAGGGCAGTAGCGTGGACCTAATCCTTGTATTCTACCATTAAACATTGGAGACTTTTCAAAACCCTCTCTTAATATGTCATGAACATTTGTATTTGTATAGGTAATAAAACAGGGTTTTTGTGTTTTTAAGACATTACTTGTTTTTAAGAAAGAAAACTTTCCAGGATTATCGTCACCATTTTGTTGTTCCATTTTAGAATAATCTAAGCTTCTACCATCTACCCTAGGTGGAGTTCCTGTCTTCATCCTTCCACTTTCAAACCCTAGTTTTTCAAGCGAAGCAGTAATGCCAACACTGCTTGACTCTGCCATTCTTCCACCACCAAATTGTTTTTCACCTATGTGTATTATTCCATTTAAAAAAGTGCCACTGGTCAATATTATAGCTTTACCCATAATTTTATAGCCAAGGCCTGTTTCAACCCCTGTAGCGACATTATTTTCTGTTATTAAAGCGTGTACATGGTCCTGCATGAAATCAATATTTGGATTTCCCTCAAGAGTTAATCGCCATTGTTCTGAAAAACGCATTCTGTCAGATTGAGCCCTTGGACTCCACATTGCTGCTCCCTTAGATCTATTTAACATTCTAAATTGAAGCATTGTTTTGTCTGTAATTATTCCTGACATACCACCCAGTGCGTCAATTTCCCTAATGATTTGTCCTTTTGCCACACCACCCATTGCTGGATTACAACTCATTTTTGCAATTGTTTCCATGTTCATGGTTATCAATAACACTTTGCTTCCCATTGTCGCGGCAGCATGTGCAGCTTCACAACCGGCGTGACCGGCACCCACTACAATAACATCATATCTATTTTCCATTGTTTTGTTCCACGTGGAACTCTATATTAAATTTATTCAAGTAATAATTTTCCATCTCAGTCATTTTCGTTTTGTCTTTTTTTGCTTTGTCTTTATAGCCACATAAATGAAGGGTTCCATGAATTATAATTCTGAAAAGTTCCACGTGGAACTTTACTCCGTATGTTATGGCATTTTCTTTTACTCTGTCGTAACTAATGTATAATTCCCCATTAACTTCATCGCCTTCACAAAAATCGTGTGTTATTATATCTGTATAATAATCGTGTTGCAGATAGTTTACATTCATTTCAAGTAAAGTTTCGTCATCAACAAGTATTATATTTAGTTCTATTGTTTGTTTTTTGTGGTCACTCACAATTTGCTTCACAACCTCTTTGCAAAGTTTTTTAAATCCCTTTAGTTTATTGTGTTTGCCTGCTATTTGTATCATAGTTATTTTAAAACAGAAATTGTGCCATTAAAATTTAGTTTTTTCCCATTTATTCCGACAATTGTTGCTCTGTAAATATATATATCAGATTGAACATAATCTCCCTTTAGGTCTTTTCCATCCCAACCTATACCTAAATCATTAACTGTATGTACCAATTCACCCCATCTGTTATATATATAAACGCTGGATTCTTTGTTGTTTAAAAACAAACCTTTTGGTTTGAATACTGTATTAAATCCATTTATTTGAATAGCATTTGGGAAATACACTATGGGTTCTGCATCTACACATACAACATTACTATAGGATGTATCTTGTCTGTTGAATAATGTGTTAGGTGTATTTTCAATGGATTTTATACAGTAACACAATCTTTGAAAATTTTCACTAAATTGGCTTTTGTCAGTAAAAGAGGTATTTGTTATGTTGTTTTGTTGAACAATGTTCCACGGGGAACTTTTATTATAATCCATTGAATTGCCTAATAGAATTTCTTGATTTTGTGTCCCTTTTATAAAAGCATTATAAACATTCCAGTTTAATTCTTGAACTTCAGCTTCAATTTGGTTAACCTTTAATAATACTGTTGTAGCAATTTGTGAAGTGTCAAAAATAAAGTTACATGGGCCTTGTGTGGTGAAATAATAAGAATAAGTATATTTATCTACTCTTACATTTTTATCAATTAAATTAATTGTTCCGCCGGTATTATTTATGGTTTGATAAAGTTGAAAAGCACCATTGTTTTCCGATTTGTACAAAAGAATATTTTGAAGTGAAGTGCTAGTTTCAGTTACAAGTGAAATTTCAATATGATTGTTTTGAATTGAAGCTTTTGCTACATAAGAATTTTTACTCTCAACGATTAAAGGGGTATTTATACATGTACTAATAGAGGACGAGCTAGATGTTCTGTCAAATTTAATTGCCCTAATAAAAAAACAATAAGAATCTCCAAATGAATTGAAATTGTAAGTAAATTGATTGATATTAGAAATAACAGTACCAACCAATTCAAAATTTCCAGCGTTTATGCTTCTGAAAATTTGATATTCTGAAACTTGCCATCCTATGTAATTAGTCCATGACAAACTAATTGTTTTATTGCATTTATTGTATTGACTATTTAAAAATATTGTTCTGTGTGTTTCGCTAATTAATGACGTATTTTGACAACTGTCATAAGCTGCAATACTATATGAAACTGAAGCAGCCGTTGGGTTTCGTGAACCATTGTCCAGGTATTGTGTTTGCTCTGTGGAACCTATTACATCGTTTGAACCCGTAACATGGTAAATTAAATATCCTTTGGTGTCTATACTTGAATTTCGCGACCAACCAATAATTGCTTTTTGTGTTGTTAAATTAATACTTACAGAGTCAATTTGGGAGTTATCAGGTGCAGTGTTGTCAATAGTAATTGTGTCACTGAAAATACTGTCTATCCCATTGCAATCTGTGTTATAAACTAAGAACAATTCCCAAGAACGAAGATTCTTAAGCTTAAGTACAATATTGTTTAAAGATATGTCTGTTCTGTTGCCTAAATAGACAAATAAACCTAAAACATCATCGCGTCCATAGATGCTAAAATTATTAATTGAGCCACATCCATTGATAGGCTTAACCCACAGTAAATCAAGTGTTGAATCAGATCTATTTAAACAAGCTCTTCTCATTTTTGGACGTATGTCTTGCCCATTGAGATAACTCATCGAGGTCAATAGCATCAAAAATAATATAAACGGTTTAATATTCACCTGATATGCAATACTTTAACGAATTAAATTCAAAATAATTGTTGGCACATGCTAAAATATCCTCAGAACTAGTTTGATGGATAGCTTTAAAATATTCCTCATAAAATCCCTCTTTACTATTTAAGTCAAGGTTGGATTTAAAACGATCTGCTATATTAAATGGTCCATCAAAATTGCGAAGTAAACTTCCAATTAAGTAATTTTTGGCTGTTTGTAATTCTTCACTTTCAACATGTTCAGTTTGAAGCTTTATAATTTCAATCTCAATTTCTTTTTTTACTTCATTGGTGAGTTGAGCATTACATTCACTTGATATTTTAAATAAAGAATATGTTCTAAATGGGGTTATCGAAGAATGTATTCCATAGGTTAAGCCCTTCTCCTCACGAATGTTTTTCATGAGCCTAGAGCCAAAGTAACCTCCTAATATTAAATTAGTTAAAGATATTTTAAAATAATCTTCATGTGTTCTAGAAGGCATCATTTTACCTAATCTTATAGCATTTTGATTGGAATTCTCTTTTTTTACTACGATTCCTTTTTCATCTGAAGTATTAATAGAATGTTCCACAGAAATTGTTTTGTTTAGATTTATTTTAAACCCAATATTTTTCAAATAATCACTGATGTTGATAGTGTCAGGACCTGTAAAAATAAAAGTAGCATTCACCAATGTTGAGTTCTTGTAAGATAGTAAATCTTCTCTTGAAATTCCATTAATAATTGATTCATTAATAGGAGAGGCTAAGGGATGATTTTCGCCAACTATTAGAGCATTAATAGCCCTGTTTGCCAAGAAAGAAGTTTTAGCTAAGTTGATATTCAGCTCACTTATTTTTTTACTTTTATAAATAGTTAATTCATCTTCATTAAATTCACAATCAAGAATAGCTTCAACTACTAAATTAATAATTAATTGTAAATATTCAGTTTGACCATAAATAGATATAGAGTGAGAATAATAGTCACAATTCATGAAAACATACGCACCCAGTAAGTCAAGTTCTTCAGAAATAACGTTTGCGTTTTTTTTGGAAGTGCCACTTAAAATTAAGTCACTCGCAAATAATGCGTGAAATTTATTAGAATATTGTCCAAAACCTCCCGATTCAAAGATTAAATCGAGTTTAAAAACAGCTTCATTGCTTACAATATGGTAGGCGTTTCCATTTTTGCAAGGAAATCCAGTTTTTATTGATTCAATTGCCATTATTTCAGGCGCTAATTGTCTGTTAATCATTGTTTTTGGTAGTTTAAAACGCTATAATTGCCACTTAAAATATATTCTTTACAAACTCTCAAAATATCCTCTTTTTGAATAGATTTTACTTGTTCTATCTCAGAATTGATTAAATTGGCATTTCCAAGTAAATGCGCATAGCATAGTGCCATTGCTTTATTTAAGACGGAAGTTTTAGAAAACAAGTTGCTTGTAATCACTTTATTCTTTACTTTATTAAGTTCATTGTCGTTTATTCCACGGACTGATATTTCTTGAATGATATTTAATAATGCCTTTTCTGCTGTTTCAAATGAAACACCTTCATTTAATTTACCTTCCATTATAAATAATCCTTCGTCAATATCGCCTGTGATGTAGGCATGCACATGAGTAAAGAGTTTTAGTTCTTTCACTAATTTTTGGGTAAATCGCGAAGACTCCGAACCGGACAGCAAGTCGGACAACAAGTCAAATGCAAAATAATCAGCATGGTGCCTGTCTACTGTATTGAACGCCATATAAATCGCATTTTGTGGAACGTCAGCAACAACTGAAGAACTGATTCTTTTTGTCTTTTTGGGTTCTTGGGGATATTTATTCTGATTGACAGGTCCTGCAGGGATGTCACCAAACCATTTTTCTGTTATTTCCTTTGCCTTATTAAAAGTGATAGCACCAGCTAAGCAAAGAATGGCATTTGATGGGTTGTAAAAACGTTCAAAAAAAGCCACAACATCTTCGAGTTTTGCATTTTCAATGTGACTAATTTCCTTTCCAATAGTTGCCCATTGGTAAGGATGAACTTGATAGGCGAGGGGTCTTAGTTTTAGCCAAGCATCACCATAAGGTTGGTTTAAATAGCGTTGTTTAAACTCCTCAATCACCACTCCTTTTTGAACAGAAAGGCTTTTTTCAGAAAAATCTAAACGCAACATACGGTCGCTTTCCAACCACAATGCAGTTTCTATATTGTCTGCTGGGAGTGTAACATAATAATTAGTAATGTCATTGCTAGTAAAGGCATTATTTTCTCCACCTGCCAATTGTAAAGGGGTGTCAAAAGAAGGAATATTAACCGATCCGCCAAACATTAAATGTTCGAAAAGATGGGCAAAACCTGTTTGATTTGGATTTTCATCCCTAGCGCCAACATTGTACAAAAGATTTGAAACACATAAATTGGTAGCATTATCTTCGTGGTGTATAAGCGTTAAACCGTTATCTAGCCTATGAATGTTATAATGTATCACCTTGCAAAGATACGGCTTTTTTAACTTTTGCTTATTGAGCTAATGCCCCTGAAAAAGCCAAGTGTCCAACATTATATTCAGTACAGTTTTTTAAAAGGTCTTTAGTTATAAAATAATAAGGACCAGATAACAACAATCTTACTTTTCTATCACCTTCATAAAATACCTAAATCCAATCGTTGGACTTGGTTTGGTATAGGTTTCTGAGCTGTCAATTTGAATAGAATTGTTGTGAGAATTCCAGCTGCCACCTTTGCATAAATGTAATCATTACTTTTTAGTAAATCGATAAGCCAAAGAAATGTTAAAACCAATATTAAAGTCGAGTTGCGCTTGTTGTTTGTTGGCAAACCCTGTCAAAGGCAGTTGAATTTCAGGAATTAGGTAAAACTTTGGACTTAGTTTAGCGCTCATTCTCACAAAGGGTATGCCACCAAAAGCAAAGGATTGTTTGGAAGTAAATTGATCTGAGAGCAATTCATTATTGTTCCGCCAGTGATAGATTCCAAATGTTGAGTCGAGTGTATAATGAGTTTCAAGAGTTCTTTTAGTATGAACACCTACAAAGGCTTTAAAACCGCCAGAAAGAGAATACTTATCAGATTCACTTAATGAAGTGATAACACCCAGATTAACACCCAAATAGCTATTGTATTCACTAATTTCAGTTAATGTAAAAACTTGATTTTCTTTGCTTATAATCTCTCGCTCTTGAGGGTATTCTCCAAACGTTTGAAAATCAAATAAAAAATTGGTTTTCTTGTGCAATGTTTCAAAACCCAAGTTAAATCCATTGGTAATACCACCATTTCTGACAAGCAAATTGGCTTTTATTTGATATTTGTATTGGGCAGACAGCCCTAAAGCATAAAAAAGGCCTAAAAAAACCAAAAACTTTTTCATATTCACCAAACGAAAATAGGTGAAAAAATTGTTAAATTGTTGTATCCAACAATAGAATTCTACAAGTTAGATATAAATTACATTTGGTTTTACTTTTCATTTTTAATAATTTTAAAATGGTAGGTATTGTTTTTCGTAATAATTTTTAATCCATATAAACCACTTGAAAGAGGACTTAAATCAATTAAATTATTCCCATAAAAAATAGTTTTTTTATAGGATACTTTTCCTAGTGCATCCGTCATTAAAATTTCAGCAGTTTCGCCCTCAAGTATAGATTCAATTGTAATGTTTAAATTGGTGCTTAAAGGGTTGGGATAAATTGAAATTTTATTTGATTTATCTATATTATTTGTGGAAGTATTTTGGATTTTTTCACCTTTAATATCAAACAGAAAAGTATCATTAATAATATCATTACTTAATATTTTTATTGTTCCGTTTTTAATTCCGACTGTTGAAGGGGAGAATTTTACAGTAAAAAAACTAGTGTTACCTGATGAAATATTACTAGGAACGTCATTGACTACGAAATCTGTTGCATTAAGTCCAATGCATTCAATACTTGATATATTAAGTGTATCCGTTCCATTATTTACTATTTTAAATCTTCGAATTAAGTTACTTGTGGTATTACCCATATTAGTACTATCTGCCAAACTTGGAGTTGTGTCTCCATTTGAAATATTAATATCATTTCCTTTTACATTGATTTCGGCATTTAATAATCTCTCACAACTTACATTAAATTGAAATGTATCTTGATTAAAATCATTGCTAAAAATTTTAATGGTTGCGTTTTTAATTCCTAATGAAGAAGGAGCAAATGTTACGGTAAACATATTACTATCACCAGCAATAACTTTACTTGGAATATTACTAATTATAAAATTGCTTGAATGTGTTCCACTACTTATTATATTTTTAATTTTAAGAGTATCTGTTCCGCTATTTATTATTTTAAATCTTCGCGACAAATTACTATTAGTAATACCCATGTCAGTACTATCTATCAAACTTGGAGTTGTGTCTCCATTTAAAATGCTAATATTATTTCCTTTTACATTGATTTTAACATCTATACAATTGTAAATATATATTTTATTTTCATCTTTTCTTGATATTAAAACATAATTGTATATTGTATTTTCAACAATCGAAAATTGTATATTTGTGGCGGAAATATTGTTTCCTACCAATGAATTTGAGTTACTTAGAGTTCCTATGATTGGATTAGCCTTGCAAGATATACTTACTGCCCCTCGTCTGTTATTCCATCTTCCACTTGCTACAACATAATTTCCGTTTTTTAAAACGGTGATACCAGAATAACTTACATTGTCATTGAGATCAGCACCGACTAAAGAATTACTTGAGCTCACGAAACCAGAAATACCTATGCTTCCATTTCCCCATGTGGCTGCTCCTCGGCTGCCATTCCAATCATTGCTGCTTACTACATAATTTCCGTTACTTAAAACGGTTACTAAACCTGCTTTTTCATTGTTACTATTACTTACTAAAGAGTTACTTGAGCTCACTATTCCAGATACACCTGTGCTTCCATTTCCCCAGGTAGCTGAGCCACGAAGATTATTCCAATATGTGCTACTCACCACATAATTACCATTGTTTAAAGGATTGATTACTTCACCTATTCTATCACCGGCATTACTTCCGACCAAAGAATTGCTTGAGCTCACTATTCCAGAAATACCTGTACTACCATTTCCCCATGTAGCTGCACCTCTACTGCCACTCCAATTTAAACTCCCTACAACATAATTTCCGTTGTTTAAAACAGTTATACCAGCACTACTTACCTCAGCATAGGTAGTATTTCCCACCAATGAATTGCTTGAGCTTACAGTTCCGGAAATACCTGTGCTTCCATTTCCCCATGTGGCTGCTCCTAGTTGGTTATTCCAAGTTGTGCTTCTTACTACATAATTTCCGTTTTTTAATTCAGTGATACCGTTATAACCTACATAATCATTGGTGTTACTTCCGACCAAAGAATTGCTTGAGCTCACGGTTCCAGAAATACCTGTGCTTCCATTTCCCCATGTAACTGCCCCTTGTGTACCATTCCAATTGGCGCTAATTACTACGTAATTGCCGTTGCTTAATGCGGTGATTCCAGAATAACCAACCCGATCACCAACCCGATCACCAGTTAAACTTCCGACCAATGAATTGCTTGAGCTCACGGTTCCAGAAATACCTGTGCTTCCATTTCCCCATGTAGCAGCACCTCGCCTGCCACTCCAAAATTTACTACTCACTACATAATTTCCGTTGCTTAATGCGGTGATACCATCAATACCTACAAAGTCTCCTGCGATACTTCCGACCAAAGAGTTGCTTGAGCTCACGGTTCCAGAAATACCTGTGCTTCCATTTCCCCATGTGGCTGCCCCTCGGTTGCCATTCCAATTTTTACTACTCACTACATAATTACCGTTTTTTAAAGGATTGATTACTTCACCTATTCTATCATTGGCATTAGTACCGACCAAAGAATTACTTGAGTTCACGAAACCAGAAATACCTGTGCTTCCATTTCCCCATGTAGCTGACCCTCGGCTGCCACTCCAACTTTTACTTCCTACTATATAATTTCCATTGTTTAATACATAGATACCAGAATTACTTATATATTCATTCGCACTAAAGCCCACTAAAGAATTGCTAGAGTTAACCGTTCCAGAAATACCTATACTACCATTTCCCCATGTGGCTGCCCCTCGGTTGCCATTCCAAGTGGAACTACTCACTACATAATTACCATTGTTTAAAGTGTTTATTACTTCACCTATTCTATCACCGGCATTACTACCTATTAGAGAATTGCTTGAGCTCACGGCACCAGAAATACCTATGCTTCCATTTCCCCATGTTGCTGCCCCTCGGTCGCCATTCCAATTTTTACTACTTACGACATAATTTCCGTTACTTAAAACAATAATACCATCATTACCTACATAGTCACCGACAATACTACCTATTAGAGAATTGCTTGAGCTCACGATTCCTGAAATACCTGTGCTTCCATTTCCCCATGTAACTGCCCCACGTTTGCCATTCCAATTTTTACTACATACTACATAATTTCCGTTACTTAAAACGATAATACCACCGTTTCCTACATAGTCATTGGCATTACTGCCCTTTAGAGTGCTAATAAGTGAGTGGTTTGCGCCATTATATAAATGAACAGCACCAACTGCAATTATGGAACCATCATTATGTAAAGTGTCAATAACCGTATAATTGCCATTAGGCAAAATTGTAATTGAGTGTCCAAAATGTTGTGAACCTATAGGTCCAATAATGGTATCAACTTGTTGAGCTTTGATAGATACTATGGAATAAAATAGTACTATTGAAGTAAGTAATTTTTTAATCATAAGTCAATTTACAAATGTAATAGTATTTATTTCATGAAATAAATACTATTACATAATTTAAATGAAATGAAAATTAAGTGAAAAGAAAATATAAAATCAAAATTCCTATAATAGAATTTTACAAGTTTACCGTTGTTGTTTTTGGCAGAGCCGAAAACAAAGGTTTCGAAAAAATATTGTTTATTAATCTTTACAAACCCTCACCCCAATTTTTCAATTCATCTTCGGTCCACAACCCCGGAAAGAAAACTCTGCGTTGGTATTTAGGATGCATGTATTTGCGCCAATCACTTCCACCTGTGGCTTCGGCATTGCCTAAGTATTTGCCAGCAGCATTGTAATGTGCCATTACCCAACTAACATTAACGGTATAATCGTAATGACGCATGGCTTTCACTAAGGCTTCATTTTTCTGAACATCGGCAGGCAATTGCTGAAATTTGGTCCATAAATTAGTAGTGTTATAATCTTCCATTTTCAACAATAATTCTTGCTTGTATTTTTTCTCAAAATTGACCAATAAAGTGTTTTTATGACCGGTAGCAAAGTCTTTTCCAGCAGCTTGCCAATAAAGGTGTTCAAAAGCGTGTTCGATAGGTGTGTTTCGGTCGATGGTTGCTCTAAAACGGTTGTCTATCAAATTGATTATTTCTGTAGATGCAAATTCAATCAATCGGTATTGTGCACTTTGAAACCCACTTGCGGGAGTCAGGGTGTTTCTAAATTTCATGTATTGCTCCTTTTCCATGCCATCGCCCATAATATCGAAAGAAGAGGAAAGCATATCAAAATAACGACTAACGCGACGGAGTTTTTCGGTAAAAAAAGCGGCCTCAATGGTTTTTGCTCGACTAACTTGATCAATTTCCCAAAGAATCATTTTAAACAATAATTCATTGATTTGGTGATACATAATAAACACCATTTCATCGGGTAAGGTAGTTCGCTGTATTTGTAAACCCAACAAAGCTTCAGGTAAAATATAATCCCAATAAGTGATAGGATTGCCATGCACTAAGCCCTCAAGATGTACATCGGGATTTTGATTAATGGCGGCATATTTTTCGTCAATTCTCTTTAAAATATCTTCTCTAATACTCATTTTATGTTGCTGGTTTAAAATCGCTTGCAAACTTATGGATTTTTGGCGAATAGTTTCACGCCGTTCCGAATGAGTTTAATAGTTATTAAATGAAGATTTCAAATTCACTTTGATAATTAATCTTTATCGTTTTTGAGGTATTGTTCCTAGTTAATTATATGTAGGCATTCAGTATTTTTGTGGCAAAGATATTTTTAATCTCTTTTCTGTCAGATGATTATGGTCTCTATTATAACAAAGATGAGAATCATTTTTTAATAATTTGACAATCAAATTAAAAATAAGATATTTGAATCTTATTTAAGTTTTCAAAATGAATTTAAAAACACTTGCATTTCTTATTTTTTTACTTCCATTTATAGCATTTTCACAAGAGTCTGTAAATTGCTATGGCAATGTAAATGAAACGAGCAATATATACAGAATTCAACCATCTGATTCTGGTTTTATGGCATTTGGTATTATCGATTTATTAAGTGTTCAAAGGATTAGTTTTAAAAATGGGGAAGAGTGGATAATGTCTTTTAAAACTCAAAATGGAAGTATTTCTCAGAACATATATGGTAAAGGCGGAATAATGGAAAATGATTCAACCTTTTTGGTTTTGGGAAGAATAGGCACTTCCAATGTGGGTATTATCAAAGCCACTACTTCAGGAAGAATTATTTGGGCAAATTGGTACAATACAGGTTTAGATGAACATCCCGATAAAATTATTAGACTTAACAACGGTGATTACTTAGTATCAGTTAGAACAAATGTATCTTATTACGAATTTGGTGAATGGGGTTCACGAAGTGGTGTATTTAGAATAGCACCTAATGGCAATCTTAAATGGTTCAGATTGTTAGATTACAGGACTACTAATACCTCTTCAGTCATTAGTAAAATGGTTGAAACCAAGGGTTCAAATATTATTTTATTTCAAAAATATGGTTCTAAATTGGGACTTATTAAGCTTAAAGCAAATGGAGATAGTTTAACTTCAATATTAAGTTCCAATGATTTCAATATTACAGATGCTGACTATGATCGTATTAATCAAAAATTGTATGTATTAGGAAGTGATAAACGAATTGGTATTTACGACACTGCATTTTCGCCGATTAGCACAAAAACAATTGTAAACTCCACATTAAATTCCCTGAGTTCCATTCAAATTATTAATGACACAATGGTATTATTGGGTGGTAAATACAATAATGATGCTTGTGTGCTATATTCTGACTATCAGTTTAATATTTACTCTTGTCATTATAAAAGGTTTTCACCTTCAACTTCCTCTTCACTTTTAGGGTTATTCAGACATCAAAATTATGGGTTCAGTATGATATTCCCTAGTGTTGCTATTACCAAACATGCCGACCCTTCTTCAAACTTGTGTTTTAATAAAATAAATGGGTCACAATTTGTTACAAATAATAGCAGTAATCTAAGTTTCGTCTCACACGTTAGAATTAGAGGAACAGCTACTTGGGATGTTTGGGAAAATATTGTAGCTACTAAAACCAAACAAATAAGTCCTTCTTCAAATTGTATGGCTCAGGACTTGGGGGTAATGCCTGACCTTGCAGTTCATAACAATGCTTGCATGGATTTTAATTTAAAATTGTACTTAACAAACTATGGTGTTAATCCAATAAACCGATTTAAGTTAAAGTATTTTGTAAATGACTTGGAAATAGATACCACCTTTGTTTTATCATCTTCAATAGGTTCAAAGCAATCAACTTTTATTAATGTTTCCAATGTGTATTTAAAGCCAGGAAAACAAACCATTTACGGTTGGATTTATTTGCCCAATCAAACCAATGATGGGTTTAATGCCAATGACAGTTTTTCAATGGAAATTGTTCCTCGTTTGGTCCAAGAGATTAGAGTAATAGGCGTTGACACAATTTGTGAGGGTACATCAACAACATTCACTATTTTGGGTAAAACAGGCACTTACGATTGGTATAGAAATGGCATTTTTGTGAAGCAAGGAACTGCACTTACCCATTCCACTAATATGGCTGGTAAATATCACGTTAGATTGACTGATTCAGCTTGTTTTTATTATTCAGATACTCTGCAATTAAATACAATTGCTATTCCTAACAAACCAAGTATTTCAGAGTCCAATGGCGTTTTGAGTACCAATGCAAGTGGTTTTTATGTTTGGTATTACAATAATAAACCTGTGGATACGAGTAAAACTACAATTAATTCACTTGGTTATGGTACTTATAAAGTATTGGCCTATAATAATTTTGGTTGTGTAAATGAAAGTGATGGTTTAGTAATTACAGAGTTAAGCATTACTCCTTCATCAACAGAAAAAATGTGGACTATAAAAAATGGCAATTTGTTGGTTTGGAATGGTGCAGAAAATGTAAATCTAAAAATTTATTCAATTGATGGTAAATTGTTATTAGAGAATAAGATAGGAGAAAGAGAATTATTATTTAATTTGCCTTATAAAATCTATATTTTAAGAATAGAAGGAAAAAACTCAAACATGTTTTATAAAATTGCTTTAGGGCAATAAAACTTTAAGCTAAGGGCGTTTCCTCAACCAAAAGAATTACTTTTTCAAAGGATTTAAAGAAATCCATTTGCAATTGTACTTTTACATTATTTTTAATGCTGATATCACTAAAATATTTGTTTTCTTCAATGTTTTCAATGTGTTGAGCCGAACAGAATAGGATAAGATTGACTGCTTTATTGAAATGAATAACAGGTTGAATTTCTGAATTGAAGAACAGTGTTTGTGAACCACTTTCAAGTTTAGCAACACTTGAAATGAGTGTAGAGTGCATGGTTTCAGGTTTTAAATACTGAAGATCGTGTTCATCAAATAAACCGCATAAATATTTTTCAGACAATGCAGGAGTACCCAATTGGAATGATAGAATACAGGTAGTAATTTTATTTAATAAATCGAAAGGGCCATTATAGGTTTGGAAGTAAAAGTCAGCATTAGTCCATTCAACGACAAAGTTTTCATCTGCAAACTGCATAGAAGGCGAAGTAACTTGTAGGTCCAAATTAATGTTAGCATAGGGATTACTGAGTGGTTGAACCAAGTTTTTCCGAATTGATTTTAAAATTTGTTCTTTAGGGGTTATTTCAAACACAAGGCTCTGTAATTAGACTATTTCTGTTTGCAAAGAAAACAAAAATTTAGCACAAGTAAAATTAAACAATTTCAAATTATTGGGCTTATCTTGTCATTACTAGAACAATTAAGAAATTATTACTTAGAATATACATGCGGTTATATGTAATTAAATTTAATATTAACTTATTATCTAAAACATCTTCTATTTGTTCAAATTCAAACATTATAAAGTTGAATATTCTATTTACTTTTGCAGAGGAAACTATAAAAACCTAATTAACAATTGCCTAGTAAAACCAATGCTATAAAACATACTATTCGTTCACTTCGTAAACTATTGGACAGTAGAGAACGAAGGAGGGGAAAGGTTTTGTTAATTATTACTGCTTTAGTTTCACTTGCAGATGTAATTGCTTTAGCAACCGTTGTTCCAGTTTTGATGTTAGCTATTGATGGCAATTTTTTAAATAAAAGTAGCAAATTAAGATGGGTTTTTCAAACTTTTAATTTTCAAAATGAAGCTCAGTTTTTAATAACACTTATAGGTTTAATAGTTGGTTTTTTTGTTTTCAAAAATATTGTTGCTGTTTATGTCCAAAAAAAGTTAAATAATTTAGCAGTTGAGGTTGTTCATCATTTTACCGAAAAATCATTTTATAACTTAATCAGTAAGCCTTATGAATCTTTTGTAGGTAAGGGAACTTCGGAATTATTCAACAAAATACATTTTCATTCTTTGTATTTTTCAACTGGTATTTTATTACCTTTTGCTAGTTTATTTGGAGAATTTATTGTCCTTTTGTTTATAGTTACATTAATATTGGTTTTTAATCCAACCTTATTTTTGGTTATTGTTCTCATCACTGCACCAGCCTTTTATCTAGTCAACTCATTGACAAAGAAAAAGATTTATCAATTAGGAGAACAGTCCAAACAGTTGAGAGAAGATACTATTGGTAGTTTAAATTTTGGATTAAATGGTATCGTAGATATTAAGCTCAATCAATCCTCTGTGTTTTTTATCAATGATTTTTTACGCAAACAAAAGCCTTTAGTTAAGAATGATTTGCGTTCTGTGTTTTATCAAAGTATTCCAGCCCGTGCCAATGAAATTGTAGTATTGGTTGCGGTAATTTGTTTGGTTATTTATGGCTATTTTTTTTCTGATAATCCTGCTGGACTTAGAACTTTGGCGGCAGTATTTGTGTTATCCGTATTCAGATTAGTGCCTGCATTAAACAGAATGTTGGTTGCTACTATGAAGTTAAAAATGTACCAACATATTGTAGATTTTTTTAATTTCGAAACGCATGATCCAGTTTTAGCAAAACAACACCATTTAGATTTTAATAAGGAATTAGTGATTAATCAGATTTCTTATCAATATACAGATTCAGAAAAACCTTTATTGAAAGACATTTCCTTTAAAATAAAACCAGGTGAAAAAATAGGAATAAGAGGGGCAAGTGGAAGTGGTAAAAGCACATTAATGAAAATTATTGCAGGTCTAATAAAAACTCAAGAAGGAAATATAACTGTTGATGGGGTAAAATTGGACCAAGACCATATCAATAGTTGGTGGACACAGATAGGGTTTGTTCATCAAAATCCATTTGTATTCAACAAAACTCTGCATGAAAATATTACACTTAGTCGAGAGTTTGATGTCGAAAAGTTGGAAAAAGTGATACAAGAGTCAGGTTTACAAGAATTTGTAAAGTTGCTACCTAATGGTATTTACTCTGTTATTGGTGAAAATGGATCCAAAATTAGTGAAGGTCAAAAACAAAGAATTGCTATAGCAAGAGCATTATATAAAAATGCCAAGTTGTTAATTTTTGATGAGGCTACAAGTGCTTTGGATGAAGAAACAGAAGCTATTATTCAGGAAAGTATTGAGCAAATCAATCACCACAATGTGGCAATAATTATTGTTGCACATCAAAGTAAAATCATTAATATTTGCAACATTAAATACCGGATACAAAATAATCAATTAATTAAAGAAGAATGAAAAATATAAAATTAGCAGTTATAGGTTGTGGTCACATTGGTAAGAGACATGCAGAAATGGTCAATCGCCATCCAGAAGCAGAACTTGTAGCTTTAGCCGATATAAGAGAAGCAAAAGAATTGGGTATCGAACAATATTCAGTTCCATTTTTCAATAGTTTAGAGGCACTTTTAACAAGTGGAATTGAGTTTGATGTATTGTGTATAGCGACTCCAAACGGTTTTCATGCTGAGCACGCTTTATTGGGTTTGGAATACAAAAAACATGTTGTGATAGAAAAACCAATGGCATTAAACAAAGCTGATTGTGAAAAAATTATTTTTAAATCGTTACAAGTTTCTAAGCAAGTGTTTTGTGTAATGCAGAACAGGTATTCACCACCATCAGAATGGATTAAAAAAGTAATAGATGATAGAATCTTAGGAGATATTTACATGGTTCAGATTAACTGCTATTGGAACCGAGATGAGAGATATTATAAGAAAGATGGTTGGAAAGGTCAACTGTCAATAGATGGAGGAACATTGTTTACCCAGTTTTCGCATTTTATAGACATTATGTATTGGTTGTTTGGTGATATTAAAGACATACAAGCGAAGTTTGATGATTTTACACACAGTGAACTAACAGATTTCGAAGACAGTGGTTTTGTTAATTTCAGATTTTTAAATGGAGGAATGGGAAGTTTGAATTATTCTACGGCCGTTTGGAATCAAAATTTAGAAAGCAGTTTAACGGTTGTCGCTAAAAATGGTAGTATAAAAATTGGTGGACAGTATATGAACGAAGTCGTTTATTGTCATGTCAAAGATTACGAAATGCCAGAATTGCCACCTTCAAATCCTGCTAATGACTATGGTCCATACAAAGGTTCAGCAGCCAATCACAATTATATTTTTGAGAATGTAGTTGACACATTATTACACAGAAATACCATTACAACTAATGCATTAGAAGGTTTGAAAGTGGTTGAAATAATAGAACGTATTTACGATTTAAATCCTTATATCAAAAGATAATCTTAAATATGTTAAGAAAATTATCAATTATCATTCCTGCTTACAATGAAGCAGCTACAATTCATTTAATATTGAATAAAGTTCAGCAGGTTAACTTACTGAATAATATTCAGAAAGAGATAGTGATAGTAAACGACTGTTCAACGGACCAAACGCAAGAAACAATAGAAAAATATAAAGCAGAAAATCCACATTTAGATATTCAATTATACCATCAAGCATACAATCAGGGAAAAGGTGCTGCAATTCATAAGGGTATAGAAAAAGCAATGGGTGATTATATAATCATACAAGATGCCGATTTGGAATATGATCCAAACGAGTATAACATTTTGTTAAAGCCATTAGAAGATGGTGTTGCCGATGTAGTTTATGGTAGTCGTTTTATGGGTGGTAATCCACATCGTATTTTGTTTTTTTGGCATTCTATAGGCAACAAAATTTTAACATTCATGTCCAATATGTTTACTAATTTAAACTTAACAGACATGGAAACTTGTTATAAGTTATTTAGGTCAGAAATAATAAAATCTATTCAATTTCAAGAAAAGCGATTTGGCTTTGAGCCAGAAGTAACGGCAAAAATAGCACGAATTCCAAGAATTAGAATTTATGAAGTTGGAATTTCATATTACGGTAGAACCTATGAAGAAGGTAAAAAAATTGGTTGGAAAGATGGATTCAGGGCCATTTATTGTATATTGAAATACAATTTGTGGAACAATTAAATTATATCATTTTTCCTTGTTATAGATTTAAAAAAGACCCTTACTTCTTTATCTAAATTAAGTTGGTAAAACTCAGTTCATAATATTGAGATAAATCAGTTTTTGACCGATAATCTTTTTCACTGACTTGAGTTGAAATGGTCGTTATTAACTTAAAAATAACACATTATAATAAAATAGTATTTGCATTGCAATAAACAATTGAGTAGTTTTGCTACTCAATTCAGATGATTGAAACTTTAATTTCTTCCAAAACACGTATCAAACTGCTTTTAAAATTCTTTTTAAACAGTGAGACAAAGTCTTATTTGAGGCATTTGGAGTCGGAGTTTGGAGAAAGTACCAATGCTATAAGGTTAGAGTTGAATAAATTAGAGGAAGCAGGTATGCTTAATTCACAATTTGACGGAAACAAAAAAATCTATCAAGCAAACAAGCAACACCCTTTATTTAACGATATAAACAGCATTATTTTAAAGTATACAGGCATTGATTGGATAGTAGAATATCTAGTTAAACGCTTAGGAGATGTTAAAAAAGTGTATTTAAGTGGCTCATTTGCAAGAGGATTAAACAGCGAAACCATTGATTTACTTATTGTTGGAAAAATTGATATTGAATTTATGGATGAATTGTGCTTGAAAATTAAGAAAAAAATTGAGAAAACCATCAAGTATCAAGTGTACAGCGATGCAAAACAAGTTGATAAGTTAATAAATAATGAGAATAATTCTTATTTATTATTGTGGGAGAAATAGAAAAAAACCATCAATAATAGTATTATTTAACTATTTTTGATAAAAACTAAAATAATTGCTGAAACCTTTGGTATCAGTAGCTTTAAATAGACCCTACTCAGACAGATAATGTAACTGAGGGGGCGGTGCTTTGAATATGCAAAACAAAGAAAAATGGTATGTAATATACACTAAATCAAGACATGAAAAAAGGTTAGCAGATAAACTAACTATTATGGGTAGTGAAGTTTATTTACCATTAGTAAAATCTGTATCACTAAGAAAAGATCGGAAACAGATTATAGAAAAACCTTTATTTAATTCTTATGTGTTTGTAAAGGAATCAACAATAAACCTAGATACATTAAAAAGTTATGACAGTTTTGTATCCTATTTATTATTCAATGGAAGGCCTGCCATAGTTTACCAGTACGAAATTGATATTATTAAATCCTTAATTCAACATGGATATAATGTAGAATTAACGGAAGTAGATGTTAAGCAATTAACAGAAGGTAATAAAGTAAGAGTAATAAGTGGTCCTTTAAAAGGGATGGAAGGCCAAGTTTATCAGTTAATAAATCCTGAATTTGTATATGTCCATTTTGAAAATCTTCAAGGTAGCATGAAAATTAACATTTCCTACAAGCAATTGAAATTGATTTAAGAATGTTTATTTGTTTAAAAGGTTGAGAAGTTTTAAAGGGTTTATTTAATTATCCCTATACACTAAACAACTCAAACGAGTAAATGCTTAAACAAACTAAACACATAACACTAAAAAAATATCAAACCCCTAAACATTAACCCCAATGTACACCACCGAAATAAAACCCCAAAACAAATGGTATGATATAGACTTCAAAGCTATTTGGCAATACAGAGATTTGTTGGTCTTATTTGTAAGAAGAGATTTTGTTGCCGTTTATAAACAAACTGTTTTGGGTCCTTTTTGGTTTTTTATTCAGCCAATATTAACCACTATAACTTTCACATTTATATTCGGAAATTTTGCAAAAATTTCCACTGATGGAGTGCCCCCATTAATTTTTTATTTAAGTGGTTTAACTTTTTGGAATTATTTTTCTTCGTGTTTATTGTCTACAAGCAATACTTTTGTAGCTAATGCAGGCATTTTTGGAAAAGTATATTTTCCTAGATTAATTACACCTTTATCGGTTGTAATCTCCAATTTAATTAAATTTGGAATTCAATTATTTCTTTTATTGATAGTGTTTGCGTACTATTGGTGGGTAGGAAAAATTCAGCCCAATTGGACAGTATTTCTTATGCCAATCTATATTTTTATGATGGCTGGTTTAGGTTTGGGTTATGGTATTTTAATTTCTTCCTTAACAACTAAATATCGCGATTTTACATTTTTAGTTGGATTTGGCGTTCAGCTTTTGATGTATGCTTCACCAATTATTTATCCTTTTAGCATTTTAAGTGATAAAATGAGATTGATTTTGAACATACTCAATCCAATGAGTTCTATAATTGAAGCAGTAAAATATGGCTTCTTAGGACAAGGTGTTTTTAGTATTTTTAATTTAGTAATTAGTTTTATTTACATGATTTTGTTGTTGTTTATAGGTATTGTAATGTTTCACAGAGTTGAAAAAAGTTTTATGGATACCGTTTAAAATTTAAAAAATATGTCTACAGCTATTAAAATAGAAAATATCAGTAAGGTTTACAGATTGGGAATGGTAAGTAGAACCACTATGAAAGAAGACCTTAAAAGATTTTATAAAAAATTAACCAAAGGTGTTGAACCGCTTTATGAAGGAGCCATTGCAAACAATAGAAATGCTAAAGAAAAAAGTGATTATGTATGGTCTTTGAAAGACATAAACCTTGAGATTAAACAAGGTGAAGTTATAGGAATAATTGGAAAAAATGGTGCTGGAAAAAGTACCTTATTGAAAATTTTATCAAGGGTAACACAACCTACAACAGGTAGTATCAAATATAATGGAAGAATAGCTTCATTATTAGAAGTTGGAACTGGTTTTCACCCAGAGTTAACTGGTAGAGAAAATATTTTTTTAAATGGTGCTATACTAGGAATGACCAAATCTGAAATTAAAAGAAAATTTGATGAAATTGTTGAATTTTCAGGTGTAGGCAATTATTTAGATACCCCTGTAAAAAGGTATTCTTCCGGCATGTATGTTCGTTTGGCTTTTGCTGTAGCAGCGCATTTAGAACCAGAAATACTAATTATAGATGAAGTATTAGCTGTTGGTGATGCAGAATTTCAAAAAAAGTGTTTGGGTAAAATGAAATCTGTGAGTGGTGAGGGAAGAACAGTTTTATTTGTAAGTCACAATATGGATGCAGTAAATACATTGTGCAGTAGAGTTGTTATGTTAGAACATGGACAAAAAGTTTTTGATGGAGAAACTAAAGAAGGTGTAAATTTCTATTTACGTTCCGGAGTAGAGGAAAATTTTGGTCATATTTCATACACAGATTTCCAAAATTCAGCGTTAAGGTCAGGTAAAAAAGATTTATTAAAAATTCATGCCATCAAAATGTTTAATAAATCAGGAGAAATAAGCGGACAAGTATATCAAAATGAAGACATGGCATTGCAAATTGATTTTGAGTGTACTGATTATACAGTAGCTCCTGAAGTAGGTTTTGCTATAAAAAATCCAAGTGGTGCACAATTATCTTACATTGTTTCTGATTGGTACAACCCAATTAGAAATTTAAAAAAAGGTATGTATTCCTATAGATTTGATTTAAAAAAACTAAGTATTTTGCCTGGTGAATATCTTCTTGATGTTTGGGCTCGTCCACAAATGAATATGCCATCTGACGATTATATAGAATCTGTTTTAACATTAAGAGTTATACAATCAGAATCTAATCAAAATACAAATTATAGTTTTTATGCTAAAAATGGAGCTATTATTTTAGAAGTTGACGGAAAATTATTATGATAAATTTAAAAAATAAAAAAGTTTTAGTTACGGGTGCTGACGGTTTTATTGGCAGTCATCTGGTTGAAAGATTAATAGAAGAAGGATGTCAAGTCAGAGCATTTGTTTATTATAATTCTTTTAATTCTTGGGGTTGGTTAGATACATTTTCAAAAGAACAATTGTCTAAAATAGAAATATTTGCTGGAGATATCAGAGACCCAAATGGCGTACGAACAGCAATGAAAGATATTGAAATTGTATTTCATCTAGCAGCTTTGATCGCTATTCCATTTAGTTATCATTCACCAGATGCATATATTGACACAAACATAAAAGGTACTTTAAATATCATTCAAGCAGCCCGAGATTTAGGAACAAAAAGGGTTTTGGTAACTTCAACATCTGAAGTGTATGGTACAGCACAATTTGTTCCTATAACAGAATTTCATCCAAAACAACCACAGTCGCCCTATTCTGCTTCAAAAATTGGTGCTGATTGTATAGCGGATTCATTTTATAGAAGCTTTAATTTACCTCTTACAATTGTTAGGCCTTTCAATACTTTTGGACCTAGACAATCAGCAAGAGCCGTTATACCAACCATTATTACACAATTATTAAATGGGAAAGAAGAAATTAAATTAGGTGATATTACCCCTACAAGAGATTTGGTTTTCGTTAAAGATACAGTAGAAGGGTTTTTAGAAATAGCAAAATCAGATGAATTGATAGGTCACGAAATTAATATTGCAACTCAATCTGAAATAAGTGTAGGAGATTTAGCTCAAGAATTAATCAATCAAATCAATCCTAAAGCGATAATTATTTCGGATGAAATTAGACTTAGACCTGAAAAAAGCGAGGTATTTAGATTGTTTGGTTCAAACGAAAAAATTCAAAAAATGACTAATTGGAAACAGCAATTTACGCTTCAAGAAGGTTTAAAAACAACCATTGAATGGTTTAAAATAAAAGAAAATTTAAACCAATATAAAGCGGATATCTATAATTTATAATTAATATAAAACATCATTGAATAATCAATCAATTATTTCGTTTATAAAAAGTAATTATCCTCAAAAAGATATTATTCATTTGCATGAACCTTTGTTTATTGGTAAAGAAAAAGAATATTTAATTGATGCCATAGATAGTACTTTTGTTTCATCAACAGGTGAATATGTGAATCGATTTGAAAAAATGATGACTGAAATAACAGGTGCTAAATACGCTGTTGCAATTGTAAATGGAACATCTGCTTTACATTTAGCTTTGCTCTGTGCTGGTGTTAAAGCTAACGATTTAGTTATTACGCAATCATTGTCTTTTATTGCAACTACAAATGCCATAAGCTATATTGGAGCACAACCTGTATTTTTAGATGTTGATATACAAACTATGGGTTTGTGTCCAAAAACATTAGAAAAATGGTTAAGAAACGAAACAATCACTCAATTTGATTCAGAAAATCAAAAAATGGCATGTTTTTATAAAAAAACCATGCAAAAAGTTTCAGCGATTGTACCCATGCATACCTTTGGACACCCTTGTCAAATAGAAGAAATTAAATCAATAAGTGAAGCTTATCATATAGTTTTGTTAGAAGATTCTGCCGAATCAATTGGTAGTTATTATAATCATCAACATACAGGTACTTTTGGGTTGGCTGGTGTTTTTAGCTTTAATGGAAATAAAACAGTGACTTGTGGTGGTGGCGGAGCTATTACTACAAATGATGAAGTATTTGCGAAAAAAGCTAAACATTTAAGTACGCAAGCAAAAATGCCACATCGTTGGGCTTTTAATCACGATCAAATTGGCTATAATTATAGAATGCCAAACCTAAATGCAGCATTGGCATGCGCTCAACTAGAAAATTTGAATGAATACGTTGCCAATAAAAGAGCTTTAGCCCAATCATATATAGAGTATTTTGCAAAAGATAATACTATTCAATTTAAAAAAGAACCAATTCATTCAAATTCTAATTATTGGCTAAATACCATTCAATTTGAAAATTTGGAGAAAAGAAATGAGTTTTTAGAGGAAAGCAATCAAGAAGGCATTTTTACAAGACCAACATGGACTCCAACTCATTTACTTCCAATGTATAAAAATGCGATTTGTGGAGATTTGGATAACACTGTTTTTCTTGCTGATAGATTGGTAAATATTCCAAGTAGTGTAAGGTTATGAATCAATTAGTTGTTTTAGGATATTCTGGACATTCTTTTGTGGTTATTGAAGTGGCACAGAGTATGGGAATAGAAATAATAGGATATCTTGATTTTAAAGAATCACAAAACAATTATTATAAACTTCCTTTTCTTGGCAAGGAATCAGAGTTTAATAATAGTGAATTAATAAAAAATGCTATTTTTTTTCCTGCGGTTGGTAATAATGAAATAAGAAAAAAAATGCTAGGTTTATTAAGAGCAAATTCTTGGAAAGAAACTATATTAATTGATAAAAGTGCCCAGATTTCAAAAACAACACAAATAGGTCAATCAACATTAGTTTGTCCAAAGGTTGTAATAAATAGTCAAGCAAATATTGGCGAAGGTTGCATTTTAAATACAGGTGCAATTATAGAACACGAAGTAAAAATTGGTAATTATTCTCATATTTCCCCTGGTGCAATTTTGTTAGGTGCTTGTCAAATTGGAGATAATTGCCATATTGGAGCAGGGGCTATAATAAAACAAGGTGTTATAATCTCTGATCATGTAATTGTAGGAGCAGGTGCAGTTGTATTAAATAATATATCAGAGGGTCAAACATGGATTGGAAATCCAGCAAAACAACTCATTAAAACATGAAAACTTTGATAATTGCAGAAGCAGGTGTAAATCACAATGGTGAACTTGAAAAAGCTTTGGCATTAATTGATGTGGCAGCTGATGCAGAGGCAGATATAGTTAAATTTCAAACGTTTAAAGCAGAAAATCTGGTTAGTAAAGATGCTCAAAAAGCGGAATATCAAGTTAATAATTCTAAAGAAAATGACAACTCTCAATTCAACATGTTAAAAAAATTGGAAATGCCGCTAGAATGGTATCCCAAGTTAATAGCACATTGTGAAAAAAGAAACATTACCTTTTTATCAACTGGATTTGATGAAGAAAGCATTGATTTTTTAGATTTATTGAATCCACCATTTTATAAAATTCCATCAGGAGAAATTAACAATAAACCCTATTTACAACACATCGCTAAAAAAGGTAAAAACATTGTTTTTTCAACAGGTATGGCCACAATATCAGAAATTAAACAAGCACTTGAAGTTTTTATAAATGAAGGTATTTCTAAAGAAAGAATAACTGTTTTGCATTGTAATACAGAATATCCAACTCAAATGCAAGATGTTAATTTATTAGCCATGAATCAGATTGCTAAAGAATTAAATGTAAATATTGGTTACTCTGACCATACATTGGGTATTGAAGTGCCTATTGCAGCTGTGGCTTTGGGTGCTCAAGTAATTGAAAAACACTTTACTTTAGATAGAACTTTGTTAGGTCCAGACCATGCTGCTTCATTAGAGCCAAATGAATTAAAAGCTATGGTTAGCGCTATAAGAAATATTGAACAAGCAATATCAGGAAGTGGAGTAAAAGAACCAAGTCAAAGTGAATTAAAAAACAAAGTAATAGCAAGAAAAAGTTTGCATCTTAAAAGGGATATTAAAAAAGGTGAAAAAATAAGCTCTGAAATATTAATTGCTCTAAGGCCAGGCGATGGAATTAATCCTATGGAAATGGATTTAGTGATAGGAAAAATTGCAAATAAAGATATCTATGCAGGACAAAAAATTAGTTTCTTGGATTTATTATAGATGAAAATAGCAGTTTTAAGTAGTTCAAGAGCAGATTATGGCATCTATTTGCCATTGTTAAAATTAATAAAAGATACAAGTAATATTGAATTAGAACTAATAGTTTTTGGAACACATCTTTCTAAAAAACATGGTTATACTGTAAAAAATATTATTGAAGACGGTTTTGAAATTCAACATCAAATTGAAGTTGAATTCAACGGTGATTCCCCTAAAGACATTTCAGATCATTTTGGAGAAACTGTAATAAAATTTTCGACTTTTTGGCAAAAATATGGCAATCAGTTCAAATGGATTTTAACATTAGGAGACCGTTTTGAAATGGCTGCTGCAGTTGCTGCGGGAATACCTTTTAATTTGCCTTTTGTTCATATTCACGCAGGAGAAACCACACTTGGTGCAACAGATAATATATACAGGCATTTTATAACCCTAGCTTCATGCAAACAATTTGTTTCTTTAGAGGATTATAAACAGAAAGTTAAAGAAATTTTAGGTCATAACAACAATTGTGAAGTAGTTGGATCTCTCAGTTTAGATAATTTAAATCAAATGAAACTTCTATCATTGAAAGAGTTTAAACAAAAATGGGATATTGATTTAAACCTTAAAACTATCTTAATAACAGTTCATCCAGAAACAGTAGAATTTCAAGAAAATATAAAATATGCTGAAATTTGTTTTGATACATTTAAAGAATTAGCAGATGAATATCAATTAGTAATAACCATGCCAAATGCTGATACATTTGGGAATATTTTCAGAGAATTATACAATAAGTTAAAAAACATGGTACCCAAAAATATATTTTTAATTGAAAATTTTGGCACACTGTCTTATTTTACTGCTATGAAACATTCGGCCTTAATGATAGGAAATACATCTAGCGGAATTATAGAAGCTGCAAGCTTTGAAAAGTTTGTTTTGAATTTAGGAGATAGACAAAAAGGAAGGTTAGCAGGAGAAAATGTCATTCAATTGCCATTTGATAAAAAGCAAATATTGTTTAATGTTGAAAAACATATAGGGATGCAATTTACCAAAGGTAATGTATACTTTAAAGGAGGAACAAGTCAATTAATTTTAAACCATTTAAACTAGTGGAAAATATACATTATAAAAATCATTTAATTAATCAAAATTCTAATGTATTAGAAGCATTAGCTTTAATGGATAAATTAGGCCAAGATGCCATTTTGTTTGTTGTTGATTTTGAAAACAAACTTATAGGTTCTCTTACAGACGGAGATGTTAGAAGAGGTTTGATAAAAGGTTTAACATTAGAACAATCGGTTATGGATTTTATTCAAGAAAATCCAAAATTCATTTTGAAATCGGATTATGACATCAAAGATATTATTGAATTTAGAAAAAATTTCTTTAAAATAATACCTGTAGTTAATGAAGAAAAAAAAGTAGTTAATATCATTAATTTTAGAATGATTAAATCTTATTTACCTGTAGATGCTATTATTATGGCTGGTGGAAGAGGCGAACGATTAAAACCATTAACAGATAATATACCAAAACCTCTGCTTAAAGTTGGTGACAAGCCAATTATTGAACACAACATAAACAGACTAATAAGTTATGGTGTAGATGATTTTTGGATAACGATTAAATATTTAGGTGAGCAAGTTAAATCCTATTTCAATGATGGAGAAAATAGAGGAATTAAAATCAATTATATAGAAGAATCCGTTCCACTAGGCACAATTGGTGCTGCAAAACAAGCTGTGGGTTTGAAGCATGAAACAGTATTATTGACTAACTCAGATTTATTAACCAATCTTGATTACGAAGATTTTTATCTAAGTTTTTTAAATTCTAATGCAGATTTTTCTGTTGTAACAATTCCTTATAGTGTCAATATTCCTTATGCAGTTCTTGAAACTAGTAATGACCATGTGATTAGTTTTAAAGAAAAACCAACCTATACTTATTATTCAAATGGTGGAATTTATTTAATGAAAAAAGAGGTTTTAGAGATGATTCCAGCAGATCAATTTTTTAATACCACAGATTTGATGGAAAAATTGATTCAACAAGGCAAAAAAGTTCATTCTTATCCGCACAGAGGTTATTGGTTAGATATTGGAAAACACGAAGAATACCAAAAGGCACAAGAAGACATCAAACACATTAATTTTTTACAAAATTGAAACCTTTAGTTGTTATACCAGCAAGAGGAGGTTCGAAAGGATTACCAGGTAAAAACATAAAAAAACTCAATGGAAAGCCTTTGATTAATTACACCATTGAAGCTGCTAGGACTATTTTTAGTGATGAACAAATTATAGTCTCTACAGATGATTTGGATATTAAAGCTTGTGCAGAAAAAACAGGTTTATATGTGCCATTTATAAGACCAGCTGAACATTCAACAGATACTGCTTCAACAATTGATGTTTTGACACATGCACTTAACTTTTTTGAAGCTAATCAATATGTTCCAGATGCATTGATTTTACTACAACCTACATCTCCACTTAGAAATTCTCAACACATAATAGAAGCAATGAAACTATTTAATGAAACCATTGATATGGTGGTTTCAGTAAAGGAGACAGACTCAAACCCCTATTACGTTTTGTATGAAGAAAATGAATTGGGATACTTAAAAAAATCAAAGACAGGTAATTTTACCCGAAGACAAGATTGTCCTAAAGTATGGGAATATAATGGTGCTATTTATATTATTAATGTTCAATCGTTAAAAAATTATGGACATTTGAATTTTGAAAAAGTGATGAAATATGAGATGAAAAAAGAACATTCAGTGGATATTGACACAGAAATGGATTGGATAATTGCAGAATATTTTTTAAATAAGTAAAATGAAAACAGTTAGAATAATTCCACGTTTGGATATAAAGGGACCAAACCTGGTAAAAGGCATTCATTTAGAAGGATTGAGAGTATTAGGTAAACCCTCCGATTTTGCTAAGTATTATTATGAACAAGGAGCAGATGAAATTTTGTTTATGGATGTTGTGGCAAGTTTGTATGAACGTAATAGTTTGCATGAAATAATAACAGAAACAGCAAAATCATTATTTATTCCATTAACAGTTGGAGGCGGTTTAAGAACCATAGATGATATAAAACAGGTTTTGAGAGCAGGTGCAGATAAAATAGTTTTAAATACTGCAGCTATCAAAGACCCACAATTTATTAAAAGAGCAGCGTCTATATTTGGTTCATCAACAATTGTAGTAGCAATTGAAGCGATAAAGCAACCTAATGGAAAATATTTAGCATATACAGATAATGCTAGAGAGTACACAGGTATTGATGCTATAGATTGGGCAAAAAAAGCAGAAGAATTAGGTGCTGGAGAAATATTAATTACATGTGTTGACAAAGAAGGAACCGGAAAAGGATATGATATAGAATTAATACAAGCTATAACTAAAAATTCAAGTATTCCTGTAATTGCACACGGAGGAGCAGGATGTAAAGAAGATATTGTTGAAGTATTTAAAAAGACTGAAATTGATGCATTAGCTATTGCATCAATTCTACATTATGAATTTTTAGAACATAGTTCTTCATCCGTAAATATAAATGAAGGTAATAGTGAATTTTTAAAACAAAAAAGAGGTTTTTCAAGTATTAAACCTTCTGGATTAAAAAATATTAAGGAATTAATGAATCAAAACAACATTTCATGTAGATTAGTATGATGAAAAAAGTAGTAATCATCGATTATCAATTAGGAAACTTATTCAGTGTTTTGCAAGCTTGTAAAACAATAGGAATAGAGGCTGTTATTTCTTCAAATATAAAAGAAATTGAATCAGCAAATGCCATTATTTTGCCTGGTGTAGGTGCGTTTCCAGAAGCTATGAATAATCTCAATAATCTAGAGTTGGTTCAACCAATTATTGAATCTGTGAAAAAAGGTAAACCTATTTTTGGAATTTGTTTAGGACAACAGTTATTATTGACAGAAAGTGAAGAATTTGAAAACTGTCAAGGATTAAATTTAGTAGCAGGAAATATAAAAAGAATACCAAGTTTAATAAATAATGAAAAGGTAAAAGTACCACAAATTGCTTGGAATCAAATTATAAAACCTGACAATCTATCTTGGGAAAGTACGCCTTTTAAAGAATTACAAAATAAAGATTTTATGTATTTTGTTCATTCATATTATACAGAAGTTTTAGATCAAAATACAATTGGCGCAACAACCAATTATTGTGAGTTAAATTATACTTCAGCTATTATCAAAGATAATATTTTTTCAACTCAATTTCATCCTGAAAAAAGTGGAGTTAAAGGTATGTCAATCTATAAAAATTGGGCAAAAATAAATCAACTAATATAAAAAAATTACAAGATGAATAATAAACAATCACTAGAAACTTATTTCGGTTTACCAAGCGAAGTAAAGTTTTGTAAAAAATGTGTTATGTCTAATCAAAGACCTGCATCAACAGTAGAGTTTAAACATAATAAAGAAAGTAAAAAAGTTACCCTCAATATTGATGAAGAAGGGGTTTGCGATGCTTGTAGAACATCAGAACAAAAATCCAAAATTGATTGGGAAGAAAGAGAAAAAGAGTTAATTAAGTTGTTGGATCAACACAGAAGTAAAGATGGAAGTTATGATTGTTTGGTGCCAGGAAGTGGAGGGAAAGATAGTGCATATCAAGCACATGTTCTAAAATATAAATACGGAATGAATCCATTAACCATTACATGGCCTCCAATTTTATATACAGATTATGGATATAAAAATTGGAAAAATTGGGTTGATAGCGGTTTTGATAATGTTGCTTTCAATAGAAATGGTAAAGTAATGAAATTATTAACTAAGTTGTCAATCGAAAATTTACTACACCCGTTTCAAACTTTTATTTTAGGTCAAAAAAACTTAGCACCAAAAATTGCCGCCCAATACGGTATCAATTTAATTTTTTATGGTGAAAATGAGGCAGAATATGGCAATCCTATTGCAGATAATATGTCTTCATTGAGAGATAAGTCTTATTTTAGCTTTACTCATTTAGACGATATTTATTTAGGAGGAGTTTCTGTTGGAGAATTAAAGGAAAAACATCATTTAAACATGAGTGATATTAAAACATTTTTGCCTCCAACAGCAGAGGAACTAGAAAAAGCAAAAATAGAAGTTCATTATTTAGGTTATTATTTAAAATGGACACCTCAAGAAGTTTATTATTATGCAGTAGAAAATACAGGTTTCCAAGCTAGGCCTTTTAGAACGCAAGGCACATATAGTAAATATAATAGCATTGATGATAAAATAGATGATTTACACTATTACACCACTTATATTAAATTTGGAATAGGTAGAGCCACTTATGATGCCTCTCAAGAAATAAGAAATAATCATATCACAAGAGAAGAAGGAGTAGCTTTAGTTAATAGATTTGATGGTGAATTTCCAGACAAATATTTTAATGAAGTAATGGAATATTTGGAAATAAAACCTGAAAGATTCATGGAATTGTGCGACCAATTTAGAAGCCCACATCTTTGGTGTAAAGATACTGACGGAAGTTGGAAACTTCGTCATAATGTAGCTGGAACTGGTTTAGATGACTGATTAAATATTAAATAGTTGGTAACAAAACATTTATTTGTAGTTTTAAGTAATATTACCCAATTGGTAGTTGAAGCTTATTTGAATGAAAACCCGGATTTAATGAAAGATACAATTATTTTGTATCCAAAAAGATTCAAACCAAATACAGTCTATAAAAGTCATTATTTTCCTTATTTTGATGATTTAGTTCAATATAATATACCCGGGAAAAACTTCATTAAAAAACAAAACCAAGTTGAAAATATTCATAATTATATAAAGGAAATCATTGAAAATAATTCATTTATTCTATATGCACCACACTTTTATATCAATACTTTAAGAGTAATATCATTAATGAAACAATGTGAAGACTTTAAATATATTGAAGAAGGTACATTATCTTACATGAAAGAAGAAAATATTTATATTTCAATGCCAAATGTAAAATTAAGTTTTTTACAAAGCCAAGGATTTGGTTTTTCAACAAAATCTGCTTATCCAGATTTTAATAAAGAAGGCATCTGTATCAACGAAAATTGCTTTCCCTTCTTAAAAAATAAAACCATTATCCAAAAAGATTCAATAGAGAAAAGTTTAAATATTTGGAAACAAGATAAAAATCAAATGTATAATAATTCAGCTATTTTAGTTGTAGATTCTTGTGTTGAAAATAAGATGTGTAAATTGGAAGAATACATCTTAGCGCTTACTAGTTCTATTGCTTTTTTAAAGAAAAAAGAGATTCAAAAAATTTATTTTAAATTCCATCCTGATCAACATTTATTTCCATTAATAGAATTTTATAGAGCTTTTTTAACAACTGATAATTTTGATGTGTATTTAGAAGAATTGCCTCCAAATACCAGTTTGGAATTTGTATTTATGACCTCTAAGAATTTAACGGTTGTTCATACTATTTCCTCCTTAGGCTTTTATGCAAAACTAAATGGTCAAAGTGTGTTTTCAAATGCAGGTGTTTTATTAAAGAATATTGAATTCAAAAACAAATATTTTGATTCTGTCAATGCAGATTTTAATTTTGAGATGATGCCACACAATGCCTAAAATTTCTGTCATATTACCTGCTTATAATGCTGAAAAGTATTTGGGTGAAGCTATCGAAAGTATTTTGAATCAGAGTTTTAAAGATTTTGAATTTTTGATATTCAATGATGGTTCAACTGATACTACAAAAGAAATAATAGATGGCTATAATGATAAGCGAATCATTGCATATCATTCCGATATCAACAAAGGTTATGTACATTGGTTGAATGAGGGCATCAAACAAGCAAAAGGCAAGTATATTGCCAGAATGGATGCAGATGATATTTCCTTTACTGAACGTTTTCAGTTACAATTTGATTATATGGAAACCCATCCAGAAATAGGGTTATGTGGAAGCCAAATTGAAATTATTGGTAGTGGAGAATTGGTGAAAAAACCATTAACAGATAACGAAATAAGATGGTGGTTTTTCATAGGAAACCCCATTGCCCATCCGGTGGTGATGATAAGAAAAGAAGTTTTAAGTCATTATCAATTGTTTTATAAAAATGAATTAAAACCGGCAGAAGATTATGAGATGTGGTGTAGAATGTCACATAATACCAAAATTACTAACCTTCAAAATATTTTATTAAAATATAGATATCATCCCAATCAAGAAAGTACCGCCAATGCTGGCATTCAAAATACTAATTTTGATAAGGGTTACGAATTTTTTTTAAAATCAATTGAAGTTTCGGTTAATCGATATAAAAAAGATTGGATAGAAATGATGTTTAACTTTAGTTTAAAGACAAATTTAAACACTTTATTAAAAATCATTCATTTTTTTAATGAATTAGAAAAATCAAATAAAGCAACCCAATTTTTTGGAGAAGAGATAATTAAAATTCAAAAAGTACTCATACTAAGTAAATATTTCAGTATGATAGAACAATATAGTCCAAAATTACTTTATTTTTTGATTAATAAAACTACGTTTAGTATAATCAGAAAGTCAAAGATTGGAATTTTTTCATTTATAATAAAATCTATCTTATCATGGAAAACCAGGCAATAAGTAGGGAGGATATAGCTAATCAAATTGCCAATCTTTTCGTAAAAGATGAATACTTAGCGATCCAAACTTGGAAAGAGAATAATCAAAAATTAGTATTACCTAAAAGAGAAAATGATGTTTTATTAAGTGTATTAACTTGTGTATACAATGCTGAAAAATATCTAATAAATGCTTTAGAATCAACTTTACTTCAATCCTATTCAAACATTGAATTAATAATAATATCTGAACCAAGTGAAGATAAAACGATAGATATTATTGAATCATTTAAAGAAAAATATTCAAATATAAAATTAGTAAAAAATAAAGAAAGAATTGGGTTTATAAATAGTTTAAATATTGGATTAGGCCATTGTAGTGGAAAATATATTGTAAGAATGGATTTAGATGATTTAATTCATCCCATGAGATTTGAAAAACAATTAGAATTTTTAGAAAATAACCCGTCTATTTCAGTAGTAAGTGCTTGGATGATAAAATTTGATGATTTATTTCAAACATCTAAAATTAAATTCAGACAGAATTTTGAAGACCACAAAAATACTTCTTTGTTTTTTTCGCCCCTTGCTCATGCAGCTGCCATGTTTAAATCGGATGTTTTAAAAACATTGAACTACAGAGAAGGATATATTTATACAGAGGATTACGACCTATGGACAAGGATATTAATATCATATCAAACCGCTTGTTTACCTGAATATTTATACTATTATAGAACTCATAGCAATCAAGTTACAAATATTAGAAATATTGAGCCAACGAAGCAAAGTTTAAGAAAAATAATAAGTAACTTCCATGAACTTTTTCATTTAGATAAAGATCCACTTCTTGTAGAATTTCACTTAAAACACTTAATGTTAAATGAACATTTGATGTCAAAAAGTGACTTTATACAATGGGATAATTATTTGAGAGAAATTCTTAAAGGCAATCAATATTCAAAATATTTAAATGAATATAGTTTTTCAAATTTTATATTCACTAATCATTGGCAAGGGTTTTTTGTTGAATTTTTAGGTCAATTAAGTTTGAAAGAAATCTTACAATTAAAGCATTCACCTTTTAACAAATTTAATTTACTTCAATTTACTAAAAAGGTTATAAAAGCAAAATTTCTATAAATGGAAAAATTACCTATTTCTGCATTAGTAGCTTCTTTTAATGAAGGACATTTACTCGAAGATTGTTTAAATTCATTGCAGTTTTGTGATGAGATAGTGGTTGTAAATTTAAACTCAAAAGACAAAACGGAAGAAATTGCAAAAAAATATGCGACAAGTTGCTTGTTAGAAACAGAAGATAAAGGCTTTTTTGATGCATATCATTCAAAATATATTCCGCTTCTGAAACATGATTGGTTTATATTAATTGACCCAGATGAACGTATCAAACCAGCATTAGCAGAAGATATTAAAAAATACATTTCAAATCCTCAACCATTTGCTTCTTTAGTTAGAGGTCCAATTCTTTATTTATTTAAAGGAAAACGATTAAAAGGCGGTCCATATCAAAAAGTCATTAGAGGCAGGTTATTGTTCTATAAACCTGGCATCAATGTATCAGATGAAGTTCATACAGGTATTACAGCAAAAGCAGGTTATGGAATCGGAGAAATTCCATTTACTGGCGAAAATTATGACGAACATTTTTGGTGTAATTCTTGGAAACAAATTCGCGATAAACATACACGCTATTCAAAAGGTGAAGGTAAGGTATTGTATCAAGAAGGCAAGCGATTTAACATTGTATTAATGTTCATTCAGACCATTAAGTCATTTTACAATAGTTTCTTTAAACAAGCTTATTATAGAGATGGATTTACGGGATTAAAATTTTCATTATTTGAAGCTCGCTATACTTTTTTAAGTTGGTTAAGTTTGAATGTATATCAAAAAGAATTAGTATCTAAAAATGAACTAAAAAGCCCCAAAGAATATTTAATCATTGAGGCAAAAGAAAAATTAGAAACATTTAAATTAACGTCTAATGAATTAATTGCACAATATCAATTAGCAAACAATGTATTAAAGCCTCAAATATTAAAACAATATCAAAGGGCAGTGCTTAGATTTCAAAACGATTTATTAGAATTAAATGCTTTTGATTTAGCCAAAGAAGTTAATATAATTGCAGGTTTTAATGATGAAATGAAACAGTATATAATGAATAATTTATTAATTGAAAGAATGAAATTAATACAAAATTCAGGAAGTTATAAATTGGCAAAATATATATCCAAACTGAGAAACAAATAACTTCAATAATTAAAAAAATCTAGTTGGAGAAATCAGAAATCTTTTCATTAGTAAAATAGAATAAAAAATTCATCCTAATAAGAATTATTGATAAAAATATAATTCAAAGTATTAAATAAAAAATCCCGATGTGCGGTATTGCTGGAATATATAATTTAAATGAAGCACCTGTTTCATTAGAGGCCTTAAAAGGGTTTACGGATTCGATGATTCATCGTGGTCCAGATGGGGCCGGATATAATTTATTTGAAAACAACACTTTAGGTTTAGGACAACGCAGATTGTCCATTTTAGATTTGTCGGAAGCTGGCAAACAACCGATGTCTTATGCCAATGGAAGATATTGGATGACTTATAATGGGGAAGTTTTTAATTTTATTGAAATTAAAGAAGAACTATTAAAGTTTGGTCATACATTTAAGTCTGAAACCGATTCGGAGGTAATTTTGGCAGCCTATGCCCAATGGGGCAAAGCTTGTTTGGATAGATTCAATGGGATGTGGGCTTTTGCAATTTGGGATGACTTAGAAAAAGAGTTATTTTTGGCTAGAGATCGTTTTGGTGTTAAACCTTTATATTATACTTTTAAACCAAATCATTTTTTTGCTTTTGCCTCTGAAACTCTCGCTTTTAAATATTTAAATGGTTTTGAGAGAACATTAAATAATGATAAAGTAAAAGAAGTTTTTCAAAATGGATTAGCATTAGAAGGTATAGGATTTACCATTTATAATGATATTTATCAGATTTTACCTGGCCATACTTTAACTATTAAAAATGATAAAACTATACCAAAACAAAAACGATGGTACGATATAAGAGAAAGAATAAAGCATAAAAGCAATTTGACTTATCAAGAGAATGTATCGGAATTTTATAGAATTTTTGAAAATGCCTGTAAAATAAGAATGCGGTCTGATGTTCCATTAGCCTCTGCTTTAAGTGGAGGTTTAGATTCTTCGGCAGTTTATTCAATGGTACATTTTCTAAGCAATAAAGAAATTGAATTTGAAAGAAAAGCTAAAAATTGGAAAAAAGCAATAACTGCAACATTCCCCAATACACCAATGGATGAAACTATGTTTGCAGAAAAAGTTGCAAATAAATGGGGTGTTGAAAATTGGAAGTGTGTTATTAATAATTTAGAATCATTAGATGATGAAATTCAAAATGTTACAAAGCATTTTGATGCTATTTCTTCAACCGCAATGAATTCAATTAGTAAAATTTATGAAGGAATAAGGAAAGAAGGTATTACAGTTTCATTAGACGGCCATGGGGTAGATGAAATGTTGTTCGGCTACAGATATATGTTAGATAAATTATTTTATAATGATTTAGAAACAAAAAATTTTAAAGCAGCACAATTGGTTAAAGAGGTATTAGTTGGTTTGTATGAACCCAATCAAAGAGATTATGTTAATAAAAGATTATCTGATTTAATCAATCAAACAAAAAAATCTCAGAAAGGGTTAAAATCAATAATTAAAGCTTTGTTAAAAAGCAAAAAAGCAATAAAAGCTAACAAAATTGAAAAAAGCAATATACTATCAGATAGTTTATATCATTTTGAACAATTTTCTTTTGAAGAAAGAATTTTGTTAGAAGACTTTTTTATTTATAGTCTTCCAACCTATTTAAGAGATTTTGATAGAGCTTCAATGATGCACAGCGTTGAAGTTAGAATGCCTTTTATGGATTATCGACTAGTTGAGTTTTGCTTTAGTTTGCCATTAGAACACAAAATCGGATTGGGTTTTACAAAACAAATTTTAAGAACTGCCATGAAAGATATTGTGCCAGACGAGATTTTAGAACGAACATATAAAATTGGAATTGGCTCACCTTTGCCATCATGGTTTAACTCAGAACTCAATCATTATGCGATAAATTTATTAAAAAATCAAGAATTTAAGAAACTTTTACTCGATTTTGGCTTTAAAGAGTCTAAATATTATCAATCAGTTTTAGAAAATCAATCAATTAACAATCAAGATGCTATAAATTTGTGGTTGGTTATAAATTACTATATTTTAAGTAAAATCTAATGGAATCAATAACAATAAAACAATGTATAAAATGTGTTTTAGACACAAATGATGTTCCCGATTTGAAATTCAATGAAACAGGATTTTGTCAATACTGTCTTGCTTATGAAGAAACATTTTTAATAAATCCGGTTTCAGATTCTAAAAAATTATCTTTATTAAATCAAGAAATTAAAGATATAAAAAAATCAAAGAAGAAGTACGATTCAATATTAGGGTTAAGTGGTGGCGTAGACAGTTCTTATTTAGCTTATAAAGCAAAAGAATGGGGTTTAAATCCATTGTTAATCCACTTTGATAATGGTTGGAATAGTGAATTAGCGGTAGATAATATAAATAGAATTGTAGATTTTACAGGATTTGATTTGTATACTTATGTTGTAGATTGGGAAGAATTTAAAGACCTTCAGTTATCTTACATCAAAGCTTCTGTTTTAGATTGGGAGGTTCCTACTGACCATGTAATTAAATCTATTTTATATGAGATGGCAATTAAAAAAGGGATTAAGCATGTCTTATCTGGTACCAATCATCAAACAGAGTTTATATTGCCACACAATATGAGGTATAATAAATCAGATTCTGATAATATTTTAGATATTCACCAAAAATTTGGCACTAAAAAGATAAAATCTTTCAAAATCCTATCTCCTCTTAAAGAATGGTACTATATTAAAACAAAAGGTATTGTATTTCATCCATTGTTAGATTTGATCCCATTTGATAAAGATGAAGCAAAACAAACTATAGCAGAAAAAATGGGATGGAGAGATTATGGAGGCAAACATTATGAATCTATATTTACCAGGTTTTATCAAGGATATGTATTGCCAGTAAAATTTGGAGTTGATAAAAGAAAAGCACATATGGCTAGTTTAATCAACTCTGGTCAAATCACTAAGGAACAAGCTTTAATTGAATTAGAAAAACCACCTTATCCAAGCGAGGAAATGTTTAAAAATGATTTTGATTATGTTGTTAAAAAATTTAATTTAACGGCAGAAGAATTTAAAAAATACATTGATAAAGCACCAATTCCTCATGCTTATTACAAGCAATACAATGCTAAAGGTTTAAAAAAATTTAAAAAGTTAGAAGTTTATTTAAATCCAAAATTATACATCAATTATTTAAAGAGAAAGTTAAAAAAATAATCAACAATTGAAAATAGTATATTTGTTTTCTTCACCATCAATCAATGGTTCTTCTGTTCAGACCAAAGTTTTGTCTCAAATAAATGGATTGAATAGTAATGAAGATAGCTGTACAGGTGTATTTTTTATAAAAGAAACTAATGTTGAATTACCGAAAATAGAGGGTGTAGAATTTATAAAATATCCAGCAAATAATAGAAAGTTTTTTAGGGATATTGCAGAAAGAAAAAATTTAGACAAAGCAATATATAATTATGTTAATCAACATTATAACAATGTAGATTTTTTTTATTTTAGATATCCAGGAGCTTCAAGATTTTTGTTTAAAATAGCTAATAAATTTGGCAAAAAGATTGTTTCTGAACACCAAGGAAAAGAAATCGCAGAAATATTAAGTGCTTCTGCTCAAAATCCATTTGGTTTTCGTCCTTCAAAGTTAATCAGTTGGATTCAATATCAACTATTGCCCTTGTATAATGAGAAAATTTGGGGCGTTTATTTTGCAAAAAAAATTAAATCTATTGTTGCAATCACAGAAGAGATTGGAGTCTATCAAAAAAATAAAGGTTGTAAAAATGTAATAGTAAGTTCTAATGGCATTAATGTATCTCAATTTCCAGTGAGAAAAATTCCTGTTTTAGGAGAAGAAATAAGATTGCTTTTTTTAAAAGGAACAGCAGGTGTCTCAGTTTGGAATGGTTTAGATAGGATTACTAATTCATTGCAACAATATTACCTAAATAATCCTAATCCAAGCGATAAAATTAAATTATTAATAGGTGGCCATATTATAGAAAATGAAGTACCTGAATCGGAATATATTGAACAGCTAGGTTATCTAAACAAAGAGTCCATCGATAAATTAGCCAATCAAGTACATTTAGGGGTATCAACAATGGCACTTTATAAAAAAAATTTAGAAGAAGCCGCTGTATTGAAAAATAGAGAATACATTGCAAGAGGAATACCTTTTATTTATGCTGCCAAAGACCCTGATTTAAATGAAGAAGCTAGAGATTTTTACTTAAAATTTTCTAATGACGAAACTTTATTAGATATGAATAAAGTAATTGAGTTTGCAAAAAAAGTAAATTCTGACCCTTTACACCCTCAAAAAATGAGAGAATACGCTGAAAAGCATTTGGATTATAAAGCTAAAATGAAGAAGTTAAAAGAATTATTGATAGATATAAAATGAATAAACCTAAACTAATAAATTTTAAACGAATAGGTAAGCCATCCGAAGGATATCTGTCAATAGGTGAGTCAAATGCCGATATTCCTTTTGAAATTAAACGCAATTTTTGGACTTATTTCACCCCTGAAGAAGTCGTTAGAGGTAGACACGCACATCACGACACAGAAATGGTATTAATCGCTATAGCTGGACGTATCATTGTAAACACTGAAATGCCAGATGGTAGTATAGATGTTTTTGTATTAGATAAACCTGATATTGGACTTTATATGCCCAAATTATGTTGGCACACTATGCAATATTCTCATAATGCCGTGCAATTAGTTATAGCTTCTAGTTTGTATAATGAATCAGATTATATTAGAAGCTATGAGGATTTTAAAACTTTACAAAAGAAATGATTCACCACTTGTCTGATGTACAAACGATTCAAATAGGAGAAAAAACAACTATTTGGCAGTATTCAGTCATATTAAAAAATGCCGTTATTGGTAATAATTGCAATATTAATTGTCACACTTTTATAGAAAATGATGTGATAATTGGCAATGAAGTGACTGTAAAAAGCGGGGTTTATTTATGGGATGGAATGAGAGTTGAAGACTCTGTTTTTATAGGTCCAAATGCTACCTTTGTCAATGATGCATATCCCAAATCCAAACAATATCCAAGTGAATTTCAACAAACCATTTTAAGAAAAGGTTGTAGCATTGGGGCTAATGCTACTATTTTGGGGGGTATTGAAATTGGATCACACGCATTAATTGGTGCAGGAAGTGTTGTGACCAAAAATGTAAAACCCCATGCACTCATGATAGGTAATCCAGCCATACAAGTTGCTTGGGTCAATCATTTGGGCGAAAAACTCGAAGAAATATCAAGTGGTATTTTTGCAGATAGTCATGGTGATACTTATGAAATCAAAGAAAATCAATTATTCAAAAAATCACTCTAAAATATTAAATCAATTCATCATATTATCCTCAAATGATTCCTTATTTAGACTTAAAATCCATTAACCTAACTCATCAAAATGAGCTTAAAGATGCTTTCGAATCAGTCTTAAATTCAGGTTGGTACATTATGGGCAAACATCTTGAATCTTTCGAGGAAAATTATGCTCAATTTAATCAAACTCAATTTTGCACTGGAGTAGCTAATGGCTTGGATGCTATAATTTTATCTTTAAAGGCATTAGAAATAGGGAATAAAGATGAAGTAATTGTCCCTTCAAATACTTACATCGCTACTTGGTTAGCCGTATCTTATGTGGGCGCTATACCAATTCCTGTTGAACCCAAATGGGACACCTGTAACATAAATCCTGAATTGATTAAGGAAAAAATTACTTCTAATACTAAAGCCATTATTCCAGTTAATTTGTATGGACAAGTTGCAGAAATGGATAAAATAATGTCCATTGCCAATCAATATGGACTTAAAGTGATTGAAGACAATGCCCAAGCTCAAGGAGCAGTTTGTAATGGAAAGCTTTCCGGTAGTTTTGGTGATATCAATGCAACTAGTTTTTATCCAGGTAAAAATCTTGGTGCTCTGGGAGATGCAGGTGCTATAACTACTAATGATTCACAATTAAATCAAAAAGTTAAAGTTTTGAGAAATTATGGTTCTCAAAAAAAATATTACAACGAAGTAAAAGGGGTAAACTCTAGATTAGACGAATTGCAAGCAGCTTTATTAGATGTAAAACTCAGATATTTACAATTAGAAACCGAAGGAAGACAAAGATTGGCAATGATATATAATGAACATTTAGAAGGTATTGAAGGTTTAACTTTACCTCAGAATGCTGAAGGATGTAGTTCTGTCTATCATATTTATCAACTAAGAACTTCAAAAAGAGATGAATTACAAAAATATTTAACAGAACAAGGAATCGGAACAGTGATTCATTATCCAGTTCCACCACATCTTCAAGAAGCATACAAAGAATTAAATTTTAAACAAGGTGATTTTCCAATAGCTGAGAAAATAGCTAAAGAAACTTTAAGCATTCCTCTATATCCTGGTATGCCAAAAGAACACCAAGAATTTGTGATTGAAAAGATTAAAGGTTTTTTTAAATAATCACATGGGGTAATTAACCACTTTGAGTCCTTTCATATTTTATGTTTCGCAATTTCTGTGAATTGATTTTAACAACATATTTTTAGAAAATTCAAGAAAGAACATATGAGAAATATAAATAAAAGACAGCTCAAAAAATTTCACAAAACCACTGTGAATAAGCAAAGAGTGTGGTAAACACTTAAAGCAAACAGATAAGAAAAGTGCTTAGAGTAACATCAACAAGTCATATCATCGTATAATCAACTAAATGTCCAAAATATCCATTATAATCCCCTGTTATTATAACGAGTTAAATATTCCAGTAACCTCGATAGAATTGTTGGAAAACGAAAAAAACTTTCCAGAAGGGACGGAATTTGAATATGTGATGGTTGACGATGGTTCAAAAGATAAAACGTTTGAAGCTCTACAATTATTTAAAAAAGAGCATCCATCTAAAGTTAAAATCATTAAATTATCGGGTAATTTTGGAAGTTACAACGCCATTCTTGCTGGAATGAAATATGCAACAGGTGATTGCAATGTAATTATAGCAGCCGATCTTCAAGACCCTGTAACATTAATGCCAAAAATGTTTGCACATTGGCAAAACGGAATCAAATTGGTAATGGGTAATAGAGAAGACAGAGACGATCCATTGATAAGTAAATTATTTGCGAAAACCTTTCAGTTTTTAATGAAAAAATATGCTCTTCCAAATTTACCTAAAGGAGGTTTTGATTATGTATTGTTTGATAGAAAATTAAAAGATGAAGTTTTAGAAATGGATGAAAAAAATTCCAACAGTTTGTATCTTTTAATATGGCTTAAGTACGAATATATCACAATTCCATACAAAAGAATGGAGCGAAAAATTGGCAAAAGTCGTTGGACCATGAAAAAGAAAATTAAATTATTTGTGGATTCATTTGTTGCTTTTTCGTTTGCTCCAATAAGAATCATAACGGTATCTGGTTTTATTTTAGGTGCTGTTGCAATAATTTATGCATTATTCATCGTTTATAATCGCTTGATTGGTAATATAAGTGTAGAAGGTTGGACTGCTATGATGTTGGTGTTTTTATTCGTTTCTGCATTCCAGATGATAGCAATTGGTATATTAGGAGAATATTTATGGCGAACTTTAGATGCCAGCAGAAAAAGACCAAATTACGTTGTAGATAAAGTTGAATAATTATGTTAAAAATAGCCCACAGAATTAATACCATTCAACAACTAAAAGAAACACCTACACATTATGGTGTAGAACTTGATTTACGTCCAGATGGAGATAAAATTATCATTCACCATGATGCTTTTTCACAAGGTGAAGATTTTGAAGAGTGGCTTAAACAATATAATCATAGTTTAATTATTTTAAATACTAAAGCAGAAGGTATGGAGGACCGAATTTTGGTATTGATGGAAAAATACAAAATTGAAAATTATTTCTTTTTAGATTTATCGTTACCTTTCTTAATTAAATATATGAAAAAAGGAGTTTCTAAAATTGCAGTTCGATTTTCTGAGTTTGAACCATTGGATTTTGTAATGAAATTTGCAGGTAAAGTGGAATGGGTTTGGGTGGATTGTTTCTCAGACTTACCTTTAAATGAAGAAACTTACCCCATACTTAAAAAATATTTTAAATTGTGTTTGGTGTCTCCTGAATTGCAAGGTTATGATATTTCTAGAATTGAAGAGTTTAAAATCAATTTGAAAAACATGCCAATAGATGCAGTGTGTACTAAAAGGCCGGATTTATGGTAATTAACAAAGTTCGCAAAGGTTTTTAGTGAGGTACTCTTCATATTATCAACCTTTAATTTTAAAAAAATAAAATTAATGAATCACATTAACCTCTCCAATGTAAAAGCTATTCTACTAGACTTAGACGATACCCTCTATGCATACAAACCCTGCCACAATGCCGCTTATGAAGAATGTATGATTTTGGCATTGGAGAAATACAATATAACCAATTCGGATTTTGAAGCAACATGGAAAGCAGGTAGAGATAAAGTCCACAATGATTTACATGGACAAGGTGCTTCACATTCACGGTTGCTTTATGCACAAAAAGCAAGTGAGTTATTGTTTGGTAAAACAAATCCACAGTTTGCTTTAGAGATAGAAGAAACCTATTGGAATACCTTTTTGAATAAAATGGTGTTCAAGCCCGGAGTAGAATCGTTTTTAATTGATTCTAAAAGCAAAGGAATAAAAATGTGTATCATAACTGACCTTACTGTTCAAATTCAAATGAAAAAGTGGATAAAATTAGATTTGGGTAGATATATTGATTTTTTAGTTAGTTCGGAAGAAGCTGGTATCGAAAAACCTGGTAAATATATTTTTGAATTGGCAATGAAAAAAATTGGGGTTAAAGCAGAGGAATGTATCATGATTGGCGATAATGAGGAAAAAGATATTAAAGGTGCGGAAGCCCTAGGGATTAAGGGATATATAGTCTAACTGCAAAGTCGCAAAATTGGCGCAAAGTTCGCAAATTAAATATAATACAAAAAAATACAACTGCTTTATGTATGATACATCTTTAAAAATACACAAGAATATTTTTATTGGTTTATTAGAATGCGCTTTTGAAAAATAAATTTTTGATCTTTATATAAAAAAAGTTTTTAAACGAAAATCATAAGTCTAATGCCATTTATTTATCTTTTAGTTAGGATAAATATAGGATAAAGAAATAAATAAAGATATATTGATTAAAGAAAAGCAAACTAAAAATCACAAAATGTTAATATTGTCAAATTTTTTAATTTATTTAATTTTTTTAAAATTGTCAACTTTGCGTACTTATAAATTTCAATATTGCATTAAAAAAACGGATTTAGTATATTTATATAAACTTATAACCAATTACCCATAGGGCCTCCAATAAGCCTTAGTAGTTAAAAAAATAATGATAGCTTTAAAAGACAAACACGGCAACCACAAACTTCCAATTCTTAAATCCCGCTTATTTTGGGCAGGGGTATTGGTCAAACTTGTCCTTTCTCTTTTGTTTGCATCAGATTACTTAAGAGAACTATTTGCGCCTTTTGGTAATTATTTCATTTCCTCAGGTTTTGAAAATACTTACGAGTATTTTGCTCAAAATGGCACAGGAACAGAATTTCCTTATCCGCCCCTAATGTTATGGATTTTTAGTATGGTTCGAGCAATTACTTGGTTCCTATTTCCAGGAAATGTAGAAGTCTTTTCATTAGCAGATAGCTTATTGTATAGAATTCCATTGTTTATTGCAGATTTGGTAATTTTATTTGTTTTAATTCGTTGGTTAAAAACTAAAACACGTCAAGTTTTAATTTGGTATTGGTTATCTCCAGTCTTAATTTACATCAACTATATTCATGGCCAGTTAGATGTTATTCCAATGGCTTTTTTAATAGGTTCTTTGTATTTTCTTTTTAAAAACAGATGGGAATACTCTTTTTTACTATTAGGTTTTGCCATTGCATGTAAAACAAATATGATATTGGTTCTACCATTTTTTATTATATATTCATTTCGTATACCTCATGTTAATTTAAAAAAAATAATTTCAGTTATTGCTTTGTTGTTTTTAACTATTTTGGTTTTAAATTTACCATATATTAGTTCTGAGGCATATATCAGCATGGTTTATAACAATCCTGTACAAAAGCAGGTTTTTGATTTATACTATCAATTCAATTCAAACCTTAAAATATATTTTATACCAGCGGTTTATTTTATATTAGTGTTGTGGTATTTGAGTTTTAAATTCGTTAATCGAGACCAATTGATTCTTTTTTTAGCATTTACTTTTTTGGCACTAACACTTATGATTGCACCTAAGCAAGGTTGGTATTTTTGGATCATGCCATTGTTGGTTTATTTTGTAATTAAACACGGAAAAAGAGAACAAACGGTCTTTATTATATTATCGGTTTTATACTTCATTTACTTCGGTTTTATTCAGAATTCAGACTACCTAAGTGCATTTAATTTTGCTTCAATAAATTCGCCTGTATTGAATTATAATGAAACTTTATTAAACATTGCTTTTACATTATTACAAACTACTATGTTATTGATGGCTTACTTGTTGTTTAAGAATGGTATCAGCAGCAATATACAAGCTAAATTTTTATCACAACCATACATGATTGGTATTGGAGGAGATTCTGCAGCTGGAAAATCAACTTTAACAAATGCATTGGCTTCGGTATTTGAGTTACAGAATACAACCATCATTCGAGGTGACGATATGCACAAATGGGAACGAGGTAATGAGAATTGGAAAAAATTTACCCATTTAGACCCAAGAGCCAATCATTTGCATCAAGATCTAAACCAAACCAAAAGTTTAAAAACTGGACAAACTATTAAACGTAGCTTTTATGATCATAATACGGGCAAGTTTACAATACCAACTTTCTTAAAACCTAATAAATTAATATTATTTGAGGGTTTACATTCTTTTTATCTTCAAAATCAA
>JBILJV010000012.1:0-47454 GCA_044377005.1 Bacteroidia bacterium
TCAATTTGTTTGAGAACTAACTGATAGTTGTTGACAAGTTTGGCGAATGATTGATGCACAGATTTATAATCAAGTAATTCTTTTCCTGTATATACCAATCCACCTATTAAATTTTTATGTGGTTTGAATGGGTTTATAAGTAAATTTTTGTTAAGCCGATAAACTTCACGCAATAGTCTTTTAATCCTATTTCTGTCTACAGCTCTTTTAAATTTCCGTTTGGATACAGAAAACAAAATAGCATTAGGAATTTCATTTGGTGTTTCTTCAAAATAAAATGAGAACAACAATGGATATGATTTAACTACAAAAGGAGTTTTAAAAACCTTTTCTATGAGTTTTTGGTGGTACAATCTTTCTTTTTTTGAAAGACCGTAAGAATAGTTCTCACGCATCATTGAGCGTATGAAGACCTATGTAAATCTTAACGTTTGTGACGTAAATCGTCAGAAACCGTTAATCTTTTACGACCGCGTTTTCTTCTTGCTGCCAAGATTTTACGTCCGTTTACTGAGGCCATTCTCTCTCTGAAACCGTGTTTATTGCGTCTTTTGCGTTGCGATGGCTGAAATGTACGTTTCGTCATGTCGTATGATTTTTAAAAAGGACTGCAAATGTAATGCAATTTTCCAAAATACCAAACCTAATTTTCAAAATATTAAAATTCTATTTCAATTATGCACCATGTTGTCCTTTCATTTAGATGTTATTTACATCTCATTAACCCATAATTTCATCTATCAATTCATTCCCATTCATATTAATAAAAACAATTACTGAATGTATAACACTTAATTATTATTAGCTTAAATATCCCGCTTATTAATAATACTGATGCACCCTACAAAATACAAATTCAAACTAATAATTAACTAGATTAAAGCAATTGGATATATGTTTTGGCATCTTTTTTACTAAAAACTAATTTATAATAAACCAAAGCATAGGTTTCAATATTTCTGTTGTAGGCTATCATGGGTTTAAATCTTGGCATAATATCAATCGCATTATTGAAATTTTTAATAAATCCCCATTCATCATCAGGCTCATCATCCTCATTGGGTATCAACCATTTTCTATCTTTAATCAAGCCTTTCTCATCTATAGTTAATTGAACATAAATCTCGTATTCTAATTTCTGATAATGTGCAGTTTCAAAATCTAGTTTTTTACTAATTTGTTTGTTAATAAGGTCATTCATAGCATCTACGCCACCAGGATATTCTTCTTTTATTACTAAATCATCTTTAAATATTTTCTTATCAATTTTTTCTCCATTTTCATCAAAGAAAGCCGCATCTGTATACACATCATTTTTAAAATCAACTTCACAAGATTTGTTTCCATTGAGGTGATACCAAGTGTGTAATCCTTCTTTTTTGTTATCTACAAACTCCCCTTTAAACGAGAGTTTTCCATTGCTCCAATAGCTTTCCAACCATCCAACCAAGCTATCCTTTTCATAAGTTCCTTTTTCTTTTAATTGACCTGTTAAATAATAGGATTTAAAGCTCCCATTTCTAGTACCTTTAAAAAACATAAATTCTTCTTCCAAATTCCCATTGTCATAATAAAAAACAGAAAGTCCATCTCTTTCATCATTTATAAAATTCATTTTTGCTTTCACTGTTCCATTTTTATGATATAGCACCGAAGGTCCTTCATTTAAATCGGCTTCATAAGTGGTTTCAGATTTTAGTTGTCCATTTTTATACCAAGACTTCCATAAACCTTGTGCTTTTCCATTTTTAAAGGCCCCCTCTGAAGATTTTATGCCATTTGAAAAATAATACAAAAAGACTCCTTCCCTAGAATTATCTGTTAGTTTGCTCGAAGAATATGTCCCAGACATTTGAATTTGGTTTGACTCTTTGAAGTAATCCTCTACTTGAAATTTATTATTTACATTTTTGACAATACGATAATAAGAGGCTTTTTTCTCACTTGTTTTTTGCCAATTTTTGTCAAAAAAAACTTTTTTTTGAGCACTTGAATTCTTTACAAACAAAAAGAAACTTAAAAAAACAAATAGATTTAATTTTAAAAATGTATTCATACTTTAACAAAGAAAACTTATTTTTTCAAATTGTAAAAATAAATTTTCAATTTCATCAATAAATACTGCCATGATTTAATGGGTTCTGTCAAGGGCTGTTTATAAGATTCGCCCATTTTCAAAACGTGTTTATAGAAATAGGAAGGTGTAATTTTCCATTTATTAATAAATTGTTTTCTACCATCATTTTTAACTACTTTACCAGTAGATTTACTCATAAAATGATACACTCTACTTTTGCCAACGCCTTTAAATACTCGAACACCAGCTTCCCACATCTTCATAGAAAAATCTGGATCACTATACATTCCAGGGCTAAACTCCTCACTGTACCCTCCAACTAAATCCCAATACTTTTTTGAAACCACATTAGGAGGCCAACTAGCGCCATACCAGTCATTCATTACCAAAGATTGATATGATTGAATTAACTCTTTTTCTTTGAAATGATTCAAATCGCCAAAATCATATCCTTGCAACATGTTTTTATTGTTACCCTCTTTCGGTTCTATCATAGTAGAAGATACAAAAAAATCATCATGTCCTAATGCTTCAATTTCATTAACCAAATAATAATCCCACCCTGGCAAAGCATACATATCGTCATTAAAATAGCAAATGTAAGACGCAGTGGCTTTTTGTGAAGAAAGATTCAAAGCAGTGCAAATTCCAATATTTTGTAGTGAATGAGTAAACTCAATATTTTGTGAATTGAGATAGTCTATGGTACCGTCATTTCCTTCATTCACATGAACAATTATTTGATGAGAAAATGTGGAATTTTTCTGAATACTTTCAATGCAGCATTTTAAGTAAGGCAGATTATTCCATGTAGGTATTAGGATACTAAACATATACAACAGCAAAAAAACATCTTTTTATTCACAATGATTGAATATTTTTAATGATAAAGGTCAAAATCCAAAAAAAAATTAGTTTTTAGATTACTTTTGCAAAACAAATTTAATGTTATGTCAGAAAATATTTTAGTTATCGGAGCTTGTGGTCAGTTGGGCACAGAATTGGTTGAAGAACTCAGAAAAATATACGGGGATAGTCATGTTATTGCCTCCGATATTCGTCAATCTGATGATGAAGTTTTCAAAAATGGCCCATTTGAAACTTTGGACATTTTGGACAAAAATAATTTTTCTGCTCTACTACAAAAATACAAACCAAGTCAGGTTTACCATTTGGCAGCATTATTAAGTGCTACTGCTGAAGCAAAACCAAAATTAGGTTGGACTCTAAATATGGATGGTTTGTTTAACGTATTAGATGCTGCGGTTGATTTTAAAATCGGGAAAATCTATTGGCCAAGTTCTATCGCTGTTTTTGGTCCTAATACGCCAATGAATGATACCCCTCAAAACTGTGTAATGGATCCAAACACTGTCTATGGAATAAGCAAATTGGCTGGAGAAAGATATTGTGAATACTATTTTCAAAAAAGAGGTGTAGATGTAAGAAGTTTAAGATATCCGGGGTTAATTGGTTACAAAAGCGCTCCAGGTGGTGGAACTACCGACTACGCAGTTAGCATTTACCACGATGCTTTAACGACAAAAAAACACGAATGTTTCTTAGGTCCTCAAACTCAATTGCCAATGCTATACATGCCCGATGCCTTAAAAGCAACTTTAGATATAATGCATGCACCTGCTGAAAAAATCAAAATCAGAAGCAGTTATAATCTTGCAGGAATGAGTTTTTCACCTGAAGAAATTGCGTCAAATATTAAATCATTTATCCCTGATTTCGAAATTTCATACAAGGTCGATCATCGTCAAGCTATTGCAGACAGTTGGCCAAATAGTATCAATGACTCAGAAGCAAGAAATGATTGGGGATGGGCACCATCATACGATTTAAATAGTATGAGTAAAGACATGCTTGTCAATTTAGCTCCTAGATACGGCCAATCATTAAGTTTATAATAATGGAGAAAAACACAACTCCTTTAATATTAATTTCAAATGATGACGGCATTACGGCTCCAGGATTAAGAGTTTTAGTTGAAGAAATGACTAAAATTGGCGAAGTAATAGTCGTAGCGCCAGACAAACCACAGAGTGCTATGGGCCATGCCATTACTGTAACTGCTCCATTAAGACTCAAACAAAACTTTATTTTTGGTTCAATACTCGCTTATGAATGCAGCGGAACTCCTGCCGATTGTGTTAAATTAGCCTTAGACAAAGTTTGTCCACGCCGACCTGATATTATGGTTTCTGGGATCAATCATGGACCCAATTACAGTATAAACGTAATATACAGTGGCACTATGAGCGCTGCAGTTGAAGCCGCAGTTGATGGTATTCAAGCAATAGGATTTTCATTGTGTGATTATAGTGTAGACGCTAATTTTGAAGCAGCACGACCATTTATATCGCAAATTACTGAAACTATTTTAGCCAATCCTCTTCCATACGGCACCCTTTTGAATGTAAACTTTCCAAAAACGGAGAATGTTAAAGGCATTAGAATTTGCCGCCAAGCAAGTGCAAGATATGCTGAAAATTTTGATGAACGCAAAGACCCTTCTGGCAACACATACTATTGGATGACTGGTAAATTCATTAACATGGAGGAAGATGACAACGATACCGACTTGTGGGCGGTAAACAATCAATATGTAAGTGTTGTTCCAACCAAGTTCGACTTGACTTCCAATAGTGTTATTCAACATTTAAAACACCTTTTGTAATGGACACAAGCAAAAAGCAAATTTTATTGGGATTTTTAATTGGCATTACGTCCACCTTTATTATTTCTTTTTTAACTTTCATTAATACTAATCCGGGCTTAAGTATTAGTGAATACTTTAATATTTTCATATATGGGAAACTAATTTCGCCTATTTTAAGTATTGCATTAATGGGTAATTTAGGTTTGTTTTTCCTATTCCTTAAACTCAACAAAGACTTTATCTCAAGAGGCATTCTCATTTCAACCGTTTTTGTTGGCATCATCATCTTTTGTATCAAAATTTTCATCTAATTATTTGGCTTAATGTTCAATTTCATTCGTTCAATATTATTTTTACTCTCAGCAGAAAAAGCACACTATTTCACGCTTAATAGTCTGAAATTTTTAATTAATATCCCCTTTTTAAATTGGTTTATCATAAACCGTAAAGCTTATAGAATTCAAAACCAAATTAATGTAATGGGTATTACATTCCCTAATAAACTTGGTTTGGCTGCAGGGTTCGACAAAAATGCGCAATATTTAGATGTTTTTAAAGCGCTTGGTTTTGGTCATATTGAAATAGGCACTGTAACTCCGTTGGGGCAGGAAGGAAATCCTAAACCACGCCTTTTCAGATTGGTTGAAGACCACGCTGTTATTAACCGAATGGGGTTCAACAATGAAGGTGTTGATGCTATTGTTGAAAGACTTAAAAACCGACCAAAAGATTTAATCATTGGCGGAAATATTGGCAAAAACAAAGTTACACCAAATGAAAATGCCGCTTCTGACTATCAAATTTGTTTTACTAAATTATATCCTTACGTTGATTATTTTACGGTGAATGTAAGCAGTCCTAATACCCCTGGATTGAGAGAACTTCAAGACAAAAAACCATTAACTGATTTGTTAAATTCACTAATTGAATTAAGAGAAGAAAAGGTAAAATCAGGATTAAAGTCGTTGCCAATTCTGTTGAAAATAGCTCCCGATTTAAACGAACATCAGTTAAATGACATTATCTCCATTATAGATGAAACGCAAATAGATGGGATTGTAGCAACCAATACTACTATTGAGAGAAAGGGTTTAAAAACAAGTGAAGCTACCATCCAATCTATTGGAATGGGAGGATTAAGCGGGAAACCAGTACTTGAGGCTTCCACTGCTATCCTTACTTACCTTAAAAACAACTTAAAACAGGAAAAGGTATTGATTGGTGTCGGAGGTATTTGTAGCGGAAAAGACGCTGATTTAAAGTTCAAAAATGGGGCTCAGTTAGTTCAAGTATATTCAGGTTTCATATACAGAGGTCCTGCATTGATTAAAGAAATACTCAATTAATGTTTTATCATTAGTTTTTTGATATACACTTCCTTATTTGAGCTTAATTTCAAAAAATAGAACCCATTGTTCAATTCAAATTCCTTAAGGGACAAATGCAAATAACTTGCATTTGTTTTTTCGACGGTAAAAATCACATTTCCTAAAACATCGTGAAGGGTTATTGTATAGGCTGAAGGGAATAACACATTGACATCGATATACAAGTCCTCTTTTAATGGATTAGGGTATACACTCCAAACCTCACTTGTTTTTTGAGCTTGTGAATTAATTACATAAAGAAACAAAACAATAATAAGTAATTTTCTTTCCATGTTTAATCTGTTACAAATAAGGTGCCATTATGCTATCACAAAAAAAGCTCCAAAATTGGAGCTTTAATTAAATATTTTAGTCGAGCGAGAACGTAATCGGAATTTTTGCTTTTACCCTAACCGGCTTTTCTCTTTGCGTTCCCGGTTTCCACATTCCACTTGTTTTTTTAACAACGTTCATGGCTTCTCTTTGTAAGTCCTTATTGCCTTTTCCGTCGGTAGTGATATCAGAAACGCTACCATCTTTATTAATAACGAAGAAGACCATTATTACACCTTCAATCTCATTGTCATAAGCTTCTCTTGGATACACAAGATTCTCTCCTAAAAACTCCTGTAACTTATCTGAACCACCTTTAAAAGTTGGTTTATCGGCAATGTTTTCGTAAATTTCATTGTCTTCAACTTCTTCTTCTGGTCGTTCTTTGGGTTTATCTTCCTGCTCTTCTTGTTGCTCTTCTTCTTCTTCAAATTCGTTTGATTGAAATTCTTGAGTTTCTAAAGCTGAATTTTCAACGACAGTAAGAGTTGGTGGCGGTGGCGGTGGTGGCGGTGCTTTTTCATGCTTTGTATTTTCAATTACTTCAGCATCATCAGTCACTAAAGCAGCCTGCATTTTTTGTTTCTTTTTTTCAAACACTGTAAAGGAGAACATCAAATAACATAGCATTAGTACAAAAGAGTAACCTAACACTTTCAACAACATTCTGTCCTTACTAAAATCTAAATTGGGATTTTTTTTAGCTTCCATTTATCTTACAAAATTAATTTATTTTATCTTTATTACAATAGGATTTATAAAAAATAAAAATTAAGTCTTTTTAAATTGACAATAACATAACTTAACATCAAATTTTTTGAATCCTTTTTTTCCTTTTATTCGATTGTAAAGGTTATTGGCATTTTAGCCCTTACTCTAATAGGCTTCCCTTTTAACTGACCTGACTGCCATTTTCCACTTGTTTTCTGTATAATTCTAAATGCTTCTCTTTGCAAATCCTTATTTCCATCTCCCACATTAATATTACTAACTGTTCCGTCCTTATTTATTACAAAATAAACCATTATAACTCCTTCAATTTCGTTTTCAAGGGGTTCTTTAGGATATATTAAATTCATTTCTAAAAAATCATTGAGCAGTGCACTTCCACCAATAAAAGTTGGCAAATCTACCATATCATTAAAATCATAAATAGGTTCGTCTTTGATTATTTCTTTATACATTCCACCTCCAAAACTGTCATCAGAAGTATCAGAAATATTTAGATTATTACTAGAATCAATAACTTTACTAAACAAATCTTTTTCAAAGTTCCAATCCAACCCTTTTTTAAAATCATTAATAAATACGGGGTTGGGCAAAGGTGGTGACTTGGGTGGAACAGGGCATTTCAAAACAACTTCGGCGGCTTCGTCTTCCAACTTTTCAGAGATAAATTCGATATTATTCTTATCATAAATAGTAAACGAAAAAACAATATTACAAATCATAAACATAAATGCATAACCTAGAATTTTCATCATTAACTGATCTTTTCTTAGGTCTAATTGGGGATTTTTTTTACATTCTAACATAAGATAATTTTTACATTAATACACAATAAGTTTAAAATGTAAACGAGAAATGTAAAAAATTATTCTTTGTCTAAAAACTTCAAATCATTGTATACTGATTTGAATAAAACCAAACCAAACAAACAACCAATGCTGTTAGCAATAATATCTGCATAATCAGCAGTTCTATTAACGGTGAAATAATATTGAATAAATTCTATTAGCAGTCCATAAAGGAAGCCAAAAAGCAATCCATAAAGTTGTATTTTTCTAAGAAAGAAAGAAAAACGCCAATATTTTATTAGACCTTGCATAATAAAGAACACCAAAATAGAGAAAATAAAAGCGTGACCGAGCAAATCGGTGGGAACACCAAAAAGGGTTTGAGATACAAAACCACCGTTACTTGAAGTGGTTAGTACCAAAATAAAAATTGCCCACAAAATTGCAGGCAATAAATATTTTAACAATGAAAATTTAATTTTCATTATTTTAGAATATTAGTGTCCGATTAACGCTTTGTAAGCATTAACATCCAACAAACTATTAATTTCATCAGCATTAGACATGTTTATTTTCACCATCCAGCTGTTGTAAGGGTCTTGGTTAACAGATTCAGGACTTGATTCAAGTTCAGAATTTACTTCAATAACTTCACCACTTAAAGGCATGAACAAATCACTTACAGTTTTAACCGCTTCAACAGTACCGAAAGTGTCATTCATTGACAATGTTTGTCCTTTTGTTTCTATTTCTACGAAAACAATATCACCTAACTCACCTTGAGCAAAATCGGTAATACCAACTGTCGCTACATTACCTTCAATAGAAACCCATTCGTGTTCTTTTGTGTACTTTAAATTTTCCGGAAAATTCATTTTTTATATTTATTAAATTGTTTTGTCTTTTATTTTACTCGTCCCAAACCATGCTTAATAGTTTGCTAATTTTTTCTTTCAAATTTATTCTGTGAACTATTAAGTCTACAAAACCATGCTCTAATAAAAATTCAGAGCTTTGGAATCCTTTTGGCAAGTCTTTACCAATAGTTTCTTTGATAACACGAGGACCGGCAAAACCGATTAGAGCTTCAGGTTCAGCGATATTAAAATCACCTAACATTGCAAAAGAGGCTGTTATTCCTCCTGTTGTTGGGTCGGTTAAAACAGAAATATATGGAATTTTCTCTTTATCCAATAATGCTAATTTAGCAGATGTTTTAGCCATTTGCATTAAAGAGAAAGCGGCTTCCATCATTCTAGCACCACCACTTTTACTGATAATAATCATTGGGTGTCTGTTTTCTCTGGCATAATCAATTGCTCTTGAAATTTTTTCACCCACAACGCTTCCCATAGAACCGCCAATGAAGCCAAAATCCATACAAGCAACAACAATTTTTCTACCATTTGATTTCCCTACTGCTGTTCTACAAGCATCTTTTAAACCACTTTTTTTAATACTTTCATCAATTCTTGATTTATATGATTTGGTATCAACGAATTCTAAAGGGTCACCAGAAGTTAAGTTTGCATCAAGTTCTTTGAATTTATTATCATCAAACAAAACTTCAAAATATTCTTTAGAACCAATTTTATAATGGTAATCACAGGTGGGACATACAAATTTGCTTTCTATCAATTCCTTATGAGGAGTGATTGTTTTACAACGGGGGCACTTATCCCAAAGCCCATCAGGAGTGGCCTTTTTTTCCTTTGTTTTGGTAGTTATACCTTCTGAAACACGTTTAAACCAACTCATACAATAATAGTCTTTACAAGATTAGGGTAAAGAATTGAATTAAGCAATAGTTATTTCAGTGTTTAAATACACATCTTGGATGTTATTTAACAAAGAAATACCTTCATTCATTGGCTTTTGGAAAGCTTTTCTTCCACTAATTAATCCTTGCCCTCCAGCTCTTTTATTGATAACTGCTGTTGTTACGGCTTCAGCCAAATCACTAGCACCTTTACTTTCTCCACCACTGTTTATCAAACCAGCTTTACCCATGTAGCAATTCGCTACTTGGTAACGACATAAGTCAATTGGATGATCTGTATTTAATTCACTGTATACTTTGGGGTGAGTTTTACCGAAATTAACAGCGTTGTAACCACCATTATTGGTAGGCAATTTTTGTTTAATGATATCTGCTTGGATAGTAACCCCTAAGTGGTTAGCTTGAGCCGTTAAGTCTGTTGAAGTATGGTAATCAATTCCGTCTTTTTTGAATCCTGGGTTTCTTAAATAACACCATAAAATGGTTGCCATTCCTAATTCATGAGCTCTTTCAAAAGCTTGAGCAACTTCTACTATTTGTCTTGCTGATTCGTTTGAACCAAAATAGATAGTTGCACCAACTGCTGTAGCACCTAAATTCCATGCCTCTTCTACACTACCAAACATAATTTGGTCAAATTTATTTGGGTAAGTTAAAAACTCGTTGTGATTGATTTTAACGATAAATGGAATTTTGTGAGCATATTTTCTACTACAAGAAGCTAATACGCCATATGTTGAAGCAACAGCATTACAACCACCTTCTATTGCTAACTTAACAATATTTTCAGGGTCAAAATAAATTGGATTAGGAGCAAATGAAGCACCTGCACTATGTTCAATCCCTTGGTCAACCGGCAAAATACTAACATAACCTGTACCGGCCAATCTTCCGTGATTGTATAGAGCATTAAGGCTTCTTAAAACTTGTGGTGAACGATTCGTATGTGCAAATGCTCTGTCTATAAAATCATTTCCTGGCAAATGCAAGTGTGATTTATCAATGGTTTTACATTGGTGAGTTAATAAACTTTCTGAATCCGATCCTAATAATTCTTGAATTTTTGATATACTCATTTTTTTCTTTGTATAAGGCGGCAAAAATATAAAAATAATGATAAATGATAAAATCTTTTTTCAAAGCTTTTATCTAAAACATTCTTTTCCAAAGCAATTAAAGCCAAATCAACTTTTTTAAGAAAGGCTAAATATCATACGATTACTAACCATAAACACCTAATAATTGGTCATAAAGCGCTTTTAAATCCACTTCTTCGTCGCTAAGTTGCTTCTTTGAAAAAACACTATCAGCAGGCATTAATTTAAATTTATTATTGGCCCATTCCATCACCGTAGGGTGAACTTTTACGTTAAAATCAATAGATAAATCTTCAAACTTCAATACCTCGATGGTTAGATAGGCGCATAAATGACACCAAGTGTAAATATCATATGCCACAAAATCGGCCAAACTAAAGATTGCAAAACCCTTTTTTTCTTTTTGAGTAAAAGGATCTTTATATTGGTAGTATTTCCATGGCTGTAAATTATGTGGGTGCCCTCCAGCTATGATATCAACCCCACATTCATTGAACAATCGCTCATATAAATTTACAGTAATATGTGATGGAAAAGCTTGATATGCATTTCCTGCATGCACAGAAATTACGATTAACTCTGCACCCTCTTCTTTGGCCGAAATAACTTCTTTTTTTACTTGATCTAATGGACAATCAGATAGATTTAACGGCAATAAATTAACCATGTAAGCTTGGTCAGGCTTTAGTTCTATAGCATTGAGTGAGTATGTATAGGCTAAAAATGCCACTTTTATTCCGTTTTTATTAATGATTTGATATGTTTTTTGGTCTTTGCTCGAAGCCACTCCCACGGGTAATATTGACTTGTTTTCTAAGAATTTGATTGTATTCAAAAGTCCTTCTTTTCCTTTGTCCAAGGTGTGATTATTGGCAAAACTTAAAACATCATATCCTTTGTATTGACCATTTCCACTAAAAACAGCAAACAAGTCTTCATCACCATTAAAATACATATTATTAAGCATCACTTCGGGCACAAAACCTTTAGCTTGGTTAATATCAATAGGTGTTTCTAAATTGGCAAAAACAATATCCGAACCAAAAAAATCAGAACCTATTTCGTCCCAAAGATTAATACACGAATCCTTATTAATCAACTCATAAGGCATTAAATCCCCACCTATGCTTATAGATAATTGACTTTTGTATGAATGTTCGGTCTTTATGGGTTCCTCTTCATTTTGAAAATAAGTAATAATTTCGTTAGAATATTTAGTTGCTGATTGATAGTAATATTTGTATGAAAAATAGATTAAATCTTTCCAAGACATTGTCCTTGGATTTTCCTCAAAATCTCTTGGATATTGCCATTTTTTCCCTTTGAACAAAGATATTATACTAAGCAATGCTGCAAGAATTCCACAAATGATTTTTCCTTTGGCGGTATAAGGTCTTACGACTTTCAAATAAGTTTAAATAACACCTAATAAAATTCGACCTAATAAAAAATAAACCCCCAAACCCACAATATCATTTATGGTTGTTATAAAAGGACCTGTAGCAAGTGCAGGATCAATATTAAACTTATCAAGAACCAAAGGGGTAATGGTTCCAAGTAAAGAAGCGAAAATAATAACCGTAACCAATGCCGCACTTACCACTATACTTAAATCATAGCCATGCCCCAACAACATATTAAAACTCAACAAAATAGCCGAACAAATTAAACCATTCAATAGAGATACTGTAAATTCTTTGCCTAATTTGGGTAATATATTTTTACTTTTTAATGTATTATTAGCAAGACCTTGAACAATAATTGCGGAAGATTGAACACCTGCATTACCTCCCATTGCAGCTACCACTGGCATAAAAAAAGCCATTTTGGGTAAATGGGAAATGTCGCCCTCAAAATTTGAAATAATCATCGAACTCCCTAAACCACCTAGGAGCCCGACCATTAACCAAGGCAAACGTGCCCTAGAGAGAATATAAACGCTATCACTACTTTCTACATTTTCACTTAAACCAGCTTGTAATTGGAAATCTTTATCTGCTTCTTCTTTAATAAAATCAACGACGTCATCAATAGTAATACGACCAATCAAACGGGTCATACTATCCACAACAGGAATGGTAATTAAATCGTATTTATTCATTAATCTAGCAACCTCTTCACCTGTTGCATAAGCATTTACAGCAATGAAATTAATATTTGTTATTTCTATAACAGAAATGTGAGGTTTTGACAAAACAATATCTTTCAAAGAAACTACTCCTTTTAAGATAGACCTATTATCAACTACATATACAGCATGAACAGAATCAACTTCCTCTGCTTGTTTTCTTATTTCTTCAATACATTGACTTACGGTCCAATTATATTTTACTTGAACCAATTCCTTTGCCATTAATCCACCTGCAATATCATCCGCATAATGGAGCATTGCTGCTAAACTATTGGCATAATCCTGATCTTCTATGTAGGACAATACCTCCTCAGCTTTTTGGGTTGGCAGGATACTTAAAATATCTACCGCATCATCTGAGTCAAGGAATCCGAGTACATCTTGGGCAATTTCTTGAGCGGTATACCCTTTAAAAAAACGTTCTTGTAACTCTTCATCGAGCGATCTTATAATATCAACCGCTTTTTGTTTTTCAACATTATTGATAATAAACTTGGCTTCTTCAAGTTCTATATCCCAAAAAATATCAGCAATGTCTTCAGGTCTGTATTGCAACAATAGAGACTTAACCAATTCAACATCAGAAGAGGTCAAAATTGGCTTAATTTCTAATAGCAATTGTTTTTCAGACACTAAATTATTCATATTGATTTTTCAATAAATTGAGTAAGTTTTATAAATTCATCAACCCCTAATTGTTCGGCACGCAATTTAGCAAATTCATCCGTTTCCTTTAAATTAAATTTATGTAAGGCATTTCTTAACGTTTTTCGTCTTTGGTTAAAAGCTGTTTTCACAACATCAAAAAACAATTTCTGACTACAAGGCATTACAAAATCCTTTTTTCTGATACATTTAATTACGCCTGACTTAACTTTAGGTGGAGGAATAAACACCCCAGGCTCTACTGTAAACAAATATTTAGTGTCATAAAAAGCGTTTAGCAAAACACTCAATATGCCATAAGTTTTAGAACCTTTTGGAGCCACTAATCTTTCGGCAACTTCTTTTTGAAACATTCCACCAAAACCTTCTATTTGTTGGTGAAATTGTAATACCTTAAATACAATTTGAGAACTGATGTTATAAGGATAATTACCAATGATAAAAGTGTTATCCGCAATTAAATCAGTTAACAATTGATCATTTAATATATCACCCTCAATCATTTGTAGTGCATTAAACTCTTCTTTTGTTTTTAAATATTGTATTGACTCTTGGTCTATTTCAACCAATGCAACTGGTTGATAGTTTTTAACCAAAAACTGTGTAAGCACCCCCATCCCAGGCCCAATTTCAATCATCTTTGATTGATTATTAACAAAACCCTCTTTGAACATAAGCGCAATTTTTTCCGCTACGGATAAGTCATTAAGAAAATGTTGACCAAGATGTTTTTTGGGTTTTACGTATGTTTTCAAGGCAAAAAAATATTTTTCAAAATAAACGAAACTTTTATAACTTTGTCAGAAATTTTTTCCAAAAATTCATTTGGTACAATTTTTGAAACAACATTATATATAATTTTACATAACATGAAAAAAATAATATTACCAATCGTTTTAGCACTATTCAGCTTTGGCAGTGTAATTGCTCAAACCGAAACACCTGCAACAATAGCAGCTCCTCAAAATCCTGAATTCATTCAATTCAAAACAACCACTTATGATTTTGGGAATATCAAACAAAACATTCCTGTTTCTCATGTTTTTAATTATAAAAACGTTGGAGATAGAGATATAACTATAAACAATGTACAAGCTTCTTGTGGATGTACTACTCCAAATTGGAAAGGTGGCATTTACAAACCAGGTGATAATGGTGAAATTACAGCAACATTCAATGCTGCAAGTCCAGGCTTTTTCTCTAAAAACATTACTGTAATGTCTTCTGAAGGTGTAATTACACTATACATTACAGGAACAGTTTTAACTGAAGCAGAGTATAACGTATGGAAAGCTAAAAAAGACGAAGAAGAAGCTTTAACTAAAGCAACAACACCAAAAGCTGTAAAAAAACCAAAAACACCTTCCAAAAAAGCTACAACAGCAACTCCTGTAAAACCTGCTTCAAAAACAAAATAATCTTTATAAAAACATTCTATCATGAAAAAATTAATTTTATTCAGTACAGCACTTATCTTATTTGTTTCGCTATCTGCATTCCAACCTAAAAAACCTAAAAAACCAGCGAAGAAAAAAACAAGTACTGAACAATCTGCTACTCCTACAAAAAACTCCCCTAAAGTTGTTATTTCTGACAAGTCTTTTGATTACAAGTTAGACAAAACATTTCACGATTTTGGCAAAGCAAATGAAGGCGATCAAGTAACAACAGCTTATACATTAACTAACACAGGCAAAGAACCTATCATTATTCAAAACCATACTGTAGAATGCGGTTGCACAACCCCTGATTATCCAAAAGAACCAATTATGCCGGGCAAATCTGCCAAAATCAATGTTGGTTTTAACACTGCAGGAAAACTTGGTACAAACAATAAAAAAGTAACTTTAACAACTAATGGAGGTTCAATTGAACTTACCTTTAAATGTGAAGTAACTGAAAAAGCAAAAGTTGATCCAATCGCTCCGGGAATAATAATAAAGCCTAACAACAACTAAAATTCAAATATGTAAAAATGCAACAAATCAACACTGTTGCATTTTTTTTATAACTTTTCATTACATTAATTTGAGCAAATGAAAACTAAATTTTTACGATTTACTTATTTGAAAAATTAACAATTAAATATTGAAATTAATTACGGCATAAAATTTGATACTTTAAAAACAGAATCCATTAAACCCTATTATGATATCTTTCTTTACTACAATAATTGCATTAGTTGGCTTATTCCAAACACCAGAAAATACGGCACAAACCAACCCACAACCAACTGAAATAGAATGGAAAAAAACAACTCATGACTTTGGCGAAATTGTTCAAGGTTCTAAATCAAAATACACTTTTACTTTCGTAAACAAAGGAACAACACCTATTGTTATTACAAGTGCTACCGCTTCATGTGGTTGTACTGTTCCTAGCTATAGCAAAGAACCTGTTGCTCCAAATCAACAAGGCACTGTCACTGCAATTTTTGACTCTGCTGGAAAAATGGGAAACTTTGTTAAAACCATTACCATTGTAACCAATGTTGGTTCTTCTTATCTAAACATAAAAGGTAATATCATTGCTGAAGTTGCAAAACCAAAGTCCCCTATTCAATTGAACGACTAAGTTTTAATGAAATACATTTTTGAAAAACCTCACTTTTAAGTGGGGTTTTTTATTTAATTTGCAAACCAATCCAAAATGGAATCAACTTCATTTTTAAAGGCAAAAATTGAAAGTATTACGTGTTTGAACGAATATGTAAAATTATTTTTATTAAGACCAAGTGAGCCCCTTCCTTATTTAAGTGGACAATTTATAATCATCGATTTCGAAACAATCAATCATACCTACACGACAAGAAGTTATTCTATCTCAGATTGGCGTAATGACCATTTAATTGAAATTTGTGTTGTGTTAAAACCTGATGGTGCTGCTACACCACTATTATTTAGCAAAAAAGAAGGTGATTTACTCAAAATATCAATCGCACAAGGGCGTTTTATACTTCCTGAACCCATCTCCGAAAACCCTATTTGCTTTATCTGCACGGGAACAGGTGTTGCACCATTTCGAACAATGATCAAAGATTTACTTATTAATAAAAACTTTGAAAACAAAATTGATTTATTTTTTGGAGGCAGAAAGCAAACGGATTTATTATTCAAAAACGAATTTGAAACACTTTCTCAAATCTATCCTAACTTTCAATACTACCCATGTTTAAGTCGTGAAAAATGGGAACATTTGCAAGGCTATGTTCACGAGCATTACTTATCTCATTACAATCAAAAACCAGAAGCTCTTTTTTATATTTGCGGATGGACAAAAATGGTAAAAGAAGCCCGCGACCATTTAAAAGAATTGGGTTATACCCGCAAAGAAATTAAAATTGAATTGTACGACTAATCACCCTCTCTCTTGAATAAAAATACATCAGATATTATTCGATTATTAGGCAAAAACCTAAAACCTTTGAGGGTAATTAACGGCATTAAAGTTATAAGCAGTTATTATCTCTCAAAACTAATTAAACAACCTATTCAATGGGGTTACCCTATTGCTTTTTCTGTTGAACCAACAACATCATGTAACTTAAGATGCCCTCAGTGCCCTAGTGGTCTTCGCAGTTTTACTAGAGAAACAGGATCTCTAGAATTTGAAACCTACAAAACTATCATTGACCAACTATACCAAACAAGTGGTTATATAACGTTATACTTTCAAGGGGAGCCTTATTTGAATAAAAACTTTAATGCGATAGTTAATTACGCATTTCAGAAAAAAATGTATACAGCCACCAGTTCAAATGCCCATTACTTTAACAAGGAAAATGCTGAAAGTGTGATTAAATCTGGCTTAGACAGACTTATTATCTCTATTGATGGTATTGACCAAGAAACCTACAGCAAATACAGAATTGGGGGAAGTATTGACAAAGTAATTAAAGGGACTCAAGCATTGGTTCAAGCAAAAAAAAATTTAAAAAGTAAAACACCTCACATTATTTGGCAGTTTATTGTTTTCAGGCATAATGAACATCAACTTGAAGACATTAAAAAAATGGCAGCAGAGGTGGATGTTGATGAACTTTCTATAAAAACAGCCCAAATTTATGAATTTGAAACTGGTAATGATTTAATCCCAACTAATGAAAATTATAGCAGATACAAAAAAGACGAAAATGGATACCGTTTCAAAAACAAACTACTAAACCATTGTTGGAAACTTTGGAGTAGTTGTGTTTTTACTTGGAATGGGCAGGTGGTTCCTTGTTGTTTCGACAAAGATGCACATTACCAATTGGGGTCTATTAACTCAAAAAACTTTAAAGAAATATGGCAAGGCGAAGCCTACCAAAGATTCAGAAGTCAGTTAATAAAAGGTCGCAAACATATTGATATTTGCAAAAATTGCAGTGAAGGAACGAGTGTCTGGAAAAACTAAAAAACTACCTTACCAAATAAAAAGTTCCTCTGTAGTAATACCATTTTTTATCGGTATCAAAATATTTTATTTCGTATATGTAAATATCTTGTTGTGAGGGCTTTTCATTGTAAATACCATCCCAACCTTTTACTAAATCATTTGATTCAAAGAGCAGTTGACCCCATCTATTAAAAATCCTAATGGTGTAATCCAAAGGTGTAAAATTCCATACTTTATTATAAGTATCATTTAAACCATCCATATTAGGACTGAATACATTGGGAATAAAAATATAGTGCGGACAACTGTCTATTAGTTCAATTTCATCTTGTGCGGTACAATTATTTGGGGTAGAAACAACCACTCTATAAACACCAGGAATAGTTGTCGTTAATGATTGGGTTGTTTGGTTATTGGGAAACCATTGATAGCGATAATTGGATCCGGAAGTTGCATTGATAGTTATACTTTGATTTTGGCACATCACTCTGTCTTGCCCTAAATTAACTGTAGGCAAAGGATATTCCTCAATACTAATTTCTTTGTAAACGCTATCACATACACGACTACCCGATTTAATAAATGCTTTTACCCAAAAAGTACCAAAACTATTGACAATGATATTAGAATTTGTTGAACCATTGCTCCATTCAAAAGTTGCATCGGGATTTGACAAAGTTTGTAAATTTAAAGAAAAGGGGGTTCCTGCACAAAAACCAGTATCATTGGGTAAAGAAAAAGCATTCAAAGGCCAGTCCTTTACCACTACAATAAATGTATCTTCAAATGTTTGACCATTGTCAAATACCGTTGTAACAAAGGTATTAAAAGCACCTGCAGTATTATAGGTTACTACAGGAGGGTTTTGCAAAACACTACTAGGAATATCTCCACCTTGAAACCTCCAATTCCAAGAGACAGGCGTTCCAGATCGAGAAATACTCGTATAGCGAATTCCATCTTCACGACATAGATAAAGTATTTGAGCCGAATATAGTTCAGTAACAATTAGGTTAATAAATACAAAAATGGGCAAGAAATAATTCTTATGCTTGTAATTCATTTGATTTGAACAACAAATAATCTGTTTTTAATTGGGCACAAATTTTGTAACGGTCGTCACCAGTATCGGTTTTAATAGCCAACAATGTTTCATAAACAACGTCAATACCCACAAGTTGCGACCATTCAAAAGGACCGAAAGGGTATGCCGTTCCAAGTTTCATTCCTTTGTCAATATCTTCGCGATTGGCAGTTCCTTCCTCAAGTGTAAAATAGGCTTCATTGATAATCATAAAAATAACACGAGGGGAAACCATTCCAACTCTTGATTTAACAAGGTGTATTTGTTCCCAACCTAATTTCTTAAAAAAATCTAAATCTAACTGAGAACTTAGAGTGGAACATTCTATGGATTTACGATCTAAAAAAGTAGGCAATGCATTAATGCCAACCACATTATTAATTAAAGATGGAGGAACAAAAGCTTCGAGTTGAACTTTGATAGTATTGAGACAAAGGATTGGATTTTTAGGCAAATTCATGTAGGGACTAAGATCCAAATGGTCATCAAAATTCAAATCAAAAATAAGATTGAAATTGGATAAATCAATATTTTTTGTACTTTCGAACCCTGTAAATTCTATTGCGACAGATGAAAGCACCCTTTGTAGCGCCTCTAATCGTTTTATTGAGCCTATTGCTGCAATGTTCATTCTCGTGCAAAAATACAACATTAAAGATGGATAAAAAAATCATTTTCACACCTAATGCGCCTGCTCCTATCGGGCCTTATTCTCAAGCTGTTTTAGTAAACAATACTTTGTATTGCAGTGGTCAAATTGCTTTAACTAGCGAAGGAAATCTCGACACTAGCACTATAGAAAACGAAACCAAACAGATAATGGCAAACATCAACGAAGTTTTAAAAGCTTCTGGAATGAACTTTAGCAACATCGTAAAAACAAGTATTTTTTTAACGAATATGAATGATTTTGGGACTGTAAATGAAACCTATTCAAAGTTTTTTGACAAAGATTTTCCAGCTAGAGAAACCGTTCAAGTAAGCGCACTCCCTAAAGGAGTTCATGTAGAAATAAGTGTAATAGCGGTTAAGTAGATTAAAAATCGAACTTAATTCCTTGTGCCAAAGGCAAGTTATTGGTGTAATTAATGGTATTGGTTTGTCTTCTCATATAAGCTTTCCAACTGTCACTTCCACTTTCTCTTCCACCACCAGTTTCTTTTTCACCACCAAATGCGCCTCCAATTTCGGCACCACTTGTACCTATATTTACATTAGCTATTCCGCAATCACTACCTTGTGATGATAAGAATAGCTCAGTTTCTTGAATATTATTTGAGAATATTGCAGAACTTAATCCTTGCTTTACATCATTTTGCATGGCTATTGCTTCGCTGATATTTTTATATTTCATAACATATAAAACAGGGGCAAAAGTTTCCTCTTGTACTATTTTGTAAGTATTTTTTGCTTCACATATTGCAGGCGTCACATAACATCCACTTTCATAACCCACTCCTTTAAGCTGTTTACCCCCATACAACACTTTACCCCCTTCTTTTTTCAACTGCTCAACAGCATTTAGGAAATGACCAACTGCAACTTCATCTATCAATGGACCCACATGGTTATTAGAATCCAATGGATTTCCAATATTTAACTGTTTGTATATTTTGATAATTTTTTTGAGCAAAGTTTCGTAAATGGAGTCGTGAATAATCAATCTTCTAGTGGTGGTGCATCTTTGTCCAGCGGTTCCAACAGCACCAAAAACAATAGCGCGTAATGCCATGTCTAAAGAAGCATTTTCAGTAACTATAATTGCATTGTTGCCCCCTAATTCCAAGATAGACTTACCAAACCTTTCTGCAACCATTTTACCCACTGACCTTCCCATTGCAGTACTTCCGGTGGCAGAAACCAAAGCAATTCTTTTGTCATTTGCCATCATTTGACCAATTGATTTATCTCCATTTATTAGCGTAAAAATCCCTTCAGGCAACTGATTCAACTCCAATACTTTTTTCATTAAGTTCATACAAGCCATAGCCGAGAAAGGTGTTTTTTCTGAGGGTTTCCAAATTGTTACATTACCACAAACTGCTGCAATCATGGCATTCCAAGCCCACACAGCAACTGGAAAATTGAACGAAGTAATAATTCCAACTATGCCCAATGGATGCCATTGTTCATACATTCTATGTCCAGGGCGTTCACTGTGCATGGTTAAACCATGTAATTGCCTACTTAGGCCAACAGCATAATCACAAATATCTATCATTTCCTGAACTTCACCTAATCCCTCTTGAAGACTTTTACCCATTTCATAACTCACCAAAGTCCCCAAACTTTCTTTATTTTCACGCAATACATTTCCATATTGTCTCACAATTTCGCCTCTTTTAGGCGCTGGGATTTGTTTCCAAAAACTTGAAGCAGACTCTGCTCTTTTTAATATTGCTTCATATTCTGTTATCCCTGCAAAGGTCATCTCACCAATTTTTTTACCATCTGTTGGTGAAACTATTTTGCGACGTTCACTAGCAACAGCATCTATCCAATTCAAACCGGTACATACGCTTTCGCAATGTTGTTTTACTCCTAAATTCTTAAATACTTGAGTTGTTTTTTGCATAATGCAAAGTTAAAGAAACTATTGATTAAAAAGAATCGTTTAAAACATTTTGACGCAAAGTAAAAAAACAATAGATTTGCATGAATGAAATCAGTTTGGAAACGTTTTCGATTACCACTATTTATAATCTTGGGAATCGAGTTAGCTCTTAGGGTTTACAACCCTTTTGTGAACCAAACTAAACATAACAAAAATGAGCCTTTAGAAAACTTGAGTTACTTATTCACTCAAAATTCGAGTAAATACTTAGAGGACACTATCGTTCACACCAAAAACAAACAAGGTTTTAGAGGTTCCAACTACAAAGATTCTGCAAGTATAAATATCATTTGTGTGGGAGGAGGAAATACCGAATGCCTATATTTGGGAGACCAGAAACATTGGCCTTTTTTATTGCAAGAGAAACTTCAATCAAACTATAAAAATACCTATGTTTACAATGCTGGATTCGAGGGTTATAAACTGGAAGAACAGTTAAATCTGTTAAAAACTAAAATCATTCCATTAAAGCCAAGTCATATTATATTAATGAGTGGTCCTGAGGAATACGACTATGTTACACCTGTTAACTATCCATCTATTTCAAAACAATCGAATGCTTTATCACTTAATTTTTTATTAAAATTAGAAATCATCAAAACCGTTTCAAGTATCTTCCCTTACAAAAAAAAATCAAATGATATAAGCGATAAGATCATCAAAGATTATTCTGCGATAGATACACTTATATTAAATGAAAATGAGATTATCCAATCTATAGCACAAGAAACACCCAAACTAGAAAAATACAGAAACCAATTAATTTCCTTTCAGGCATTATGTGAACAAAAAAATATAAAGCTAATTATTGTATCTCAAAGTATCTTATTTACAGAAGACAAAGACCTTTTTAGCAATGTAAATCTAGGCCAATTAAAAACAGGTAAACTGAATGGCAAAACGATGGCATTAATTGTAAAACAATTTAACAAAGTAGCTTTTGAAGTTGCTAAAAAAACAAATACACCCTTCATAACACTATCATCAAGAATGCCAAAAGATTCAAGATTTTATTACAATGGATTTCATTTCACAAACGAAGGGTCCGAAATGGCAGCCTACATCCTATACGACGAATTAATAAAAACCCTAAATTAACACAATGGAACTCATTTTCGAGAACTTAAAAAAAGTAAAAGCCTTTATATTTGATGTAGATGGTGTGATGACCGATGGAAAAATAATGGCAACAGAAGATGGTTTTTTCTTAAGAACTTTCAATATTAAAGACGGCTATGCTATACAACATGCTGTAAAGAACAAATACCCTATTGCCATCATTTCTGGAGGGAAATCATCTGGTATTTTAAAAAGATTTGAAACTTTGGACGTTAAAGATATTTATTTGGGTCAGTCGAACAAAGAAGAAGCTTTTAACCAATTTTTAAGGAAACACCAATTAGAAGAAAATGATATACTGTATATGGGTGACGACTTGCCCGATTATAATTTATTAAAAAAAGTAGGATTTGCTACTTGTCCTGCAGATGCTGCTATAGACATTAAAAAAATATGCCATTATGTTTCGCCCATTGATGGTGGAAAGGGTTGCGTTAGAGACATTATTGAGAAAACCATGAAAATTCAAGAAAAATGGTGGAACGAGAACACTCATAATTGGTAGAAATGCTGTTTGATAAAATCCGAAACGGAATAGAAATTAGCGACAAGGAGTTTGATTTGCTGCTTCCCGAATCGATTCGCAAACAAGCTGAAATACATTGGACTCCTTTTGAGATTATAAAAAAAAGTGCAGAATTCATCAGTCAAGAAAACTGTAAGAATGTTTTGGACATAGGCTCAGGCGTTGGTAAGTTTTGCATGATAGCATCTGCACTCACAGGCTCAAAAATCACAGGTGTTGAAATCAGAAAAAACTTACACTTGTATTCCCAATCTATTGCCCAATCTTTCCAATTAAGCCAAGTTACATTCATTCATGAAAGTATAACAGAAACTGATTTTCGACCTTACGATTGTTTTTATTACTACAACCCTTTTTTCGAAAATATTGTCTTAGAAAACACTATAGATAATGCAATTCCGTTAAAAACTAAAGCATTCAATGAATACACTCAATTTGTAAAAAATGAATTAGAAAAAAAAGAAAAAGGAACTTGTTTAATTAGTTATTTCACCTCACATGAACATATACCAAACGCATTTCAATTAGTAGAACATGACGAGAATTTATCTTTATCGTTTTGGAAAAAATAGTTATACTATTTCAAATATAATTTAAGTGCCCACGACAAGATTCGAACTTGCACATCCTAAGGAAACCACCCCCTCAAGGTGGCGTGTCTACCAATTTCACCACGTGGGCATAGCGTTTTTTTAAGGATAAAAAGTAGCTATACTTAATAAAACTAAAAAATCGATTGCAAATTTAGATTCATTTACATTGAAAAACTAATAAATTTAACAAAAACAGTGTATCTTTGTCATTATGAAAAATAGTTTATTGTTAACATCTTTATTCTTATTTATTTTAACCTCTTGCGAAGAAGTTCCTCCTTATATTGACTTTGGCACAACAGTTAAAACCAAAGACACCACTTATATCACATCAAATATCCCCGCTGCTCAGCACAAAGCAGTGCTGATTGAGGACATTACAGGCGTTCAATGTAACAATTGCCCAAAAGCAGCAATTAAAGCCAAAGAAATAATTACTCAAAAAACTGAGGATAGTGTTGTTTTAATTGGTATTTACACCACACATTTGCCCAATTTTACAACTCCTTACAGCGGTTTTCCTGATTTAACTTCCATGTTTAGTTTTCAAATTGTAGATGCATTAGGCGCTCCAACAGGATTACCTTCTGGCTACGTTGACAGGGCTATTATTTCTCCTCAAACAGTTCGTTTCAATGCTTACTCAACTTGGGGGAACTTAGTCAATACTCGATTAAAGTTAAAAACCAAAGTTAACATTGAAATCGAAAAAACATTAACCGCTAATATAGTTACGGCTAAATTAAAATTAACTTATACAGAGAACGAAACATCGACTCATAAATATTCTTTATTTTTAACCGAAGACAACGTTCAAAGCAAGCAAGCCATGCCGGATGGAGCAAAGCCTAAGGACGATTACATCCACAACCATGTTTTGCGTTATGCTTTTGGACTATCTACAGGCAATCCGCTCAAAGAATCATTGGTAGCGGGCAGAGTATTTGAAAAAGTATTAAGTTATGAAATTCCTTCAAATATAGTACCTGCCAATTGTTATCTTGTTTGTGTGGTTACAGATGCTATTACCAATGAAGTGGTTAATGTTCGTCAAATCTCATTAAAATAAAATGGATTGGCACAGTGCCATTAAAGGATTTAAACTCTATCTTCAACTGGAAAAATCATTGACGGTTAATAGCATTGATGCCTATTTGCACGATATCCATTCAATAGAAAAATACCTTAAATTAGAATTCCCTTCTATAGGCCCTAAAGAGGTTGAATATAACCATTTAAAAGCTTTCATTACTGCATTAAACCAAATAGGCATTGCAGCCACAAGTCAAGCAAGAATGATAAGTGGATTGAGGGCTTTTTATCACTACTTATTGATGGAAGATGAGATAGACCAAGACCCAACTCAATTTATTGAGCTTCCTAAACTCAAAAGAAGTTTGCCAGATGTTTTAGAACTGAATGAAATTAATGCGATGTTAAACCACATTGACCTCAGCAAACCGATGGGGCATCGCGATAAGGCAATTATAGAAACTTTATTTGCTTGTGGACTAAGAGTAAGCGAGTTGGTTGGATTAAAAATATCAGAAATTTATTACAAAGACACTTTCATTAAAGTAAGTGGCAAAGGGAATAAGGAAAGATTAGTACCAATAAGCAAGGTGGCATTAAAATCACTAAAAATATATATAGAAGAAACTCGGGTTCACTTTCCTGCTATTAAAGGCAACAGTGACATGGTTTTTTTGAACCAACGAGGCGGTGTTTTGAGTCGAATTTTTGTATTTAAAATCATCAAACAATTGGCTGAAAAAGCACAGATTAAAAAATCTATAAGTCCGCACACTTTTCGCCATTCCTTTGCATCAAGTTTGGTGAATGGTGGCGCAGATTTAAGAGCAGTGCAGCAAATGTTGGGGCATGAGAGTATAACGACAACCGAAATTTACACTCATTTGGACAAAAAATACTTAAAAGAAACAATTGCTCTGTATCATCCAAGAGCAAAAAAACGTTAGAAAATTTGGAGGAAATTGATTAAGTATATTTCTTTTTTTAAACAAAAAGTGATTTAAAGCTTATTATTGCATAAAAAATTTATTTTCCTAAAATAAAGCTTCCAAAAAATGGTCGATAGTACTTCCCGTAATGTAATCCTCAATATTTACCTGACTGATTTTTTGACGAATAAACTCTGAATTGTGAGGACAACCTATTAATAATTGCTCTAATTCATCAACCTCTTTGGCATTAAAGAAATCACCATGAATTTTGGCTTGTTCAATGTATCCTTTCTCAACCATTATATAAACTTCAATAAATCCACCTGGCGACTTGCTGCTTTTTTTGAATGTATATTTGGGCGAATAACCAAAATTCCATTCCCAAGTTTTGTATTTTTCAATAGCCAATTTTTCAATAGCAGCTAGGTCAGTATCTGAGTATTCATAAAAGCGAACATCCTGATAATGTGATACCATAAATTCGATAATTTTTTGGTAAAATTCCTCTACAGAAAGGGCAGATGGCATGTGACTACTTATGTTAGTAACCCTACTTCTAACCGATTTTACCGCTTTGTCTTCGAATTTAAGTGGATTTACTTTAAGTGCAGCAGACAAATCTGCTATTTGACTGGCGTATAATAGTGTACCGTGATGTAAAGTTCTTTTCTTTTGATGGTAAATATGTTCAGCATTACCGCTTATTTTCATACCATCTATCAACAAATCATTTCTTCCGCTAAATTCAGCATTAACCCCTAAAGTTTTGAGAACCTCTATAATAGGCAGTGTGAAGAATTTAAAATCTATTTTTATTTCATCTTTGTTTTGAGCATTGGTTATGAAGGTAAAATTTAAATTACCCAAGTCATGAAAAACAGTACCTCCGCCAGAAAGGCGACGAATTACTTTAATGTTTTTTTCGTTAACTACATCCACATTTATTTCGGCCAAAGTATTCTGGTGTTTACCCACAATAATAGCATTATCATTTCGCCAAAGGGTAAAAATATCGTCATCAAACTGTTTCAATAAATATTCTTCGGCAGCCAAATTAAAATAAGGGTCTGTATTATAATTTTTGATAATGAGCATATTAGTAAAAAATAGGGTGCAAATCTATTTATAATTAAAACCAATAACCAAAGAAATTTTAATAAACTGTTTCATAAATAAAGTAAAGCACTTATTTTTGCAGACCAATGATGCATTTTGACTTATCAGAAGAACAGATAGCGGTTCAACAAGCCGCTAGAGATTTCGCTCAAACAGAATTGTTACCGGGCGTAATTGACAGAGACAACAACCAAGAGTTTCCTGAGGCTCAGATTAGAAAATTAGGAGAATTAGGATTTTTAGGAATGATGGTTGACCCTAAATATGGAGGAAGTGGCATGGACACAATCAGTTATGTTTTAGCTATGGAGGAATTGAGTAAAATTGACGCTTCAGCTTCGGTTGTAGTATCAGTAAACAATTCTTTGGTTTGTTGGGGTTTAGAAACCTTTGGTTCTGAAGAGCAAAAGCAAAAGTTTTTAATTCCATTGGCAAAAGGCGAAGTTCACGGTGCATTTTGCTTGAGTGAACCAGAAGCAGGTAGTGATGCCACATCACAAAGAACCACTGCGGTTGATATGGGGGATTATTACTTACTTAACGGAACTAAAAACTGGATTACCAATGGAAAATCAGCAACCTTTTACTTAGTAGTAGCACAAACCAATGTTGAAGCAGGTCACAAAGGCATTAATGCTTTTATTGTTGAAAGAGGCATGGAAGGATTTGTAGTTGGTAAAAAAGAAGATAAAATGGGAATCAGAGGAAGTGATACACATTCTTTGATGTTTACGGATGTAAAAGTTCCTAAAGCAAATAGAATTGGTGAAGATGGATTTGGTTTCAAATTCGCCATGAAAACCTTAACTGGTGGTCGTATAGGTATTGCTGCACAAGCATTAGGTATTGCGAGTGGTGCTTATGAGCTTGCATTACAATATGCCAAAGAAAGAAAAGCATTTGGTACAGAAATCAAAAACCACCAAGCAATTCAGTTTAAATTAGCTGACATGGCAACAGAAATAGAAGCAGCTAGACTTTTATGTTTGAAAGCGGCGTGGTTGAAAGACAACGGTATGGATTATGGCAGAGCAAGTAGCATGGCTAAATTATTTGCTAGTGAAGTTGCAATGAAAACCACTACAGAAGCAGTTCAAATACATGGCGGTTATGGTTATGTAAAAGAATACCATGTAGAAAGATTAATGAGAGATGCTAAAATTACACAAATTTACGAAGGTACAAGTGAAGTACAAAGAGTGGTAATTTCAAGAGATATCTTAAAATAAACTTTAAAAAACCTTTATTCAGAAGACAGCCTTTGCTTAATAAGTTCAGGCTGTTTTTTTATGCCATAAACATAGATATCTATCCATGATTTAATAATTTCGGTAACATTGCGTTCTACCAATTGATTAAATAACACCTGGTCGGAATCGTCTAAAGGGTTATCAACTTTATTGTCTTTAATTCCATCAAGTAATCCGTCCTTTAGTAAAATAGTTTTTACAGCTTTTAAATTCCCTCTTTTACCATATATAGTAATAGGCAATGTGGATTCCCCTTGGAAATAAAGTTCCAATCCAAAATAATCATATAATACAAATGATTTCATAAAAATAGGCAAAACAAAAATAAATAAAAACCCGATTAATTGATGTAAAATTGCATTAATTAATTTTTTATCGATGAAGTTGCACAAAATCTCATTTTTTTATCTAACAATAACTGTTTTAATATTAACGGCTTGTAATCAACTAAAAACAGAATGGAAAACATTTACAGCTTCAAATAAATATAAGGTAGAATACCCTTCCTTTCTTTCACCCGACAGTACACTCTCTACCGAAGCAAGTATGTCATACAGCAATCAGAAAAAAGAATTTTATTGCTTGGTGTTAGATGAACATAAAGATACATTAATCCAATATGGATATGAGGATATGTCACTTGAGGACTATGTTTTAATTTTAAAAAACAATCAAGATGCTTTAACCGAATTACCTACAAAAACACTCCTTCAAAAAGAAATAAAAGTAAATGGTATGAAGGGTGAAATTCTGGAAATAGAAACTGAAATTAAACTAGGAGACAAAAAAACATACTCCCAAGGCAAAAAAGCCATACTTGAAGGCAAAAACGGATTTTACCAAGTTTACGTTTGGACACTTAAAGAAGATTTCAAAAAATACGAACCCGATTTCGACCGTATTATAGGATAATTCAAAGAACTCTAATAACAACTTTTGACTTAATTTCTTCAAGGCTTACAAACACTTTTTTTACTGAAATAATTCAGCAAAAATAAACTGTCTTTTCTTACCTTAAACTTTCTACCCAAAAAAAACACACTTCTGATGTGTTTGGGCAAAATCTTACTTTTTTAACTGTTCATTTTTTTGGCCACACACCCTAATAAGTCCTAAAAAAGAACATTTTATCGCCTAAAAACATAGCGAAATAAACATATTAATCAATTGAATTACAATTAATTAAATACATAGCTATAAATATTTATCAACAAAGTGGAGGAAAGTGGAGGAAAGTGGGGATTTTAGATTTATTTTTACCGAGTAATTAATTAAAACCATTTCATGGCCAGATTTATAGGAGAATTTGAGTGTAAAATAGACAACAAAGGAAGAATCATTCTTCCTGTAAAGTTGCGCGCTCAAATTGAAGATAAAGATGCCAAAACAATGGTTATAAACAGAGGCTTTGAAAAATGTTTAGTTTTATATACTTCTGTTGATTGGAATATGGAAACAGAAAAGTTGAATGTTTTAAATGACTTCAACCGAAACGCAAGGAAATTTATTCGTCAATTTAACAACGGTGCTAATATTGTCTCTATTGATAGTAATAGTAGAATAAATATTCCAAATTCTTTAATTGACTACGCTTCACTAAAAGACGATATTATTATTTCATGTTACAATCACAAAATTGAAATTTGGGATAAGAAACATTACGACGAGGAATTGAAGTTTGACGAAGAAGAATTCTCTAAAATGGCTGAAGAATTAATGGGCAATCAACAATTAAACAATTCTACGGACAATGGTGAAAACAAATGAGGCATATCATATTCCCGTAATGTTAAAGGAGTGCCTAGACGGACTTCAGATTAAAAAAGACGGCACCTATGTGGACTTAACTTTTGGTGGTGGTGGACACAGCAAAGCGATTTTAAGTCAATTGAACGAAAACGGTAAACTTTATGTTTTTGACCAAGACTCTGATGCCATACAAAATATCCCTGACGATGAGCGTTGTGTTTTCATCAATCACAACTTTAAGTATTTAAAACAATTTTTAATTTATCTAAATGCAGCACCTGTTGATGGCATTTTGGGCGACTTAGGTATTTCTTCTTTTCAAATAAACGAGGGTGAAAAAGGATTTGCTCACCGTTTGGAAGGTCCTTTGGACATGCGTATGGACCAAAAAAACCAGTTAACTGCAGCATACATTGTAATGAATTACAGCGAACAAGAGCTTCTTAAAATTTTCAATTTATATGGCGAAATTAAAAACGCCTTTAAATTAGTTCAATCTATACTCACTTATAGAAAACAAGCAAGTATTGTTACTATTCAAGATTTTAAAACTGCAATAAAAAATTGTATTCCAACCAGGGAAGAAAGTAAATATTTATCTCCAGTATTCCAAGCTTTAAGAATAGCTGTTAACGATGAAATGAGTGCTTTGGAAATGCTGCTAGAAAATGTTGTTGATTGCTTAAAACCAGGAGGAAGATTGGTTATAATGAGTTACCATTCATTGGAAGACCGTATGGTAAAAAACTTTATCAACTCGGGTCATGTAGATGGAGAAGTTTCAAAAGATTTTTTCGGGAACAAAAACACCCCTTTTAAAGTCATAACCAAAAAACCAATTATTCCAAGTGAAGAGGAAATTGGTATTAACAAAAGAGCCCGTTCTGCTAAATTAAGAATTGCTGAAAAACTATGAACAAGTTTAGATCAAAACCGATAGAGCAAACTCAAAATCCTGTTATTGAAAACAATGTAGATTCAACTATCAACAAGATTAGTGAATTTACTTTTTTCATCAAAAAAGAACAGCTTAACGACATTATTCCGGTAATACTCCTATTGGTTTTTACCACTATATTATATGTCTCTCTGTCTCATTTCCACGTTAAAAGCTTAAAAAACGAAGATGAGTTAAAAAAAGAAATCAATGAATTAAGGTCTGAATACATCAGTGTAAAAAGCAACTTAATGAAAAAAAGCAATCCGAGTGAAGTTTCAAAAAGACTAGAAACTGAGGGTTTAAAAGAATTAACAACGCCTCCAATTATCCTTAAGAAAGATTAAACATGAATTTGAAAAAAGCCATATTACTGCGTTCATGGATAGCATTTTTGCTAATCCTTGGATTTGCCGTGGTTATTTTTATTCAAATTTTCAAACTCCAAGTTTACCAATCTGATAAATACAAAAAAATAAGTTTAGCACAGAGCACAAAATGGCGTTCAGTTCAAGCTTCGAGAGGAAATATATTTTCGGATGATGGTAGTTTACTAGCTACAAGTATTCCAAAATATGAAATTAGAATGGACACGAAAGTTGATGGCATGACCAATGATTATTTCTTCAAAAAAATAGACAGTTTGGCGTTGTTACTATCTATAGAATTCAGAGATAAAACATATCCGGAATGGAGACAATACATAGTGGCTGCTCGAAACAAAGGCGAAAGATATTTACTACTCAAGAAGGATGTTGACTATACTACTGCAAAAAACATGGGAAAATGGCCCTTGTTTAATTTAGGAAAATACAAAGGCGGTTTTATTAAAATTGAGCAGTTCAAGAGAGAGATTCCATTTGGTGAATTAGCAAGACGAACCATAGGTTACACCAATCAATCGGGGATTAAAATTGGATTAGAAGGCGCTTATGATTCAATGCTAAGTGGCACTTTAGGAAAGCGTTTAGAACAAAGATCCTATGGTGGCGTATGGAAACCAATAGACGATAATAAAGAAATAGACCCTAAAAATGGTTTTGATGTTTACACCACTATTGACATTAACATTCAAGATGTGGCTCAAAATGCTTTAAAAAAGTGTTTAATTGCTAACCAAGCAGACCATGGCTCTGTTATTTTAATGGAAGTTAAAACAGGTGCAGTTAAAGCAATTGCTAATTTAAAACGCAACGAAAACAACGAATGTTATGAAGCTGAAAACTATGCAATCAATGAATTTTCCGATCCGGGAAGTACTTTCAAACTACTCAGTGCGCTTGCACTTATCGAAGATGGATATGTAAATTTAAACGATTCTATCGATATAGAATGGGGCGAAACCAAATTTGGTCCTTTAAAAATGGTTGATGCTCACAAATCTCCATTTAAATACGTTACTTTCCAATATGCATTTGAGCACTCAAGCAATGTTGGGATTGCTAAAACTGTTCAAAAACATTACAAAAACAATCCTGATAAATTCTTAGCACACGCATTCAATTTGGGTTTACATGAATCATTGGACTTTGACATTAAATCAACCCGATTCCCAAAACTCAAAAACACAAAAGACAAAACTTGGAGTGGCACTTCCCTTCCGTTTATGAGTATCGGCTATGAACTAGAAATTAGCTCATTGCAAATTCTTGCTTTCTACAATGCCATTGCCAATCAAGGTGAAATGATTAAACCATTTATAGTTAAAGAAATTAAAGACTATGGCAAATCTATTTATAAAAACAAACCTGTTATTTTAAACAAGAAAATATGCAAACCCGAAACCATTAAAGTATTAAAACAAATGTTAGAAGGGGTTGTAGAAAATGGCACTGCCACTAATTTGAAAGCACTCGATTATAAAGTTGCTGGCAAAACAGGTACTGCACAAATAGCAACAAATGGAAGTGGCTATAACAAATCTTCACACAAAGCCTCATTTGTTGGTTATTTCCCAGCTAATAACCCTCAATACACTTGTATAGTTGTTATTAATGCACCAACAACTGGTGTCTATTATGGCGGATTGGTTGCAGGACCCGTATTTAAAGAAGTAGCAGACAAAGTATACAGCACCAACTTAAGCTTTCACAAACCATTGGTTCAAACCTCACTGACCTCTGTACCAACTGTAAAAAATGGAAATAGAACAGACATTAAAAATGTATTGAATCAGTTGCAAATTAGCAGTAAAACCCTTTCAGATATAGCAGAAACAGAATGGGTTAGAACTAATTATGATGTTAAATCCATCAATTTACTCGAATTAAAAACTCAAGCAGACATGGTTCCCAATGTAATAGGTATGGGCGCAAAAGACGCCGTTTATTTATTAGAAAATCGTGGATTAAAAGTCATTATAAGTGGTGCCGGAAGTGTAGTTCAGCAATCAATACCAGCTCAATCAAAAATCAATAAAGGTTCTACTGTTTACTTAAAACTATCATTATGATAAAAACTGTAAAAGATATCATCAAAAACTATAAAAACTCTATTGAGGTTTTTGGCTCATTGGATACACAAGTTAGTTTTTTAACGCTTGACTCTCGTGAGGCAAAAAAAGATGCAATGTTTTTTGCAATTAAAGGCACTAGTACCGATGCACATCAATACATTACTAATGTGATAGAAATGGGCGCTTCTGTTATTGTTTGTAGTACAATGCCAAAAGACATAAATTCAGAAGTAACTTATTTATTGGTTGAGGATGTTCAACAAAGTTGTGGCTTTCTTGCTTCCGCCTATTACGAAAACCCTTCTCAACACTTCAAACTGGTTGGAGTTACTGGCACAAATGGGAAAACAACTTGTACCAGTATTTTATATCATTTATTTACTTCATTGGGTTACCAATGCGGACTTATCAGTACCGTTGAATACATTATAGGTACACAAAAATACAACAGCACGCACACCACACCTGACCCAATTAAACTTAATTTTTTAATGTCACAAATGGTAGAGGCTGGTTGTGAATATTGCTTTATGGAAGTTAGCTCACATGCCATTGTTCAAGGCCGTATAAATGGATTATTGTTTGATGGTGGCGTATTCACAAATATCACACACGATCATTTGGATTACCATAAAACTTTTGCAAATTATATCCAAGCCAAAAAAGGATTTTTTGATATGCTTCCTAACGATGCTTTTGCTTTGACAAATAAAGATGACAAAAATGGAAGTGTAATGCTACAAAACACTAAAGCAAACAAATATAGTTATGCATTAAAAACCATGGCTGATTTTAATTGCAAAATTATTGAATCAGACTTTGATGGTTTACTTTTAAAAATAGACCAAATAGAAGCTTGGTACAACTTAGTAGGCAAGTTTAATGCATACAATTTATTAGCAGCTTATTCTGTTGCTTTTTTATTAGGCGAAGAGAGAGAAGTCATAATTCAACACCTTTCGAAACAAAACCGTGTCAATGGCAGATTTGAAATATACAAAAGCAGTGCAGGTGTAGTTGCAATTGTAGATTACGCTCATACGCCCGATGCATTAGAAAATGTACTTGACACTATTAATAACATTCGTTCACAAAACGAACAACTCATTAGCATATTGGGATGTGGCGGAAACAGAGACAAAGATAAAAGACCTGAGATGGGAAGAATTGCGGCACAAAAAAGCAATAAAGTTATCTTAACAAGCGACAATCCAAGAAATGAAGATCCTCAGCAAATTATCGAAGAAATGATGCTTGGGATACAAGCAAGTGACTACAAAAAAATACTTAAAATCAGTGACCGTAAAGAAGCTATAAGAGCAGGGATAATGCTTTGCAAAAAAGGCGACTTAATTCTTGTTGCTGGAAAAGGACATGAAACATATCAGGAAATAAATGGGGTTAAGCACCCATTTGACGACCGAATTATTATTCAAGAATTATTTAAAGAAATACAATAATGCTGTATCATTTTTTTACATACCTCGACACAAAGTACGATTTTATAGGCCTAGGAGTATGGAAATACCTTACCTTTAGAATGGCTTTAGCTGTAATTTTATCACTTACCATTTCAGCAGTTTTTGGCAAAAGATTAATTCAATTGCTGCAAAAAATGCAAGTTTCTGAAACAATCAGAAATTTAGGTCTTGAGGGTGAAAACGCTAAAAAAGGCACGCCTACTATGGGTGGACTTATTATGTTAGCAGCCATACTTATTCCGACATTATTACTTGCTAGACTAAACAATGTTTATGTAATATTAATGATTGTTGTTACTGTATTAACTGGCTTAATAGGCTTTATAGACGACTACATAAAAGTATTTAAAAAAGATAAGGAAGGATTGTCAGGAAGATTTAAAATCCTAGGTCAAATAATTGTTGGACTTGTTGTAGGATTAACTCTTTATTTCAACAAAGCTGTTGTTATAACCAATCATTACACCCAACAAGAGGCCATTCAGTTTAAAATTGATACAATTGGTTTAAACAAAACTGTAATAAACGGCACTAGCTACTTTATTAAAAACGAAAAGACACTTAAAACAACTATTCCATTTTTTAAGCATTCCGAATTTGATTACCAAAAAATAACCAATGGCTTAGGAATGAACAGCAAATACGGATGGATTATATACACTCTAATCGTCATTTTTATCATCACTGCTGTTTCAAATGGTGCAAACATAACTGATGGTATTGATGGATTAGCTGCGGGAACATCTGCTATTATTGGAACAACACTAGGGTTATTCGCTTTCTTGTCTGGTAATATTTTATTTGCGGACTACTTAAACATAATGTACATCCCCTATTTAGGAGAATTGTTTGTTTTTGCTGGAGCATTTGTTGGGGCGTGTATAGGTTTTTTGTGGTATAATAGTTATCCTGCTCAAGTTTTTATGGGCGATACCGGAAGTTTAATGCTAGGTGGTGTCATTGCTGCATTGGCAATTATTATAAGAAAAGAATTACTAATTCCAATACTGTGTGGCATTTTCTTAATCGAGAATTTAAGTGTGGTTCTTCAGGTAGGATACTTTAAATACACTAAGAAAAAATATGGCGAAGGGAGAAGAATTTTCCTAATGTCACCTATTCATCACCATTATCAAAAAAAGGGATTTCACGAAGCTAAAATCGTAACTCGCTTTTTAATCATAGGAATTATCCTAGCAATTTTATCCATTATTACTCTAAAACTAAGATAATACATTGTCAAAAAGAATAGTCATATTAGGTGCTGGTGAAAGTGGAACTGGTTGTGCAGTATTAGCAAAAAAACATCAATTTGATGTGTTTGTTAGTGACAAATCAATTATTTCTGAAACTTACAAAAATGAGCTTTACTCTTTGAGTGTAGATTTTGAAGAAAACCAACACACAGAAGCACTTATATTGAATGCAGATATTATCATTAAAAGCCCTGGCATACCTGACAAAGTAGAGATTATTCAAAAAGCAATAGCAAAACAAATTCCAATAATTTCTGAAATTGAATTTGCTTGTCAATATACCAAAGCCAAACACATTGCTATAACAGGAACTAATGGTAAAACAACTACAACCCTATTGTGCTACCATTTATTACAAAAAGCAGGTTTTAATGTTGGCTTGGGCGGGAATATTGGCAAAAGTTATGCCCGACAAGTTGCACTTTCTAACTTCGACTTCTATGTATTAGAAATTAGCAGTTTCCAATTAGACAATACTTATCAATTTAAACCTAATATTTCAATTTTAACGAATATTACTCCTGACCATCTCGACCGTTACAATTATCAGTTTGAAAATTATATAGCTTCTAAATTTAGAATTTGTATGAATCAAGATAAGAATGACACCTTTATCTATTGCGAGGATGATAATGTCGTTAATGATTATGTAAAAACTCACAAAATAGAAGCTCAAAAAATTACATTTTCTTACGAAAATGTTCTAGAAAATGGTGCATACGTAAAAGACAAAATAGCTTATTTCCTTAACCCTAAAAACCCTTCAAATCAATTCAATATGTTTATCAACGATTTCGCCATTAAAGGCATCCACAACACTTACAATAACATGGCAGCTGCAATTGCCGCTAATGTTTTAAACATCAACAAAGAAACTATCCGCGAAAGCTTGCTTGACTTTCAAAATGTAGAACACCGATTGGAACATGTCGCTAATATCGCAGGAGTGGAATACATTAATGACAGTAAAGCAACTAATGTAAATTCAGCTTGGTATGCACTAGAAAGCATGGACAAACCTGTTATTTGGATAGCTGGTGGCGTTGACAAAGGAAATGACTATGAGAGTATAGTTCCTTTGGTAAAAGAGAAAGTTAAAATGATTATTTGCCTAGGATTAGACAATAGTAAAATCCATTCAGCATTTGGCAAACATGTTGACTTAATGATTAATACATCGAGTGCAGAAGAAGCCGCGTTAGTTGCAAAAACTTTTGCAAAAAAAGGCGACGCAGTATTATTATCACCTGCATGTGCAAGTTTTGATTTATTTGCTAATTACGAAGACAGAGGCAATCAATTCAAACAAGCTGTTAGAAATTTGTAAACATAAAATATGCAAATTGGAAAGTTAAAATTTAAAGGCGACCCATACATTTGGATAGCTATATTTTGCCTAACAAGTATAGGCTTAATAGAGGTATACAGTGCAACGGGCTCTTTGGCTTTCAAAAAATTTGGAGGCAATACTGAATACTTTCTTTTTAGGCATATTTTATTTTTATTTGGCGGCTATTTCTTAATGTACTTTTTCCATTTATTGGATTACGTGTATTTTTCAAGAATATCGCAAATTGCCATTTTTGTGGCAGTCCCTTTATTGTTAGCTACTTTAATTTTTGGACATGACATTAATGACGCAAAAAGAACAATAACAATTTTAGGAATCACATTTCAAGCCAGCGATTACGCCAAGTTCGCACTCATAATGTTCATTGCAAGATATTTATCAAAAAAACAGGAAGAATTGAACTCCTGGAAGGGCTTTTTGAAAATCTTGGCATGGATCATTGTAATATGTGCGTTGATATTACCCGAAAATTTAAGTACTTCACTTGTATTATTTTTCACCTCATGCTTACTCTTGTTTATTGGCAATACTAATTTAAAGTTTCTATTCATATTAACACTAGTATCAGCTAGTTTTTTAACAATAGGCTATTTAACTTTAAAAAACGCACCTGACGACTTACTTCCAGGGCGATTTGCCACTTGGAAAGCAAGGATTGAGAATTTTAGTGGTGGAGATTCTACTGAGAGTTTTCAAACCGTTCAAGCTAAAATAGCCATTACATCAGGTGGACTTTTTGGAAAAGGTCCAGGAAAAGGAGAACAAAGCGCCTACCTACCTCACCCATATTCTGATTTTATTTTTGCTGTTATTATTGAAGAATTCGGATTACTATTTGGAGGTATAACAGTGATGGGACTATACTTATTAATCCTTTATCGATCCATAAGAATAGTTATAAAAAGTCCAAAAGCATTTGGGGCCCTTCTTGCGGTTGGTTTGGCATTTAGCTTATCGCTTCAAGCTTTTATCCATATGGCAGTAGCTAGTAGTTTATTTCCCGTAACAGGACTTACGCTCCCATTGGTTAGTATGGGTGGAACTAGTATCATTTTCACAAGTGCTGCATTTGGTGTTTTGCTAAGTGTTAGCAGAACTGTTGAAGAACAAAACAATCAAACTGAAACTAATATTGCGAACAATGAAGGAAATTAAATCAGTTATTATATCGGGTGGTGGCACTGGTGGACATATTTTTCCGGCTATTGCTATTGCAAATGAGATAAAAAACCGTTATCCCAATGCAGCAATCCAATTTGTAGGGGCACAGCACAAAATGGAAATGGAAAAAGTACCTCAAGCAGGCTATTCTATTATCGGCCTTCCTATTGCAGGCATTCAAAGGAAACTAACTCTAAAAAATTTATTAGTCCCTTTTAAATTAATTGCAAGCCTTTACTTATCTTTCCGAATACTAAAAAAACATAATCCTGACTGTGTCATTGGTGTGGGTGGCTATGCAAGTGCTGCAGTTCTATATGTTGCAAACTTGATGAAAATTCCAACTGTCATTCAAGAACAAAATTCATACCCTGGACTAACCAATAGAATTTTAAGTAAAAAAAGCACTAAATGTTGTGTCGCTTATGACGATATGTTTCAATTTTTTGACAATGACAAAATTATTTTCACAGGAAATCCTGTTAGGCAAGATATACTTAATGTATCTCAATTCTCACAATCAGAAATGAAAGAAAAGCTTGGTTTTGACAAAAACAAACCACTTTTATTGGTTATTGGTGGGAGTTTAGGGGCTAGAACGATTAACAACGCACTTGCAAAAAACTTTGCAAATATTTTGAACCAATCGATTAGCATTTATTGGCAAACGGGGAAAAATTACAAAAACGAAATCCCCGAAAAAAAAGACCTTATAATCAGTCCTTTTATTCAAAATATGACAGAAGTTTATGCCGCGGCAGATATGATTATTTCAAGAGCTGGCGCATTGTCTATTAGCGAATTACAAATAGTAGGAAAACCAGTCATTTTAATCCCTTCACCAAATGTTACTGATGACCATCAAACTAAAAATGCACAATCATTAAGTAACAATAATGCAGCAATTTTAGTAAAAGACAGTGAAGCCATTACTACAATAAATTCGGTAATAACTGATTTAAACAAAAACAAAGAACTTCAAAAATCTCTATCAAACAACATTAAGCAAATGGCAAAACCAGATGCTAGTGCAAGAATTGTAAACGTAATAGAACAAATAATCCTATGAAATTAACTGATATTAAAACAGCCTATTTTATTGGCATTGGTGGAATAGGCATGAGCGCTATTGCTAGATATTTTAATTCAATCGGTATTCAGGTAAGTGGATACGATAAAACCAGAAATGACTTTACTATTCAACTTGAAAAAGAGGGATTTGACATCCATTATAATGAAGACATTAATGTAATCCCTGAAGAAATATTACAAAACAAAGGGATAGTGATTTACACTCCAGCAATCCCTAATGAACACAAGGAAAAACAACATCTTTTGTCTCTTGGAATTAAGCTTTTTAAAAGAGCCGAAATACTTGGATTAATTTCCGAAAATCAATATACTATTGCTATTGCAGGCACCCATGGCAAAACCACAACCAGTTGTTTAATTGCACATATTTTAAACGATAACAACATTAATTTTACAGCATTCCTTGGCGGAATAAGCACTAATTTAAACTCAAATTACATTCACAAAACAGATGGAATTAAGTTATTAAAAGAAGATATTATTGTTGTGGAGGCTGATGAATATGACCGTAGTTTTCTTCATTTAAAACCCAATATTGCCATAGTAACCTCAACCGATGCCGACCATTTGGATATTTACGGTCAGCATGCCGATGTAATTGAATCATTTCATGAGTTTTTGAAGAATACAAAAGCAAATGGAAAGAAAATTATTTGCGAAAAAGCAGAAATTAAAGAGGAAATTGATAACATCAAATATGGTAAAGATGAAAATTGCAAAGCCATCATTAGCGATATTAACATCAAAGAAGGACAATTTCACTTTCAGTATAATTATATCGAAATATCTGTTGAAGTTTGCAATGGTATTCCAGGCTTTCACAATGTAGAAAATACCACAGCCGCAATAACGGCTTGTTTAAAAATAGGGCTCCCAATAAAATCAATAGTTAAATCTTGTGCAAAGTTCTTAGGAGTAAAAAGACGATTTGAATACATTATTAAACAAGAAAACAATATTGTTATTGATGATTATGCTCATCATCCTACAGAGTTAAGTTCATTTATATTATCTGTCAAAGAATTGTATCCATATCAAAAAATTATTGGCATTTTTCAACCACATTTGTATTCAAGAACCAGAGATTTTGCAGATGAATTTGCAGAATCACTTGATTTGTTAGACGAATGTTGGTTAATGGATATTTATCCAGCGAGAGAATTACCTATTCCAGGAATAAATAGCGAATATTTAGCCTTAAAGATGAAAAAACCAGTGGCATTAATTTCACATGATAACATACTAAAAAAGCTCAAGGAAAAACAGGTCCCATTGCTATTAATAATGGGTGCCGGAAATATAGACCAATTGATAAAACCAATTACAGAAATATACCAAAATGCTTAAGTTTTTTGAATACATAAAAAGCAACAAAATTTGGAACACAGGGGTGTGGATAGGCATGGGTGTGTGTTTAGTTTTATTTGCTATATTCATAAACAAAAATGAAAATGATTTAAAAGTAAAAGCCATAAAGATTGACATTAAAAAATCAAATGAAATCAACTTTATAGACAGCAGTAAATTAATTTCGATTATCAATGAGCGGCTTGCAAATCCATTAACAAACGGACTCTATGTCAAAGAATTAAACATATCTGAAATGGAAAAACAGCTAGAAAAAAATCCATTTATCGAAAATGCAGATATTTTACTTGACCAATCAGGACAATTATTCATCAAAATAAAACAACGAGAAGCTATCTTAAGAGTGTATTCAAGTACAGGACAAACGTATTATGTATCAAAAAATGGATACAAGTTTCCAGCAGGTTCAGACTTCACACCAAGGGTAATTATTGTAAACGGAAATATCACTGAAAGCCTTACAGATTCTAACTTTACGAGTAGTCAAGTATTAAAAGATATTACATCAATTGTGAACTATTGTAATGAACATCCCTTTTGGAAATCACAAATTGAACAATTGTATGTAGATAATTTTATGGACATAATATTGATTCCTAAGGTAGGAAATCATAGTATTGTATTTGGTTCGGCACTATTTATAGAAGAAAAATTTAACAACCTAAAAACTGTTTATAGTAAAGGATTAAACACTATTGGTTGGGACAAATACAGTCGAATCAATTTAAAGTACAAAGGTCAAATAGTTGCAGAAAAAAGAAATTAAATAAAAACATGTCAGAAAATAATTTAATAGTAGGATTAGATATTGGCACTACAAAAGTATGTGCCATAGTGGGACAAATGAATGAATATGGTAAAATCAACATTTTAGGTGTTGGTTCCCATCCGTCATTAGGTGGTGTTATGAGAGGTGAAGTAACAAACATAACCAAAACAGTAGAAGCCATTAAACATGCTGTAGCAAAAGCCTCTAGTATTTCTAATGTAGAAATTAATGCTGTTCATGTTGGTATTGCGGGAGAACATATTAGAAGTTTCCAACAAAATGGGGTAAGAATCAGAGAAAACTCTGAATCAGAAATTACCGCCAAAGAATTGGAAGACATGAACAAAGAGCAATTTAGAATAGTGGTAGATGCAGGTTCTAAAATATTACATGCACTTCCACAGGAATACAACATTGACAATCGTTTTCCAACCAAAGAACCAATTGGAATGCAAGGAACAAAGCTTGAATGTAAATACCATATTGTTACAGGTAGAGTTAGTGCAGCAAAAACAATAGTGAAATGTGTTGAAAATGCAGGTTTAATAGCAAGTGATGTAATTGTTGAACCGATAGCTTCAGCACATGCAGTTTTGTCGGAAGAGGAAATCAATAGCGGTATTGCAATTATTGACATTGGTGGAGGTACTACAGATTTAGCAATCTTCCATGATGGCAAAATCAGACATACAGCGGTTATTCCTTACGGTGGAGAAATCATTACAGCAGACATTGTTGATGCTTTTAAAATCATTGAAAAACAAGCAGAATTAGTTAAAGTAAAACACGGACATGCTACCCCACAAGGTGCTAGAACCAATACTGTTATTTCAGTTAAAGGAATAGGTGATAGAAAACCTAAAGAAATAGTTGAACGCAACTTGGCTCATGTTATCCATGCTAGAATGAGAGAAATATTAGAAATGGTAAATGAAGAAATCAAACTTTCTGGTTATCAAAACAAACTTAACTTAGGGGTTGTATTAACTGGTGGTGGTGCACAATTAAAAGATTTGAGTAATTTGGCTTCTTATGTTTTAGGTTGTGAAGTAAAAATAGGATTACCTGACCCACACTTAGGTGGTAAAGGATTGGTTGATGAAGTAAAAAGCCCGATGTATGCAACATGTATTGGCTTGGTTTTAAAAGGTTTTAAAGACATGGACAATAACAATATTAGACCTGAGAACAAGTCAAAAATTATAAAACCTACGAGCATAGAAAATAAAAGTAAATTCCTTGGTTTTATAGGGAGTTTCAAACAATGGATAAAAGATGACAGTGGGACAGACGATTACAATAAATAATAAAAAATTATGAGTTATTTTAAAGTAGAATTACCAAAAGAACAATCCTCAATTATTAAGGTAATGGGAGTTGGTGGTGGTGGCAGTAACGCTGTTAACTATATGCATAATAGAGGCATTATTGGGGTTGATTTCTTTTTATGCAATACAGATGCTCAACATCTTGAAAAAAGTCCTATTAAAAACAAAATCCAGTTAGGAAGTAGTTTAACCGAGGGCTTAGGTGCAGGCGGCGACCCTGAATTTGGAAAAAGATGTGCATTAGAAAGCATCAATCACATAGAAGAGGCGCTTAAACACAACACTAAAATGTTGTTTATTACAGCTGGAATGGGTGGAGGAACTGGAACAGGAGCTGCGCCTGTTATTGCTCAAAAAGCAAAACAAATGGGAATTTTAACCGTCGGTATCGTTACAAAACCGTTCAAAAATGAAGGTCCATTAAAATCCGAAAAAGCAGAAAAAGGAATTGAAGAATTGAAACCACATGTTGATGCTCTCTTGGTTATTAATAATGAGAGAATTATTCAAATGTATTCTAACCTTAGAATCAGAGAATCATTAAGCAAAGCTGACGATATTTTATGCACTGCTGTAAAAGGCATAGCAGAAATTATAACTGTAGAAGGATATATGAATGTGGATTTCAGAGATGTTAAAACCGCTTTAGAAAACAGTGGTAGAGCAATTATGGGAACAGGTTTATCCACAGGAGATAACCGCGCTTTAAATGCTGCTCAAATGGCATTAGACTCTCCACTTCTCGACGATAATAGCATTGAAGGAGCAGAACATATTTTGTTGAATATCTGTTTTGGAAATGAAGAACCATATACCAATGAAATTTCGGCAATTTGCGAATTCTTGCAACAAGAAGCAGGCAAAAATGCTAACTTAAAATATGGCTTAACACAAAGTGAAGGTTTAGGTGACGAATTATCTGTTACTGTTGTTGCTACAGGGTTTGAAAAAAATAGAAACATTGTTCATTTAGAAAATTTAAATGTTTTTAAAACAGAAACAAAAATTGAAGAAATGATAGAATATGAAGAATCGGGTGTCATAGAAATAGACTTTACTAATTTAGACAAACCCGTTCAAAAAGAGGTACCTAAATCAATTGAATTTAATTTTAGAACCACTACAAATCCTACGTTTGATAGAATCATTTCTACTGAGCACAAACCAATTAACAACAACGATTTAAATACACCTGCTTATTTACGTCATCAAGTTATTTTTGAAGAACTTCCTAAAGACGGAGACATTTCAAACGTATTTCTTGAGGAAGAAAAAGACAACAAAGCCCCTAGATTTAAAGAAGGCGGTAACAAATACCTTCATAATAACGTAGACTAACAAGACTATGGCCCAACATAATATTACGGGCAAAAATGGGGAAGATATTGCATGTGCTTTTTTAATTAATAAAGGCTATGTTATCCTTGAGCGCAATTGGAGGTCAGGCAAAAACGAAGTTGATATTATAGCTAAAACAGACTCTCTATTTGTTTTTATTGAAGTTAAAACAAGGACGAGTAGTTTTTTTGGATATCCGGAAAAATTTGTAAGTCCAACTCAACAAAAAAGTTTAGCCAAAATTGCAGACTATTATTGTTATTTAAACAAATTAACTGATGTTGAAATTAGGTATGACATTATTAGCATCATTAACAATAAAAAAGAAGAGGAAATACATCATATTATTGATGCTTTTTTTCCCAAATTATAAATTCCAGTATTTAACAGATAAATAGAATATATAAAAAAAAACCTTTACTAATAATAAAAGTTATAAATTCTACTTCCTCCATCTGCACCCACTCCTTCTATTTGCATTCTACCCCCAGCATTTTCGAGTTGCTTAACCAAATCTTCTGGGTTAATACATGCCTGACCATTGTACTTTACGAAAATAAAACCCTCCTCAATATTCATACTTCCAATTAATCCACCACTAACTTGAGTTACTTTAACTCCATTTTGTATTCTGTATTTTTGCAACTCAACCTTTGATAATGCTTCAAAACTTGCACCTAATTTAACAGATGTAATAACATGTCTTTTTCTAATTGAAGTTTCACCATCTAAATTTGTTAAAGTTAATGTTAACTCTTTTTCAGAACCACTTCTTATAACATTAATTTTCAATTTATCTCCCGGTCTGTAATAGGACATATTTTCATCAAACGACGACTTTCCTGAAATAGCTTTATTCTGAATTTTAACAATAATATCATCTTTTAATAAACCCGCTTTGGTAGCTGGACCATCCGGATAAACTTTTAAAACCAATGCCCCATTTGTTGTTTTATTTATCCTTTCACTATTTTCTGTAATTTCATCTATTTCCATTCCGTGATATCCTCTTTGAATTTCTCCAAAATCAATTAAATCTTTAACAGATTTAGAAACAATATTAGCAGGAATTGCAAAACCATAACCGGTATAACTTCCTGTTTTACTGAAAATAGCTGTATTGATTCCTACCAACTCTCCATTCAAATTAACCAGCGCTCCACCACTATTGCCTGGATTAATTGCTGCATCTGTTTGAATAAATGACTCTATTGGAAATTGGTTATTAACTACATTAATATTTCTTCCTTTAGCACTTACTATTCCTGCAGTAACAGTTGACGTAAGATTAAACGGATTTCCAACAGCAACGACCCATTCTCCAATTTCTAATTGGTCTGAATCGGCAATAGCGATAGCAGGAAGTGAGTCAGCCTCAATTTTTAATAATGCTAAATCAGTAGATGGATCAGTACCAACTAAAGTAGCTTTGTAGGTTTTTTTCTTGTTATTAAGAACTACTTCTATAGTTTGAGCGTCATTTATCACATGTAAGTTTGTTACTATATAACCATCTTTTCTAACAATAACTCCGCTGCCTGTACTACTCACTTGACCTATACTTCCAAAAGGATCCCACCCATCAAAGAAAAAACCAAATGGGTTTCTTTGTCTTACCATTGATGTTGTTTTAATAAAAACAACACTTGGTGTACTTACCTTAGAAGCTAAAACAAAATTTAAACTTTGTTCAGTTGCTGTTCCGTTATAATTGACTAGTGTAGCTCTTAAATCTTGTAAACTAATAGTGTTTTCTTGTGAATTGGAATTAAAATTTTGAAATAAATAAGCCCCTGTTAAACCAAAAACAAGTGACAAAATTCCGTTTAATATCAATCTTTTCATAACTCTATTTAATGTCTAATATCCATAATCATTTTAATACTCATTTCAGGTTTCTTAGGGTCATTACTGATAATTGTAAGATATTTATTATGTAGTGCAATTGACTGATTAACAGTATCTATATTTATGAACAATTTAACAGATTCGTTTGGTTTTATTTTTTGATTCGCAATAGTAAAAGAAATACATGAACAACTAGGAATTACTTTAATAATATCTAAATCCTTTTTTCCTTTATTCGTAATTACTATGACATCTTTGAACCTAGCCCCTGCTGTTTTAACACCATAATCTAATGGCAATGTTTTGTCAATGTGTAAAACGGGAGCCATCGCTAATTCCTTAGCTGATAATTTAGAATAATCTTCGCGCAAATTTGTGTGAACATAAATACTTTTCACATCACTCCCTTCATCATCTGTTAACAAAGAAATTTGCTCATAATTGTCTCCAATCTTTGTAACCTTACTGCCATCACAAGTTACAGTTATAACCAATGAATCATCCACATCCAAAATACTATCTTGTAAATCTAAACTTACATAATCGGGCATTGATTTAACACCTAAAATTTTGATTGGATAACCGTTATAATTGTATATTTTAATTTTTGTATGTAATATTTGGTATTTAGTTAACTTAGGGAAAGAGGCTATCGTTTGAGTAAATGACAAATTAGAATAATTAGTTGTATATTCTTGTGGTTTTTTAGCCAAGTTAGCAGCAGGTATTACATTTCCTTTGATAACCAATGTTTGAAATGCTGTTGAATTTGAAAAATGAACATATAGGTTTTTATTAAAACTATTTGGTCTTCCACGGGTTCCATAAACTGCTTTAATAATTCCACTATCCCCTGGCTTTATTTCCTCTCGGGAATATTGAGGAGTAGTACATCCACAGCTTGTTTCAACTCTTAATATTTTAATTGGTTGGTCAGAAATATTTTTAAAGGTAAAAACGCAAGTCACTTCATTACTTTCTTCATTTACATTTCCAAAATCATGTATCATTTTATCAAAAATAATAGCGTTGTTAACCTGAG